>NZ_JBVJIR010000010.1:247770-249346 GCF_055586185.1 Actinoplanes sp. NPDC051405
TTCCTCCCTTCCTCCTCTTCTCCTTCTTTTTTTTTTTCCCCTCTCCCCCCCCCCCCCCCCCCCCCCCCCCCCCCCCCCCCCCCCCCCCCCCCCCCCCCCCCCCCCCCCCCCCCCCCAAGCCCGTTGTGGTCCGGCATTTGCACTGTCTGCGGGCTGAGCGACCAGGCAGATCAGCTGTGTGCGGACACCGCATCCGCCCGGCCCGGCCGGCCCGGCCGGGCAGGCGGTAAGGCGGTCAGGCGGTCAGGCGGTCAGGCGGTGAACTCTGGTCGGCACGACCCGGGTCGGCGCGGCGCGGCGCGGCGCGGCGCGGCGCGAGTCAGTGCAACACGAGCCAGCGCGATTCCGGTCAGCGCGACCTTATAAGCACGCACGCGCCAGTGCCCTCCCGCAGCGCCACCCAGTCAGCGGCACCCCGTCAGCGCAACGCGACTCGGCGCGACTCGGGTCAGCGCAGCTCGAATCAGCGCAACGCGACTCGGCGCGACTCGGGTCAGCGCAGCTCGAATCAGCGCAACGCAAGTCGGCGCAACGCAAGTCGGCGCAAGTCCAGGCCGGCCCAAGCAAGCCCGGCCCAAATCCGCTCGGCCCGAGTCAGCTCGGCCCGAGTCAGCTCGGCCCGAGTCAGTGCGCGCCCCGTCGGCCCGACCGCAGTCAGTGCGACCCGAGTAAGCGCGACCTCGTCAGCGCGGCCCCATCAACCCGACCCCAGTCACCGCAGCTCGTCAGCGCGGCCCATCAACCCGATCCCAGTCACCGCGGCGCCGCCACCGCGGCCCGTTACCGGGACCCATCAGCGCGGCCCGAGGCGCCGTCACCGCGACCCCATCAGCGCGGCCCCAGTCAGCCCGACCCCGTCAACGCGGCGCGAAGCGGCGCGGGTGGTTATTCGGGGTTGTCGTAGGCGGTTTGGGAGGCGGATATGTATGGGAGGTGTTCGATTGCCCATTTCTGGAGGGCTCGGAGAGGTTCCAGCAGGGTTCGGCCGGCGTCGGTGAGGCAGTATTCGACGCGGACCGACACCTCGGGGTAGACCGTGCGGCGCACCAGGCCGTCGCGTTCCAGGCCGCGGAGGGTCTGGGTCAGCATTTTCTGGGAGACGCCTTCGATGCAGGGCCCAGTTCTGAGAAACGGGCGTCGCCTTCGCCCAGGACGCCGACGATCAGGACGGTCCAGCGGTCGCCGATGCGGTCGAGGATGCGGCGAGTCGCGCAGCCGGCGCTGATCGAACAAGAAACCCACCACCGAGCTCACGTAAACCTGGCCTACTGAAAGCCCCACCACAAACCACCCAGAGGTGGCTCGCAACAGCTCGGAAGCGTGACCCAGGGGTCAGCCGGCAACATATTCGCTCGCCGACCAGCCCGGCTGTAACCACGCGCCGCGCAGGCCCGCAGCTACGAGTCAGCGCGCCCAACCCGGGCCCGTTGCACATCCCCACCCGCAGAAAAGCAGCTCCGCGCCCACAGCGGGCTTGGGGGGGGGGGGGGGGGGGGGGGGGGGGGGGGGGGGGGGGGGGGGGGGGGGGGGGGGGGGTGGTAATAGGGTCGTCCCACCACAACAACAACACAAAAAA
>NZ_JBVJIR010000010.1:249356-350236 GCF_055586185.1 Actinoplanes sp. NPDC051405
TCGCGGGGCGAAGAGGAGGCGCTCCCCCCTGCCCACCCCCCCCCCCCCCACAAAAAACCCCCCCCCCCCCCCCCCCCCAAACCCCCACCACCCACAAACAAAAAGAAAAACGACCCCGCAGAGCAAAAGCCTGCGAGGCCGTATTTCAAGAAGAAGGATCAGGAAACCCCAGGCGCCCCATGGCACCGCTTGTACTTCTTGCCCGACCCGCAGTAGCAAGGAGCATTCCGAGAAGGCCCATTGCTGGCCTCAGCCTGCCCAGAGCTCCGGGGCCGGTTGGCCGACCCATGAGCCGGACCAGCCGGAACGACGGGAGACCCAAGCCCGAGAGCCGGAGCCTGCTGCTCGCGCTGGATCTGCGGCGCACCAGCACCGGCCTCACCGTCGATCGTCGGCGCCGTGTACTGCAGGGCCTGCGGGCGACGGTTGCCGCCCAGCCCCTTGGCCCGGACCTCGACCCGCGAGTCGCCCTCGCCGTCGGATGAGGTGCCCGGCAGGGCGACCGCCTGGCTCGGGTCGACCGTGACGGTGGGGGCTTCCTCGACCTGGACCTCGAGGTTGAAGAGGAAGCCGACAGCCTCCTCCTTGATGCCCTCCATCATCTGGTTGAACATGTCGAAGCCCTCGCGCTGGTATTCGACCACCGGGTCGCGCTGGGCGTACGCCCGCAGGCTGATGCCTTCCTGCAGGTAGTCCATCTCGTACAGGTGCTCGCGCCACTTGCGGTCGATCACCGCGAGCAGGACCTGGCGCTCGAGTTCGCGGACCGCGTCCTCGCCGAGCTCTTCCTCGCGGGCCGCGTACGCCGCCTGGGCGTCCTTCTTCAGCTCTTCGATCAGGTATTCCTGGTCGAGGGTGCTGCGCTCGCCGCCGCTGTTCTCCACCAGGTCGTCGATGGTGACGCTGACCGGGTAGAGGCGCTTGAGGCTGACCCAGAGCTGGTCGAGGTCCCAGTCCTCGGCGTAGCCGTCGGAGGTGGCCGCGCGCACGTAGTCGGCGATCACGTCGTCGATCATGTGCTGGGCCTGGTCGTGCATGTCCTCGCCGTCGAGCACGCGCTTGCGCTCGGCGTAGATGACCATGCGCTGCTTGTTCAGCACCTCGTCGTACTTCAGGACGTTCTTGCGGATCTCCGCGTTCTGGCCCTCGATCTGGGTCTGGGCGCTGCGGATCTGCCGGGTGACCATCTTCGACTCGATGGGCACGTCCTCGGGGATGTTGAAGCGGTCCATGACCGCCTCGACCGCACCGGCGCGGAACCGCTTCATCAGGTCGTCCTGCAGCGACAGGTAGAACCGGGACTCGCCCGGGTCGCCCTGGCGGCCGGAGCGGCCGCGGAGCTGGTTGTCGATGCGGCGGGAGTCGTGCCGCTCGGTGCCCAGGACGTACAGGCCGCCGGCCGCGATGACCTCGGCCGCCTCGACCTCGCAGGCTTCCTTCCAGACCGGCAGGACCTCTTCGAGGGCCTTGGCGTACTCCTCCGGGGACTCTTCCGGGTCCAGGCCGCGCTGGCGCAGCTCGCTCGCGGCGAGGAACTCAGGGTTGCCGCCGAGCAGGATGTCGGTGCCGCGACCGGCCATGTTGGTGGCCACCGTGACGCCGCCCTTGCGGCCGGCCTGCGCGATGATCGTGGCTTCCTGCGCGTGGAACTTGGCGTTCAGCACGCTGTGCGGGATGCCGCGCTTGCGCAGCAGCGTCGAGAGGATCTCGGAATTCTCCACCGAGACCGTGCCGACCAGGACGGGCTGGCCGGTGGCGTGCCGCTCGGCGATGTCCTCGATGACCGCGTTGAACTTGGCCTTCTCGGTCTTGTAGATGACATCCGGGTGGTCGATGCGGATCATCGGGCGGTGCGTCGGGATGGACACGACGCCGACCTTGTAGACCTGGTTGAACTCGCCGGCCTCGGTCTGCGCCGTACCGGTCATCCCACCGAGCTTGTTGTAGAGCCGGAAGTAGTTCTGCAGGGTGATGGTCGCCAGGGTCTGGTTCTCCTGCTTGACCTCGACGCCTTCCTTGGCCTCGATGGCCTGGTGCATGCCCTCGTTGTAGCGGCGGCCGTGCAGGATGCGACCGGTGAACTCGTCGACGATCAGGACCTCGCCGTTCTCGTCGACGATGTAGTCCTTGTCCTTGCGGTACAGCTCCTTGGCCTTGATCGCGTTGTTGAGGTAGCCGACCAGCGGGGTGTTCACCGACTCGTACAGGTTGTCGATGCCGAGGCGGTCCTCGACCCGGGCGACGCCGCGCTCGGTGACCGCGACGGTGCGCTTGGCCTCGTCGACCTCGTAGTCGCCTTCGCCGTCCTTGCCCTTCTGCAGGCGGGCCACCAGGGCGGCGAACTCGCCGTACCAGCGGGCGGAGTGCTCGCCCGGGCCGGAGATGATCAGCGGGGTGCGGGCCTCGTCGATGAGGATCGAGTCCACCTCGTCGACGATGGCGAAGTTGTGGCCGCGCTGGACCAGCTCGGCCGCCGACCACGCCATGTTGTCGCGCAGGTAGTCGAAGCCGAACTCGTTGTTGGTGCCGTACGTGATGTCGCACTCGTAGGCGGCCCGGTGCTCGGCGGCCGGCCGGTTGGGCAGGATCACGCCGACGGTCAGGCCCAGGAACACGTGCACCCGGCCGACCCACCCGGCGTCGCGCTGCGCGAGGTAGTCGTTGACCGTGATGATGTGCACGCCCTCGCCGCTCAGCGCGTTGAGGTACGCCGGGAAGACGCCGGTCAGCGTCTTGCCCTCGCCGGTCTTCATCTCCGGGATGTTGCCGAAGTGCAGCGCGGCGCCGCCCATGAGCTGGACGTCGAAGGCACGCTGCCCCAGCACCCGACGGGCACCTTCACGGGCCACCGCGAACGCCTCCACCAGCAGCGAGTCCAGCGACTCGCCGTCGGCGACCCGCTCCTTGAACTGCTCGGTGCACTCACGCAACTCGTCGTCGGTGAGGTCGGTGTAGTCGTCCTCGATCGAGTTGACCGCGTTTGCGATCGCCTTGAGCCGTCGCACCATGCGGCCTTCGCCGGCGCGCAGGAATTTTTCCAAAATCGACACGGGTCAACGCTCCCCTAGACGGTCTGCCGAACCATCGTAGGCGTCTTGTCTGGGCGACCGTGACCCGAGCCTCCGGTTAACCTCGCAAAGAGGGTGAAACAGGGCGACAAGTTCGCTGACAGCGCATCCGGACCGGCCGCCGCAACCTTTTGCCGGGCCAGGGCGTGTCGGGGCACGATGTCGGCGTGGAAACGGTCGCGATCCGTACCGGTGACTTGCTCCTGCGCCCTTGGCACGCCGGGGACGCGGAGGCGGTCTGCCGGGCGTGTCAGGATCCGGAACTGCATCGCCGGCTCACCGGCCTGCCGTGGCCCTACCGGATCTCGGACGCCGCCGCCTTCGTCGGCGAGTTCGCTCGCCGCCGGCTCGCCGAGGGCACCGCCCTGGACCTGGGCGTGTTCGCCGGCGAGGAGCTGGCCGGCAGCGTGACGCTCAACGCGATCGACCGCGGCGCCGGCACGGCCGCGCTCGGCTACTGGACGGCGCCCTGGGCGCGCGGGCGCCGGGTCGCCGAGCGGGCCTCCCGCGCCCTGTTGCAGTGGGCCTTCGGCGCGGGGCTGGGCCTGACCCGGGTCGACTGGCGGGCCACGGTCGGCAACCATCCCTCCCGCCTGACGGCGCTGCGGCTCGGCTTCACGGTGATCGGAGAGCAGCCCGGCGCCGGGCCGGAGAGCCCGGACAAATGGCTGGGGGCCGTGCTGCCCGGCGATCTCACGGCCGCGGGCACGGATGTGCCCGATCCGGTACGCCGCACAGCCCGCACGTTCGCCGGGGCCCATCCGACGCTGCCCGCCGGGGTGGTCACCCTGCGCCCGCCGGAACGCCGCGACATCCCGGGCATCGTCGAGTGCCGCTCGGACCCGGAGACCGCGCGCTGGTTCGGGGTGCCGCAGCCCTACACGGCGGATGACGCCCGTACACACGTGGACCGCAACGTCCCGCGCCGGTGGGCCCGGGGTGTCGAGGCGGTCTTCGCCATCGCCGACGCCGCGGACGCGTACGCCGGCTCGGTGGATCTGCGGATCCGGACCGGCGACCCGGCGGTGGGCGAGGTCGGTTTCGCGGTCGGGCCGCGCTCGCGCGGGCGCGGCTACGCGGGCGCCGCGGTGCGCGAGATCTGCCGTTGGGGCTTCGCCGACCTGGGGCTGAGCCGGATCGAGTGGCGCGCCGAGGTGGGCAACGATGCATCGCGGCGGGTGGCGGAGAAGGCAGGCTTCACGGTCGAAGGTCTGTTGCGGCAGGCCCTGCGGACCGGCGGCGGACGGCGGGACTGCTGGGTGGGCTCGCTGGTGGAAGGTGACTTGCCATGATCGTTGCGACTCTGTCGGGGCCCGGCGTACGGCTGCGCGGTCTCGCGCCGCGCGACGTCGACGACCTCGTGGCCGGTTACGCCGATCCGGTGCTGCAGCGCTTCATGCCACCGCTGCCGGTGCCGTTCACCCACGCCCAGGCCCGCGAGTACGTCCGCGACGTGGCGCCGGGCATGTTCGCCGACGGCGGCGGGCTCTGGGCGATCGCCGACCCGCTGACCGACCGGCTGCTCGGCGGAATCGGCCTGGACAAGGTGGTGCCGCACCGCGGGCAGTGCGAGGTGGGCTACTGGGTCGGCCCGTGGGCCCGCGGCCGCGGCGTGGCGGTGGCGGCGGTGCGCACGCTGACCGAGCACGCGTTCCACACCGGCATGGCCCGGATCGAGCTGCTCACCCACCGGGAGAACGCGCCCAGCCAGCGGGTCGCGCTGGCGGCCGGCTTCCGGCCGGAGGGCGTACGCCGCGGGGTGCTGCCCAACCGCGACGGCGGCCGCGACGATCTGCTGGCCTACGCCCGGCTGGCCGGTGACCAGCCGGGACCGGCCGAGCGGCTGCTGCCCGACCTGCCGGGCGGCGAGCTGACCGACGGCGTCGTGACGGTACGCCCGCTGACCAGCGACGACGCCGATTTCTACGCCGAGCTGCACCACCTGCCGGAGGTCGTGGCCACCGCCGTGCCGCCGATCGCGCCCACGGCTGAGGACGTGACCCGGCGGTGCGCGTGGGCAGCCGCGCACTGGCTCGCCGGCGAACGGGCGGACATGGTGATCACCGACGCCGCCACCGGCCGGCACGCGGGCGAGATCGGGTTGTACTACCAGGAGCCGCGCACCGGGCAGGCGATGATCGGCTACAGCATGCTGCGGGGCTGGCGGGGGCGCGGCTTCGCGACCCGGGCGACGCAGCTGGTGTCGTTGTGGGCGTTCGCCGAGACGGGTGTCGCCCGGCTGATCGCGGGTGCCCTGCCGGCCAATCTGGCCTCGCAGCGGGTGCTGGAGAAGGCGGGCTTCAAGCGGGAGGCGTACCTGCGCTCGCGGTTGCCGGGCAGCGACGGCCGGCGCAGCGATGACGTGCAGTACGCCCTGCTGGCGGAGGATCTGCTGGCGGACGTGGTGCGCCTCGACGGCTGACGCGCGGGATCACCGCACGCCAGCCGGAGGGCTTCTCCTCAGCTCAGGCCGTTGCTTCCAGGCTGAGAATGCCGTAGTCGTACCCTCGGCGCCGGTACACGACGCTGGGCCGGCCGCTCTCCTTGTCATGGAACAGATAGAAGTCGTGGCCGACGAGCTCCATCTGGAAGAGAGCGTCGTCGACGGTCATCGGATCGGCGGGGTGTTCCTTCTCCCGCACGATGCGCCAGGGTTGGTTGTCCTCGTGCTCCATGAGGTCGGTCGCGACCGGCGACTCCTCGGGCTGCGGCGTCAGGCTCGGCAGATCGGTCGGGAGCTTGGCGGTGGCTTCGGCGACGGATACCGGCGCGTGCCGTCCCCGGTGCACGCGGCGACGGTCCGCGGCGCGGCGCAGGCGCCCGTCGAGCTTGTTGAATGAGCAGTCCAGCGCGGCATAGAAGTCCTTGGCACACGCTTCGGCGCGGATCACCGGCCCCCTGGTCACCACGGTGATCTCGACGCGCTGGCAGTTGTCCGACTGCCGGGGATTGCGTTCGTGGAAGAGCTCCACGTCGACCCTGATCAGCTTCTGGTCGTAGCGTTCGACCTTCGACAGCTTGTCTGCGACATGTTCCCGGTAGTGGTCGGGAACCTCTACGTTGCGGCCCTTGACGACAATGTCCACTCGTGACCTCCCCCAACGTTACGATCTTGCGGGCGCCCTGCGACGGGGTGCCGGGGGCGCCGTACTGCGACGCGGTGTGCCGGCTTCGGTGTGGCCCGGGATCACGGAGCGAACCCGCGCAAATCACCGAATCGGCTTACGAGGACGCTCCTTTCCGGTGCGGCGGGCCGGGCCCCTGAAGAGGCGGGCTGTCGGCTTGGCTCCGGTGGCGGGTAAGTCGTGGCCGCTTACCCTCGTCACCAAGACGCTAACCTGCCGACGCCCGCCCGTCACCCCTCGTTCGGGGAACGGACCCGGTGACTTTCGGCCCTGGCGGGGCCCCGGTGGGCGCCCGGACCCGGTTCGGCGACCGGCCGGCGCGCAGCCTGGTGGCCGCCACGACCGCGGCCCCGGTGACCTGCATGTCCGCCTCCCGCAGACGACCCGCCACCGCGGCCAGCGTGGCCCCGGTCGTGACGATGTCGTCGACCACTATCAGCGTGCCTCTCATCGTCGGCCCGCGTCGCGGAATCCGGATCCGGGCACTCTTGATTCGCAGCGAATTCTCAGCCGCCGCAGCGCGACCGGCTACGTCCAGTGACGCTGAGTCGGCCCGTGGGAGCGCCCGCAGCGGCTGGACGACGTCAGCGTCCCAGCCGGCCGCGCGCAGCCGCCGCACGGTGTGTGCGGCCAACCGCGCCATGTGGTCACCGTGGCGTTCCCGGGCGGCGGCCGCGGTCGACGGGACAGGGATCAGGCGCACCGGGGTCCGCGGACCGGCGCCGCCCCGCCGGGCGGCCTCGGCGACCGCCACGGCGAGCAGCGATCCCAGCGGCTGGGCGAGCCGGTGCCGGCCCTTCTCCTTGTACGCCAGCAGCACACCCCGCACCGGCCCCGCGTACGGCCCGACAGCCGTGCAGAACGGCATCCCGGGTGGTGGTGGCACCGGAGCGGTCGGAAAGGGCGTCAGGGCCTCCAGGGACGCCACGCAGCCGGCGCACACCCCGAAGCGCAGCGGCACCCGCTCGGCGCCGCAGCCGGCACAGGCGCTGGGCAGCACCAGGTCGGCCAGGTCCGCGCCCAGCCGGGACCACCGTGCCGTCGGCATGCCGCTCCGCTCAGCGCAGGAAGGACGGTCCGGTGGGCTTGACCCCGGACGGCGGGTTCGACACCGGGACGGCCAGGTCGGCCACCGTGATTCGGACCGGGTCGGACAGCACGTCGAAGGCGTCCCCGTTGGCCACGTACGCGATCGTGTCGGAGCTGTCCGTGCCGCCGACCGGGCTCACCGGGTACGCCGTCAGGTAGCTCACGGTCTCCGTGCCGATGTCGGCGAGCCGCTCGGAGACGAACGAGCCGTCGATGGTCATCTCGAAGATGGCCCCCCGGCTCTTGTCGGCCCGGACGCCGGCCACCGTCAGCCAGGTCTCGCTGCTCCAGTCGACCGCGCTGACCTGCTTCAACGGCGCCGTGAGGATCTGCTCCGCGGGCAGCATCCGGACGCTGGCGCCGGCGGTGGACAACGCCGCGACGGAGAGCCGGCCCCGCGAGACCAGCGCCACGCGCCGGCCGTCGGGCGCGACCGCCACTGCCGTGATGCCGTCGCCGGCCCCGTCGACCTTGGTCAACGAGGCGCTGTCCGAGGTGAAGGTGAAGCTGTAGAGCCTGCCGCCGACCGTGACCAGGCCGATGGCCGGCGCTCCCGGCTCGGTCGAGGTGATCGCCCAGACCGGCTGGCCGGTCGTGCCCTTGGGCAGGCTGATCTTGGTGAGGGCGACCTGCTCGTCGGCGGCACCGGCGCCCACCCGCAGCTCCTCGCGACCCCCGGAGTTGACCACCACGGCGGCGAAGCGGCGGCTGCCGGAGCCGGCCAGCGCGGCGGCCCGGACGAAACGGTTGTCCTCCGGGCGCAGCAGCGGCACCGGATCCGAGGCGTACGGCGAGCCGGACATCCGGCGCACCTGGCCGTTGTAGACGAGGAAACGCTCCGGCGTGGTCTCCAGCCCGTAGGCCGCGTTGCTCGTGTAGTAGTCGGTGCCGGTGTACTCGATGCTGTTCTGGTTGCCGACCTTGAGCTCGAGGGTGTCCCACTGGCCGGACCGCCGCAGCGACCACATGAGCTGGCGCCGCAGCCGGTCCAGCTTGGTCTGGTCGTCGGGCGGGCGCACCGCCTGACCACTGAGGTTGATCTGCAGCTTCCCGCCGCTCGGAGCGGGCACGTTGCCGTCCAGGGCGGTGCCTTCGGGCAGGATCTCCACCGCGTTGCCGAGCCAGGGTGACGGCCCGGCGATCAGCCACTTGATGATCTCGTTGGGCTGCTGCTCCGACGGCAGGTCACGGGGCATGTACCGCTCGTCGGGGACCAGGCCGGTGTACTCGTGGTTCCAGAAGTAGAGCTTGCGCCGCTCGTAGAACCGGTCCAGGGCGTCGTCGGAGATCAGCAGCACGGGCGGCGCCTTGGTGACGAACAGCCCGGTCTGGCCGGACGTGCTCGACACGGTGAACGTGTACTCCTGCGGGGAGTCGTCCGCGGACGGGTCGAGAATGCCGTTGTGGTTGAGCACACCGACGGTCTGGGCGCGCAGCCGCACGTCGACGCTGCCCGGGTTGACCAGCGGGTCGTCGACGAGGTGGACGACCCGGACCTCGGCTGCCGGCTCGAACGACGAGGCGGCTGTCGGTGAGAGGAACTGCTTGACCCGTTCCATCGCGGTGTTCGGGTCGCCGGCCGCCGCCTCCAGGTAGTGGCGCACGAAGGTGGCGCGATCCGAGCTGGCGAGGCGGTCGTGCCGGGTGGGGGTGACGTCCTCACCGGTCGAGACGCCGGTCGACGGTCCCGGCCCGACCCGCTGGACCTCGGTGCTGTCCGGGATGCCGCAGCCGCCGGCCAGCAGCACGCCCACCAGCGGGGCAGCGAGGACCGTGCGCAGCCGCCGGGTCACCGGACCACCTCGGCGGCCCCGTCAGTGATCCCGTCGGTGATCCCGTCGGCGGCGTCGGCGGTGGGCGCCGCCGCGATGGCGAGCGGCACCGCGTCGACCGCGCGGTCCCGCGGGATCAGCGGCAGCGGCGCGGCGACCAGGCGATCGCCGGAGCGCACCGGCACGGTGAGCCGGAACTGCGCGCCGCCGCCGGGCTCGCCCCAGGCCTCCAGCCAGCCGCCGTGCAGCCGCGCGTCCTCGACGGAGATGGACAGGCCCAGACCGGTGCCGCCGGTCTGCCGGGCCCGGGACGGGTCGGCCCGCCAGAACCTGTTGAACACCAGGCGCTCCTCCCCCGGTTTGAGACCGACGCCGTGGTCCCGCACGGTGACCGCCACGGCCGCCTCGTCGGTGGCCAGCGTGACCTCCACCGGCCGGCCCTCACCGTGCTCCACGGCGTTGCCGACCAGGTTGCGCAGCACCCGCTCGATGCGGCGCGGGTCGACCTCGGCGATGACCGGGGTGTCGGGCAGCCGCAGCTCGATGGTGACGCCGACCCGCTCGGCCAGCCCGGCGAGGCGCTCCGCGACCCGCTCGACGATCGGCACCAGGTCGGTGTGCTCGGCGTCGAGGGCGGCGAAGCCCGCGTCGAACCGGCTGATCTCCAGCAGGTCGGTGAGCAGGCTCTCGAACCGGTCCAGCTCCGCCTGCAGCAGCTCGGCGCTGCGGGCCACGGCCGGGTCGAAGTCCTCGCGCTCGGAGAAGATCAGGTCGGCCGCCATCCGGACGGTGGTGAGCGGGGTGCGCAGCTCGTGCGACACGTCGGAGGTGAAACGCCGCTGCAACCGGGACATCTCCTCCAGCCGGACGATCTGACGCTGGAGGTTGGCCGCCATCTGGTTGAAGGAGGCGGCCAGCAGGGCCAGGTCGTCCTCGCCGTCGACCTTCATGCGCTGGTCGAGCAGGCCGGCCGAGAGCCGCTGGGCGGTGCGGGCGGCGACCCGCACCGGCGTGACGACCATCCGGGTGACCAGCCAGGCGACGATCCCCAGCAGGATGACCAGGGCCAGCCCGGTGACCAGCACGGTGGTGCGGATCTGGTTGGCCGCCCGGTCCTCGGTGGTCAGCGGCACGAGGTAGTAGAGCTCGACGTGACCGAACCGGGTGGGCACCGGGGAGCCGTACACCAGGTATTTGGTCCGCATCCCGGCCACCTCGAGGGTGCGGATCTGCTGGGCCACCTGCTCGGACTCGGCCACCAGGCGCACCATGTCGCGGGTGATCAGCGGCTGGGTCTCGACCGTGACCGAGGTGTCCGGCTTGATCTCGGGGATGGTGTCGGCCCGCAGCGAGACGATCGCGCCGCCGCTCTCGGCGGAGTCGCCGTCGGCGAGCCGGTCCACCGTGGCGCTGATGGTCGCCGGCAGCTCCTGGTCGCGCACCTGGTTGTGGACGGTCAGCTGCTGGTAGGCGTACTCCACCTTGCCCTGCATCTGCGCCTTGACCTCGTCCACGGCCCGGTCCAGCAGGATCTGGGTGCTGCGGTCGGCGATGAACCAGCCGAAGCCGCCGACCAGCAGGCTGGAGGTCACCAGGGTCAGGGTCACCACGCGCAGGTGCAGCGAGCGGCGCCAGGCGCGGCGGGCGGGTGCGGACAGCCGGAGGCCGTGGCGCACGCCGATGCGCCATTGCCGTCGCACCACCCTCAGGGTGCGGCGGATGGGCATCGGTAGCCAGGCGGGAGCATGCATCTCGGGGGCAAGGCTATCCCCCCGTCCAACCGCCCCACCACCGCCCTTGACCGGGCTGAAGGCCCTCCTACCTGCTAGCCGGTGCCCGCCTTGTAACCGACACCGCGCACCGTAAGGATGATCTCCGGCCGCTCCGGGTCCGGCTCGATCTTGGCGCGCAGCCGCTGGACGTGCACGTTGACCAGCCGGGTGTCGGCCGCGTGCCGGTAACCCCAGACCTGCTCCAGCAGCACCTCGCGGGTGAAGACCTGCCGCGGCTTGCGGGCGAGGGCGACCAGCAGGTCGAACTCGAGCGGCGTCAGCTTCACCTCCTCGCCGTCGCGGGAGACGGTGTGCGCGGGCACGTCGATGGTGATCTGGTTACCGGGCGGCCCGATGGTGAGCATCTCGGGCGCGGCGTCCTCGCCCCGGCGCAGCCGGGCGCGCATCCGCGCGACCAGTTCCTTGGGCTTGAACGGCTTGACCACGTAGTCGTCGGCGCCGGACTCGAGGCCGAGCACCACGTCGACCGTGTCGCTCTTGGCGGTCAGCATGACGATCGGGATGCCGGACTCGGTGCGGATCGCCCGCGCCACGTCGATGCCGCTCATGCCGGGCAGCATCAGGTCGAGCAGGACGATGTCGGGCCGGCTCTCCCGGAACGCCGCCAGTGCGCGCTCACCGTCGGCGACGAAGGAGGGCAGGAAACCTTCGCTGCGCAGGACGATGCCGAGCATCTCGGCCAGCGCTGGGTCGTCATCGACGACGAGTACCCGGGCTCTCATGCGATCCAATATTGCACTGTCCCCTTCAGGCCCGTGTGACCGCCCGGCGATCATGCTCCGGCGGTGCTGCTGATCATGGCCCGCCGGCGCCCGAAAATCCAGGCTATGAGAAGAGCGCGCGGCCCCAGAAGTCCGCCGGTCCGGTCACGCCGGGCGGGCAGGCGAACAGCGCCTGGGAGACCGGTTTGAGGTACTCGTTCATCTCGTCCGTCCGCGACAGGTTGCGCTGGATCGGCACGAACTGCTTGCGGGGATCACGCTGGTACGCGATGAAGAAAAGTCCCGCGTCGAGCCGGCCCAGGCCGTCCGAGCCGTCCACGAAGTTGTAGCCGCGGCGCAGCAGCCGGGCGCCGCCGTTCGAATTCGGGTGGGCCAGCCGGACGTGCGAGTTCACGGCCAGCACCGGCTCGCCGTCGGCGCCGCGGGCCTCGAGATCGGGCTCCTCGAACTCGCCGGTCTTGCCCAGCGGCGCGCCGGAGCCCTTGCGCCGGCCGACGATCATCTCCTGCTCGGCCAGCGAGGAGCGGTCCCAGGTCTCCACGATCATCCGGATCTTGCGGCTCACCAGGTACGACCCACCGGTCATCCAGTCGGGCCCGTCGCCCGGCTGCACCCACAGGTGGTCGCGCAGCAGCTCGGTCTCCTCGAGCTTCAGGTTTGCCGTGCCGTCCTTGAAACCGAACAGGTTGCGCGGGGTCGCCTGCGTCGTGGAAGTCGACGACGTACGCCCGAAGCCGAGCTGCGACCAGCGCACGCTGACCACGCCCATCCCGATCCGGGCCAGGTTGCGGATCGCGTGCACGGCCACCTGCGGGTCGTTGGCGCACGCCTGCACGCACAGGTCGCCGCCGGAGATGCTGTCGTCCAGCCGGTCGCCCGGGAAGTGCGGCAGGTCGGCCAGCGCCTCGGGCCGCTTGGCGGCGATGCCGAAGCGGTCCTTGCCGGTGGCGTCGCGGAACAGCGTGGGACCGAAGCCGACCGTGATGGTCAGGGCCGAGGGCGGCAGTCCCAGCGCTTCGCCGGTGTCGTCCGGCGGCGCCTCGGGGATGCCGCCGACCGCCCCGATCTCGCCGGCGTCGCGCCCGGCGGTCATCCGGGCCGCCGCGGCGGTCCACTCCTTGAGCATGCTGACCAGGCGGTCGCGGTCCTTGGTGATGACGTCGAACGCGACGAAGTGCAGCCGGTCCTGGGCGGGGGTGACGATGCCGGCCTGGTGCTCGCCGGTGAACGCGACCGCGCCCTCGACGGGGTGCGGCTCTTCGGCGGACGCGCCCTTGACCAGCGCACCACCGACGGCGGCGGCACCGGCCACCCCGGCCACGCCGACGCCGGCGAGCGCGATGGCCCGCCGGCGCGAAACGATGCTGTCCGACATCGAGGGGTCTCCCTACTTCTTCGAGACGACCGCGGCAACCTTGCTGATCGGCTCGGCGAGCGCGTTGATCGCGTCGGAGAGACCCTTCAGGTCGGCCTCGCTGAGGGTGTTGTGCAGCTTCCAGCCGTCGCCGTCGCGGTACTTCGCCAGGGCCGTGTCCACGTTGGCGAACTCGGTGTCAAGCGTCTTGACCAGCGTGGGGTCACGCTCCTCAAGGACCGGGCGCAACGACGCGATGGCGGCCTTGGAACCCTCGACGTTGGCGTTGAAGTCCCACAGGTCGGTGTGCGAGTAGCGGTCCTCCTCGCCGGTGATCTTGCCGGTGGCGACCTCGTCCAGCAGGGCCTTGGCGCCGTTGGCGAGCTGCAGCGGGGAGAGCTTCTCGGCGTTGGCCTTGGCGACGATCTCCTTCACGTCGGCCAGCAGCTGGTCGGCGATCGGGCCGTCCTTGGAGACGTCCGGCTTGGCCGCCCACAGGTCCTTCTCGAGGCGGTGGAAGCCGGTGAACTCCATGCCCTCCTCGACGACCTCCTCGCGGCCGTCGATCTTCGGGTCGAGGTCACCGAAGATCTCCGCCACCGGCTCGATGCGCTCCCAGTACGTGCGGGTCACCGGGAACAGCGCCCTGGCCTTGTCGACCTCGCCGGCCTTGACCGCGGCCACGAACTCCTCGGTCTTGGGCAGCAGCGCGGCGGTCTGGCTCCGGACGTACCGCGAGTAGCTGGCGGTCGCGTCGGCGAGCTTGGCGTCGTCGGTCAGCGGGGCCGAGGAGCCGGAGACGGTCAGCGCGGCCCGGATGCCCTTGCCGATCATGCCGGGCTTGCAGGCGGTCTCGTACGAGCCGGCCGGCAGCTCCACGTGCAGCTCACGGGTGAGGCCGGGAGCGATGTTCTCGACCTCGCCCATGACCCGGTCGCCGGGGGCGTACACGTAGAACTCGGTGACCTTGTTGCCGCCGTTGGTGATGGTGAAGACGCTGGTGCCGGCGTCGGCCTGGTTCCGGGCGACCTCGCAGGCCGTGTCGGACGCCTTGACGGTGATCGGCCCGCCCGTGGCACCGGCGGCGGTGTCGTCGGCCTTGTCGCCGCCGCACGCGGCCAGGGCGCCGCCGAGGACGCCGACCGCGGCGAGCGCGAGGATTCGGGTGGTACGCATGGGCGGGGCTTCTCCTACTGCTGCGGCGCGGGGGCCGGGGTGGGTTCGGGGGTGACGACCGGCGCCTTCTTGCGCGCCGGCCGGAGGAAGAGCACGAGTACCGGGATGCCGTACGCGGCCCAGGCGATCGTCTCGAGCACCGACGCGGTCGGGGTGATGTTGAACATGCCGGTCAGCAGGGCGGTGTACCAGGCCGAGGGGTCGAGCACGCCGCTGATGTCGTACGCCAGGTTGTTGAGGCCGGGCAGGGCGTTGGCCTCCTGGAAGTCGTGCACGCCGTACTTTCCGATGCCGGCGGCGACCAGGATGAGCAGGGCGCCCGTCCAGGTGAAGAAGACCGAGAGGTTGATCCGCACCGCGGTCGCGTACATCAGGTAGCCGATGACCACCGCGGACGCGATGCCGATGAGCAGCGCGTAGAGCGGGCGGCTGTTGTCGGCGGCGCCCTGCACGGCGGAGTAGAAGATCAGTGAGGTCTCGAGGCCCTCGCGGACGACGGCGAGGAACGCCATCACGGCCACCGCGATCGAGCCGACCTCCAGCGCGTCGTGGAGCTTGCCGCGCAGCTCGCCGGCGATCGAGCGGGCGGCCTTGCGCATCCAGAAGATCATCCAGGTCACGAAGACCACGGCCAGGATCGAGGTGATCGCCTCGAACAGCTCGCGGTGCTCGTACTTCTGCAGCAGGGTGGTCGAGGTGTAGCTGAGCAGCCAGCCGAAGAAGACGGACAGTGCCACGGCGAGCCCGACGCCGGACCAGACCTGGACGAGCCGGTCCTTGCGGTCGGACTTCACCAGGAACGCGATGAGGATGCTGACCACCAGGGTGGCTTCCAACCCCTCACGCAGGCCGATGAGGTAGGTGGCGAGCATGGCACTCCGTCGCTAAGGCATCCCTAAGTAAGGCTCGGCATACCTTAGTCACGGGCGAACCACATCCGTCAAGCTGAGCCGCTATCAGGCCGGTCACACGTCAGGGCGGCCCTCCCCCGGGGAGAACCGCCCTGCTCAGAGATCAGCGGTCGAAGCGGCCCGCGCGGACGCCGCCCAGGAAGTCGGCCCAGTCCCGGGCCCCGAACTCCAGGACCGGCCCGGCGACGTCCTTGGAGTCCCGGACGAACACCGCGGCGGCGGCCGAGGCGATCTCCACACAGTGCCCGGCGGCGGCGCTACGGGTGCTCTTTCGCCAGGTCAAGCCTTGGTTCTGCAATGTCATGCCCTTCCGCGGATGAATACTCGCCTCGGGTAACGCCCATCGGCTACCGCAGGCCATCCCCCGTTCGAGCGATCAGATCCCGAGTGTCGTCCACCGTCAGCGCCCGCCGCCGGAGATCGGCGAAAGCCTCCCGGTACACCCGCACGTGCGAGTCTTTCGTGCGCAACTGGCCGCCGACCAGGTCCTCGCTGTGCACGACCGGCGCCCGCCCGGAGTCGCCGAATTCGAAGATGACGAACGCCTCACCCAGCGCGGCGTGGGCTCCCGCGGCGAACGGGAGCACGTGCAGCTCGACGCCGGGCCGCTGGCTGGCGTCGTAGAGCCGCTGCACCTGGCGGCGCAGCACGTCGCGGCCGCCGACCTCGCGGTGCAGGGCCGACTCGTCGAGGACCACGCAGAGCCGAGGCGGCGGGTCGCGGGTGAGCACGCTCTGCCGGGCCATGCGCAGGGCGGTCCGCTGCTGCACCGTCTCCGGGTCGTGCAGGTCGGCGCCCACCTCGATGACCGCGTGCGCGTACTCGTCGGTCTGCAGCAGGCCGGGCACCACCTGCGCCTCCCACTCGCAGATGACGACGGCCTCGGCCTCGAACGCCACGTACTCGTCGTAGGGCTCGGCGACCGACGAGCGGTAGGGCGCCCACCAGACCCGGACCCGTCCGCGCCGGGCCAGGTCACGCAGGCGGGACTGCTCACCCGGCGTACCCGCGTAGAGCCGGAGCAGCCGGTCGAGGTCCGCCTCGCTGATCCCGGTCCGGGCCGTCTCGATCCGGCTCAGCTTGGACTCGGACCAGCCGAGCCGGGCCGCGACCTCGGCCCCCCGGCGCTCGCCGCGCAGCCGGCGCAGCTCGGCGCCGAGCTCCCGGCGTGCGGCCATCGATGTCGGCCTCGCCACGGGACCACCGTACCGGTGACTGACTGCAACTTGCACGACACTATATGCACTTGCAGCGGAGCCCGGACCGTGTGGTAATGAGAGGGGAAGGCAGACTTTGGTGCGGGTCGCCGGGCGGGAGGCAGCGCACCAGGCCGCGGGTTGCTGCGGCCACCTGCGGGCCGCCTGCGGGGGTGGCCGGCAGACAGGGAAGCGGACCGGTGGCGGCAACCGCCGGTTCGCTTTTCCACGCGGCGGCCCACGACTCTCAGTAGCGGTAGTGGTCCGGCTTGTACGGGCCCTCGACCGCGATCCCCAGGTACGACGCCTGCTCCTTGGTCAGCTCGGTGAGCTTGACCCCGAGCGCGCCCAGGTGCAGCCGGGCGACCTTCTCGTCCAGGTGCTTGGGCAGCACGTAGACGCCGACCGGGTATTCGTCGGTCTTGGTGAACAGCTCGATCTGGGCGATCGTCTGGTTCGAGAAGCTGTTGCTCATCACGAACGACGGGTGCCCGGTCGCGTTGCCCAGGTTCAGCAGGCGGCCCTCGGAGAGCACGATCACCGAGTGCCCGTCGGCGAACTTCCACTCGTCGACCTGCGGCTTGATATTGATCCGCCGCACGTCCGGGCGCCGGGCCAGGCCGGCCATGTCGATCTCGTTGTCGAAGTGCCCGATGTTGCCGACGATGGCCTGGTGCTTCATCCGGGCCATGTGCTCGCTGGTGATCACGTTGAAGCAGCCGGTCGCGGTGACGAAGATGTCGGCCGTCTCGACCACGTCGTCCATGGTGGCGACCTGGTAGCCGTCCATCGCGGCCTGCAGCGCGCAGATCGGGTCGACCTCGGTGACGATGACCCGGGCGCCCTGGCCGCGCAGCGACTCGGCGCAGCCCTTGCCGACGTCGCCGTAGCCGAAGACCACCGCCACCTTGCCGCCGATCAGCACGTCGGTGGCCCGGTTGATGCCGTCGATCAGCGAGTGCCGGCAGCCGTACTTGTTGTCGAACTTGCTCTTGGTGACCGAGTCGTTGACGTTGATCGCCGGGAACAGCAGCGTGCCCTGCTGCTGCATCTCGTACAGACGGTGCACGCCGGTGGTGGTCTCCTCGGTGACGCCCTTGATGCCGGCGGCGATCCGGGTCCAGCGCCGGTCGTCCTCGCGCAGCGAACGAGCGAGCACGCTCAGGATGACCGCGTACTCCTCGGAGTCGGCGGTGTCCGCGGCCGGGACCGACCCGAGCTTCTCGAACTCGGCGCCCTTGTGCACCAGCAGGGTGGCGTCACCCCCGTCGTCGAGGATCATGTTGGGGCCCTCGCCGTCGGGCCAGCGCAGCACCTGCTCGGTGCACCACCAGTACTCCTCCAGCGTCTCGCCCTTCCAGGCGTAGACGGGCACCCCGGCGGGGGCCTCGGGGGTGCCGTCCGGGCCGACGACGATCGCGGCCGCGGCGTGGTCCTGGGTGGAGAAGATGTTGCAGGAGGCCCAGCGGACCTCGGCACCCAATGCGGTCAGCGTCTCGATGAGGACCGCGGTCTGGATCGTCATGTGCAGCGAACCGGTCACCCGCGCGCCCCGCAGCGGCCGACTCGGGCCGTACTCCTTGCGCAGCGACATCAGGCCGGGCATCTCGTGCTCGGCCAGCTCGATCTCCTTACGACCGAACGCGGCGAGCGAGAGGTCCGCGACCTTGAAGTCGCCCTCGGCGACGGTCTTGGGGCGCTGCGCACCGGCGGCGGCGCGGAGGGTGCTGGTCATCCATGCTCCTGGGGAGACGGGGGTCAAGGCAGCCGTCAACTTTACGCCGACGGCCAGTTCTTTTCCGGTACGCGCACAAAGCCGACACCCGCAGCACCGGGCCGACCGGCACCCCGGCCCGGCCGGCGTGGCGTCGCGCCCTGTCACCCGGCCGCCGGGAGGATCTTCCGGACAGCGAACGGGGCGACGGGTCCGAAGATCCGCCGCCCCGTTCATCCCCCCGGTTTGGTACCGCGCGCGTCCGTGGGACCCCCCGATCACCAATGACGCTGCGTGTTTATAGATTCACACTCCGCACACGCCATGTCAAGCAAATCGGGAAATTTCGGGTCGAATCCTTAAGTCGTGGCGTTCCCCGCAGGTGACGGCCCGTCATCGAGGCGGTCCTGGAGCAGCTGCCCCGGCCAGGCGGGGGCGTTCTCCCGGGCGACCTCGAACGGCGTGACCCGCCGGAATCCCTGGCGTTCGTAGTAGCGGATCAGCGCCTGGTCGTCGCCGGCGTAGCAGTCGACCCGCAGCAGGACCGCCCCGCGCGCCCGGCCCAGCTGCCGGGCGTGGTCCAGCAGGCGTCCGCCGACGTTGTGTCCCGGGTGGTCGCGATCGGTCACCAGCAGGTTCACGTACAGCTCGGGCTCCGGCGCCGGCGGGACGTAGGCGGGCGTGTTGCCGACCGTCAGCGCACCCACCGGCTGCCCGCCGAGGTACGCCAGGAACAGGTTGCCGGCCCGGGCCGCGTCGCTGGTCGAGGCGTGGAGCTGGGGCCGGGCCGACAGCGGTTCCGTGCCCCACTGACCGGGCCGGCCCCGCGCCACCAGCCAGCGGACCGCCTTGTCGAGCAATCCCAGCACGATCGGCACGTCCGCGACGGCGCCCGGGCGGATGTCGATGTTCTCAGCACTACCCATGCGAGAAATCCTCGCAGAGGCCCGGACCGGTCGCCGCGAGCGCGAACCGGTCAGGAGGCTACGGCCGCCACGAAGACCTCGCCGACGCCGGCCACCGTGGCCGGACCCGTCTCGGCCGGGACGTAGGCCGCCGTCCCCGGCGTCACCTCGACCGGCGTGCCGTCGACCGCCTCGGCCACGAACACGTCGCCGCGGACGCCCAGGACGATGCGTGGCCCCTCCCCCGGCAGGCGCAACGGCGGGCCGGCCGGGGTGAGCTCGAGCCGGTAGAGCGCGAACTCGCGGACCGGCACCGGCCACGTCTGCACGCCCGGCGCCACCTGCGTCGCCGGCAGGATCGGGTCGGCCAGGACCTCGAAGCGCAGCACGCGCAGCAACTCGTCGACGTCCACCCGCTTCGGGGTCAGCCCGCCGCGCAGGACGTTGTCGCTGGCCGCCATGATCTCGACACCCGTGCCACTCAGGTAGGCGTGCAGGTTGCCGGCCGGCATGTAGATCGCCTCCCCCGGCGCCAGGCGGACCTGGTTGAGCAGCAGGGCGACCAGCACACCCGGGTCGTCCGGGTAGCGGCCGGCCAGGTCGGCCGCCAGGGTGTAGCTCTGGGCGTACTCGCCGGAGGCGCGGGCCGCCGCGAGCACGTCCGCGATCAGGGCTGTGCGGTCGTCCGCCGGCCAGGTCAGCAGCTCCTGGACGGCGTCGCGCAGCCCGGCCGGACCAGCCCGCAGGGCCGCGATCACCGGGGCCAGGCGCGGGATGCGCAGACCCTCCAGGACCGCCGCGGACACGTCCGGGGCCCGGAAACCGCAGAGCGCGTCGAACGGCGTGAGCGCGACCAGCATCTCCGGCTTGTGGTGCGCGTCCGTGTAGTTGCGCACGGCCTGCGGGTCGGCCTCCTGAGCCGCGTACGCCTGCTTCGCGTACTCGGCGTCCGGGTGGGCCTGCAGCGACAGCGGCGCCTCGGCGGCCAGCACCTTCATCAGGTACGGCAGCCGGGCCCCGAACTCGTCGGCGACCTCGGCGCCCAGCTGACCCTTCGGATCGTCGCCGATCAGCGCGGCCAGGCTGACCGGGCCGTCCGGCCCGGTCACCGTGGACGGGTCACCCGGATGGGCACCCAGCCACAGCTCCGCCTCGGGAGCGTCGGTGGGCGCCGGCCGGCCCTGCAGCTCGGCCAGCGCGCTCCGCGAGCC
The DNA here is from genome assembly GCF_055586185.1 of Actinoplanes sp. NPDC051405. NCBI lineage: Bacteria > Bacillati > Actinomycetota > Actinomycetes > Micromonosporales > Micromonosporaceae > Actinoplanes > Actinoplanes sp. NPDC051405. The sequence continues at coordinate 269,393 of NZ_JBVJIR010000010.1, forward strand.
CCAGGCGTACGGCCGGATGACACCCCGCAGGGGGTAAACAGCAGCCACAGCCGCCCCGTTTCGTGAAGAGTTACGCCGTCGCGGGCAGAGTGCCGGCCTCGGTCGCCGAGGTCGCCCCGGCCTGCGGGTGGTAGATGTCCGGCTCCAGGTAGATGACACGGGCGATGGGCAGCGCCTCGCGGATCCGCACCTCGGTCTCGTTGATGTGCCGGGCCACGTCCGCGGCCAGCTCCGACGGCTGCACCGCGATCTTCGCGGCCACCAGCAGCTCCTCCGGGCCCAGGTGCAGCGTCTTCATGTGGATGATGCGCTCGACGCCGGGACCGGCCATGATCGCCTGCTGGATCTTGGCGACGTCCTCCGGGTTGGCGCCCTCTCCGAGCAGCAGGCTCTTGGTCTCCAGGGCCAGGATGGCGGCGATGGTCACCAGCAGCAGGCCGATCGCCGCCGTGCCGATGCCGTCCCAGATGCCGTTGCCGGTGATCAGGGTCAGCACCACGCCGAACAGCGCGAACACCAGGCCGAGCAGCGCGCCCGCGTCTTCGAGCAGCACGACCGGCAGCTCAGGCGCCTTGGCCCGGCGCACGAAGTTGACCCAGGAGGTCTTGCCGCGGGTGTGGTTGGACTCCTTGATGGCCGTCCGGAACGAGTAGCTCTCCAGGCCGATCGCGACGACCAGCACGGTCACCGGCACCCACTGCCACTCGTGGATGCCCTCTTTCTCCTGGATCTTGTGGTACGCCTCGTACAGCGCGAACAGGCCACCGACGCTGAACAGCACGATGGAGACGATGAACGCGTAGATGTAGCGCTCACGGCCGTACCCGAAGGGGTGTTCCGGGGTGGCCTTGCGCTGCGCGCGCTTGCCGCCGAGCAGCAGCAGCGCCTGGTTGCCGGAGTCGGCGACCGAGTGGATGGACTCGGCCAGCATCGACGACGAGCTGGTCAGCAGCCACGCGACGAACTTGGTGGCCGCGATGCCCAGGTTCGCCGCCAGGGCCGCGATAATCGCCTTGGTGCCGCCGCCTGCGCTCACTGGAGTCCCTCCGGCATCGGGTTGCTGAGCTCCTTCATCTCGTTGATGGCCGGCACGGCCATCGGGTCCAGGCCGTGGGCCAGGGCCAGATAGATCGAGGCGAAGTCGGGGACCGCGACCAGCGACGCCAGCCGCTCCAGGGCCGAGCCGCCCTCGGCGGTGACCACGTCGCAGCGCACGCCGCGGCGCTCCGCGAGGGTCTGCACCGCGTCCGCGCGGCGCTCCTCGACGGCCACCGGCTCGTCGGCCTCCTCCTCGGGGTTGAGACCGCCGTCGCGCAGCACCACCAGCCGCAGCCGGGTGCTGAGCTCCTCCAGCTCATCCGGGTCGGCGAAGATGTCGCGCGACGACTCGGCCAGGCCGCCGAACGGCCCGTCGAGCAGGCCGACCCGGCCGCGGCCGGCCTCGCCCAGCGCACCGGCCATCACCGGATAGCGGGCGTTGGCGGCCAGGGTGTCGGCGAAGCGGCGGGCGGCGACCGTGGCCAGCGGGGACGAGCCCCACACGATCGGGATCGAGCCGGCCAGCCCCAGCGCCAGCGACTTCGCCGGGTTGACGAAGGACTCGGCCCCGGCCCGGCAGCGCTCGGCGTCGGCGTCCAGCCGGGCGGCGGTCTCGGCCAGGTCGGCCTCGTTGACCTTGACCAGGCCCAGGCTGCGGGCGGCCAGCAGCACCGGCACGGCCAGGCCCCAGAGGCTGGCCCGGGCCGGGGCGCGCCGTGGCACCGGGATGAACGGCGCCCGCGCCCGCTCGGCCACGGCCTGCAGCTCGGAGTCGGGGTTGCCGATCGCCACCAGGCGTGCGCCGCGGCGGGCGGCGGCGTCCGCGGCGGCCAGCGCCTCGGGGCTGCGGCCGCTGGCCGAGACGGCGATGACCACGTCGGCCGCGCCGACCCAGCCGGGGACCCCGGCGCTGCGGTGCCCGATGACCGGGACCGGGCAGCGCGGGCCCGCGACGGTGGCCAGGATGTCACCGGTCAGGCCGGCGGTGCCGATGCCGGCCACGACGACGGCGCGGGGCCGGCCCTCGTCGGCGAGCACGCTCAGGTTGGCCTCGGCGGCCAGCGCGGCCGACTCCCGGACCTGGGCGCCGGCGGACGCGGTGGCCCGCAGCATGCCGCCCGGGTCGTTCTCGAGCATCGCCTTCTCGTCGGAGAGCAGCGACTCGTCGGCCACCCGGCGCCCGGTCAGACCGGCCCCTCCCTCGAACGGGCCCGCCATCAGGAAACCTTCCCTTCGGTGATCGCCTCGTCCAGGAGGAGAACCGGGATGTCGTCACGCACCGGGAAGACGCGTCCGCACTCGGTGCAGGTCAGCGTCTGCGCGCCGGCGTCGTACTCCAGCGGCGCGTGGTGTGTGTCCGGGCAGGCCAGAATCTCCAGCAACTGCGGGTCGAGGGCCACCGAACGGCTCCTTATAACGTGCGCGGGCTTTGCGGATCCAGGTGATCCTAACCGCGAACGATGGCGAGCACCTGGTCGCGCAGGGCCGCCATCCGGTCCGGCTTCGGCGCTTCCACGTTCAGGCGCAGCAGCGGCTCGGTGTTGGAGGCACGCAGGTTGAACCAGGCGCCGTCGCTGAGCCGCAGGGTCATGCCGTCGAACTCGTCCAGCGTGGCGTCGGGGAACGCGGCGCGGACCTCGGCGACCTTGGCGGGCGCGTCGGCCACCGTGGAGTTGATCTCACCCGAGGCGGCGTAACGCTCGAACTCGGCCGCGAACTGCGACAGCGGCTGCGGCTGGCCACCGAGCGCGGCGAGCACGTGCATCGCGGCGAGCATGCCGGTGTCGGCGAACCAGAAGTCACGGAAGTAGTAGTGCGCCGAGTGCTCGCCGCCGAAGACCGCGTTGGTGCGGGCCATCTCCGCCTTGATGAAGGAGTGGCCGACCCGGCTGCGGACCGGGACACCGCCGTTCTCGGTGATGATCTCGGGCACCGCGGCCGAGGTGATCACGTTGTGGATGACCGTGCTGCCCGGGAACTTGGCCAGCTCCCGCTTGGCCACCAGAGCGGTGATGGCCGACGGGGACACCGGGTCGCCGTTCTCGTCGACCACGAAGCAGCGGTCGGCGTCGCCGTCGAAGGCCAGGCCCAGGTCGGCGCCGTGCTCGCGGACGGCGGCCTGCAGGTCCACCAGGTTGGCCGGGTCCAGCGGGTTGGCCTCGTGGTTCGGGAACGAGCCGTCCAGCTCGAAGTAGAGCGGCACGATCTCCAGCGGCAGCGCGGACAGCTCCTGGTCGCCGAGCACGGCCGGGACGGTGTAGCCGCCCATGCCGTTGCCGGCGTCGACGACGACCTTCAGCGGCCGGATGCCGGACAGGTCGACGAGCCCGCGCAGGTGCCGGGCGTAGTCGGCGAGCAGGTTGCGGTGCTCGATCGCCGGCGGCACCTCGCCCACCGCGTCGAGGTCGTTGAGCAGCTCCTCGGCCCGCTGCCGGACGATGATCAGACCGCTGTCCTGGCCCACCGGGCGGGCGCCGGCCCGGCACAGCTTGATGCCGTTGTACTTCGCCGGGTTGTGGCTGGCGGTGAACATGGCGCCGGGCAGGCCGAGCACGCCCGAGGCGTAGTAGAGCTGATCGGTCGAGCCGAGGCCGGTGTGCACGACGGTGGCGCCGGCCGAGTTGGCCCCGGCGGAGAACGCGGCGACCAGCGCGGGGCCGGTCTCGCGCATGTCGTGGGCCAGCACGATCCGTTCCGCGTCGTCCCCCGACTCGCGGAGCATCTCCACGAACGCCGTGCCCAGGGCCCGGGCCACGGTCTCGTTGAGCTGGTCGGGCACGACGCCACGGACGTCGTACGCCTTGACGAGCTGGGACAGATCAGACAACGGTCACTCCTCGGCACGATGTTCGACCCGCCGACACTATCGGAGCGAGGGTGACCGGCGGGTCGCAACAGCGTGGCGTCACCGTCTCGGGACTGTTACATCCGGCTGCCGCAATCCGTCCCGGCAGGCCCGGTCGGCGGCCCGCGTCGTCTCCGGCAGCCGGAAGCGGGGCGTGAGCCCGAGGGTGAGCGCGCAGGCGGTGCCGAGGTCCATCCGGTGCCCGACCGAGACGAAGACCGGCTTCACCGCGTCCCGGGTCCGCAGCACGGCGCCCACGGTCTCCCCGTCGTCGACGAGCGGGGACCGGTCGCCGCGGCGCTCGCCGGGCGGCTCCCAACTGCCCACCAGCGGGGTCTTGCCGACGCCGTACGAGGGCAGGCCGGTGAGCACGCCCAGGTGGCAGGCGAGTCCGAAGCGCCGGGGATGCGCCAGCCCGTGGCCGTCGCAGATCAGCACATCGGGCCGCACGGTGAGCCGGTCCAGGGCCGTCAACAGCGCCGGGATCTCCCGGAAGGCGAACAGTCCGGGCACGTACGGGAAAGCGGCCCGGCCCCGCACCACAGCCGTGTCCACGACGCGGTGGTCCGCGGTGTCCAGCACGACGATCGCCGCCGCGAGCCGCTCGCCGTCCTCGTGATAGGCCACGTCCAGGCCCGCGACCGTCGCCGGCCGCCCGGGTCCGGGCCCGCCCAGCAGCCGCGGCCGGAGGGCGTCCTGCACGGCCAGCGCCTCGGCTTCGGTACGCGGCCAGTCGTCGTCGGTCACGGGCGGAGACCCTAGCGCAGCGACAACCCGGCCGGGCGGCAGTTTCCCGCCGTCCGGCCGGGCCTGGTCACGACGGCAGCGCCGCCAGTTCCTCGGGTGTGAGGATGCGGCTGCGGATCAGGAAACGCACCCCCTCGGGCGCCTCCAGACTGAAGCCGCTGCCCCGGCCCGGCACCACGTCCACGGTGAGGTGGGTGTGCCGCCAGGCCTCGAACTGCGAGGTGCTCATCCAGAAGGACACCGGTTCGGCCACGCCTTCGATGTGCAGCTCCTCGAGCAGCACATCGCTCGCACCGGTACGGAACTCGCCCTCCGGGTAACACATCGGGGCGCTGCCGTCGCAGCAGCCGCCGGACTGATGGAACATCAGCGGGCCGTGCTGTCCCCGCAGCGACCGGATCAGGTCGGCCGCCGCGGGCGTCACGTCTACTCGGGCTCCCATGGCCTAGAAGAATCCCATGGCCTTGGGCGAGTAGCTGACCAGCAGGTTCTTGGTCTGCTGGTAGTGGTCCAGCATCATCTTGTGGTTCTCGCGGCCGATGCCGGACTGCTTGTAGCCGCCGAACGCCGCGTGCGCCGGGTACAGGTGGTAGCAGTTGGTCCACACCCGGCCGGCCTTGATCGCCCGGCCCGCCCGGTACGCGGTGTTCATGTCCCGCGTCCACAGGCCGGCGCCGAGGCCGTAGAGGGTGTCGTTGGCGGTCTTGATCGCGTCGGCGTAGTCGGAGAACGAGGTCACCGACACCACCGGGCCGAAGATCTCCTCCTGGAAGATCCGCATCGAGTTGGCGCCCTCGAAGACGGTCGGCTGCACGTAGTAGCCGCCGGCCAGGTCCCCGCCGAGGTCGGCCCGGGCCCCGCCGATGAGCACCTTGGCGCCCTCCTGCCGGCCGATGTCGAAGTACGACAGGATCTTCTCCAGCTGGTCGTTGGAGGCCTGCGCGCCGACCTGGGTGTCGGTGTCCAGCGGGTTGCCCTGCTTCATGTTCTCCACGCGCTTGACGCCCGCGGCGAGGAAGTCGGAGTAGTGGCCCTGCTGGATCAGCGCGCGCGACGGGCAGGTGCAGACCTCACCCTGGTTCAGGGCGAACATCGAGAAGCCCTCGAGCGCCTTGTCCATGAAGTCGTCGTCCTGCGCGCTGACGTCGTCGAAGAAGATGTTCGGGCTCTTGCCGCCGAGCTCCAGGGTCACCGGGATGATGTTCTCGGAGGCGTACTGCATGATCAGCCGGCCGGTGGTGGTCTCGCCGGTGAACGCCACCTTGGCCACCCGGCTCGAGGAGGCCAGCGGCTTGCCCGCCTCGACGCCGAAGCCGTTGACGATGTTCACCACGCCCGGCGGCAGCAGGTCGGCGACCAGCGACATCCAGTAGTGGATGGACGCCGGGGTCTGCTCGGCCGGCTTGAGCACGACGGCGTTGCCGGCGGCCAGCGCGGGCGCCAGCTTCCAGACCGCCATCAGGATCGGGAAGTTCCACGGGATGATCTGGGCGACCACGCCGAGCGGCTCGTGGAAGTGGTAGGCGACGGTGTCGTCGTCGATCTCGCCGAGGGTGCCCTCCTGGGCCCGCAGCGCGCCGGCGAAGTAGCGGAAGTGGTCGATGGCCAGCGGGATGTCGGCGGCCATGGTCTCGCGGACCGGCTTACCGTTCTCCCAGGTCTCGGCGACGGCGAGCTGCTCGAGGTTCGCCTCCATCCGGTCGGCGATCTTGTTGAGGATGTTCGCCCGCTCGGAGACGGAGGTGCGGCCCCACGCGTCGGCCGCGCCGTGCGCCGCATCGAGGGCCCGCTCGACGTCGTCGGCGGTGCCCCGGGCGATCTCACAGAAGTTCTGGCCGTTCACCGGCGAGGGGTTCTCGAAGTACTGGCCCTTGACAGGAGGTACGTACTCGCCACCGATCCAGTGGTCGTAACGGGATTCGTAGCTGACGACCGCACCGTCGGATCCGGGCGGGGAATAGATGGTCATGCGCGTGTCCCTCCGTACCAGTTCGGGTACGGGTGACGTTAGTTACGGCGACGTTGCACAGACGTTGCAAGACCATACTCGACGGCCAACTGGCCGATCCGCTCCACCGCCAGCGGCAGAGCCGGGGAACGGGGTGGCAGGGCGGCGGCGTAGGCCTCCCACATCCCGAGGTCGTCGGTGCCCCAGGGCTCGCCCAGCCAGGTCTGCACCAGGCGCGGGTCGCCGCTGCTCAGCACCGCCGCGCGCAGGCGGGAATCGACCAGCCGGCGGAGCCGGGTCACCCCAGGGGCGTCCGAGGACGGCAGCAGCGGACCGGTGTAGGCGGCCAGCGCGTCCGCGACCAGTCCGCGCTCCAGCAGCCGGGTCACCGTCAGGAAGTCGGCGTCGACCTCGGCCCGGAGCCGGTAGGGCCGCGAGTCCAGCAGCTCGGGGCCCAGGATGCGGCGCAGCCTCGAGAGCTCGGCGCGGACGGTCACCGGATTCGCGTCGTCGGCATACAGGTCGAAACCGAGCTGATCGCCGGTCCGCCCCTCGGGGTGCACCAGCAGCAGCACGAGCAGTTCGGAGTGGCGGCGGCCGAGTCGCAGCCGCTTGCCGCCGATCGACAGCACGGCGTCCTCCCGCCCCAGCACCGACACCGTGGCACCACGGGCCGGTTGCTGCGCCCCCAGGTAGGCCTCGGCGGCCAGCGCGGTCGCCCGGACCAGCGCGAGGCTGTGCGGGTTGGCCAGGTGGTCGCCGCCGGTCACGTCGATGGCGCCGAGCAGCCGTCCGGTCGCCGGGTCGTGGATCGGCGCGGCGGCGCAGGTCCAGCGCTGCACGCCGCGGCTGAAGTGCTCGGTGGCGAAGATCTGCAACGGGTGGTCGACGGCGAGCGCGGTGCCCGGCGCGTTGGTGCCGGCGTGCGCCTCGTCCCAGCGGGCGCCGGGGACGAAGTTCATCGACTCGGCGCCGCGCAGCACCGACGCGGTGCCCTCGACCCAGAGCAGGCGCCCGTGCGCGTCGCAGACCGCCATCAGGTGGTCGCCGTCGTCGGCCAGCCCGCCGAGCAGGTCCCGGAAGATCGGCAGCACCCGGGCCAGCGGGTGCGCGGCCCGGTACGCCTCCAGGTCGCCGTCGCTGAGCTCGATGGGCGCGGTGCTGTCGGGGCTGACCAGCGCGCCGGCCGAGCGCCGCCAGGACGCGGCCACCACGTCGCGCACCTGGGTCACTGGTTGTTCACCGGTCACGAACCGTTCGTGGGCCCGGCCCACCTGGGTGATCCGTTCCGCGGGGTCGGTGCCGAGGGCGAGCGCGAGCCACGGGTTGGACATGCGCACCTCCAGTCCCGTCCATCGTGACCCGCATCACGCCCCACGACAACCACCTGTTCAGCGGGCCTTGATCAGCCGTCGACCCGGGGAGCGGATCGGCCCATCAGCAGGGTGTCGAGTGCGGCGGGTAGCCCGGTGCCCAGTGACCACTCGCCGGTCTCGTCGATCAGGAACATCCGCCGCGCGGGGTCGATGGCCAGCAGGCCCTCGTAGCCGGCGGTGCCGAGCGGGAAGAGCGGCGCACCGATCCGCCGTGCCACCCGGCCCAGCGTGTCGGCGGTGTCGGCGGCCCACCCCGGATCGATGTGGAACGGCGCCGTACGCACCGAGCGGCCGGGCACCTGGACACTGGATTCCGCCCCGAGATACTGCTCGAGCGCCTCGACCGCTGCCGGGAAGACCGTGTGCTCGTGCTCGACCCCGCGGACCGCCAGCACCTGCTCGATCCGCTCGGCGACGCGTTCCTTGGCCGGGGCCGGACGGCGGTGCAACCGGCGGCGGGCGAGCCGGCGTTGCCAGGCGGAGTCACCGGCCTTACGACCGGGCCGGTCCGAGGGCCACAGCGGGCGGTATCCGAGGACCTCGGTGCAGGTGGCGCACGGTCCGCCGTTGGCATGGCCCTGACGCGGATCGGACGGCTCCCGCACCCGCCACAGTCCGACGTGCGTAGCGACGTCATCGGGACCCCGCACGAGCTTTCCGAACGCCATCAGCTCGGGATGCCACTCGGCGCCGCGGACCCGGGCGCGGGCCGGGACGGCGTCGAGCCGGGCCCGCACGAGCGGGTGCAGTTCCGGCGGCTCACCGGTACGGACGCTGCTCGCGTGCACGGTCGCGGACGACTCCAGCGCCACCTCCGCGACCGCTCCCGGCGCCTCGACCGCCGCACCGCCGAAGCCGGGGCGCGGCGGCACACCGCGCTCGTAGTCGAGCTGCGCGCGGTACTGATCGTCCAAGTAAGCCGGATTGGCGAAGCTCACCACCCGCCCGGTGACCTTGTCGACAAACGTGGCGTAGCTCGTGCGGACGCCGGGCGCCTGCACGGCCCAGCCGAGCTCGTCCTCGTGCAGCACCACCTGCCCGGGCTCGCAGCCGGCGCGCTCCGCCCAGCGCAGCGCGATGCGTTCGAGCACGTGCGGCGGCAGGTCATGGGCGTCCGCCGGAGTGTCGCGGCGCTGCAACGTCACACCGCTGGGCAGCACCAGCTGCATAGTCATCGATCCTCCCGGGCCGAGCGCCGACCATACCGGCGGGCGGCGACATAGGCTGGCCGGGTGGACAGCACAGCGTTCTATGTCGCGGGCGAAACAGCGCATGGTGACGACGAAGTCACGGTGACGCACCCGTACGACGGGCGGCCGGTCGGGCGGACCACCTGGGCCACCGCGGCGCAGGTCGAAGCCGCAGTCGCGGCAGCGGCCGAGGTCGCCGACCGGGCCGCGGCCCTGCCCGCGCACGTGCGCGCGACCGCCCTCGACCACGTCTCGCGCCGCCTCGCCGAACGCCGCGAGGGGATCGCCGCGCTGATCACCGCCGAGAACGGCAAGCCGCTGAAATGGGCCCGGCTGGAGGCCGACCGGGCCGTGTCGGTCTTCCGGTGGGCGGCCGAGGAGGCCCGCCGGTTCACCGGCGACCTGCAGCGCCTCGACACCGACGCCGGCGGCGCCGGCCGGCTCGCCCTGGTCAGGCGCGTGCCGCGCGGGCCGGTGCTGGGCATCGCGCCGTTCAACTTCCCGCTCAACCTGGTCGCCCACAAGATCGCCCCGGCGATCGCGGTCGGCGCGCCGATCGTGCTCAAGCCCGCGCCGGCCACCCCGCTGACCGCGCTTCTGCTGGGCGAGCTGCTGGCCGAGACCGACCTGCCGGCCGGCATGTTCTCGGTGCTGCCGGTCCCGAACGACCGCGCCGCCGCGCTGGTCGCCGATCCACGCCTGCCGATCGTGTCGTTCACCGGCTCGGGCCCGGTCGGCGCGCAGATCCGCCGGTCCGCGCCGGACAAGCACGTGACGCTCGAACTGGGCGGCAACGCGGCGGTCCTGCTGTGCGGCGACTACCGCAGCGACGCCGACCTGAGCTGGGCGGCCCAGCGGGTGGCGACCTTCGGCACCTACCAGGCCGGCCAGAGCTGCATCGCGGTCCAGCGGGTCTACGTGCACGAGAGCCTCACCGGCTTCCTACCGCGGCTGCTCGACGCCGTGAACGCACTGCGCACCGGCGACCCGCGGGACCCGGCGGTCGAGGTCGGCCCGATGATCAGCGAGGACGCGGCTAAACGCGTCGAGGAGTGGGTCGACGAGGCGGTGGCCAGCGGCGCGACGGTGGCGGTGGGCGGCAAGCGCGACGGTGCGACGTACCCGCCGACGGTGCTGACCGGCGTCCCGGCCGGCGCCAAGGTGGTCACCGAGGAGATCTTCGGGCCGGTGCTGGTGGTGGCCGAGGTGAGCGACGACGACGCCGGCTTCGCGGCGATCAACGACTCGGCGTACGGGCTCCAGGCGGGCATCTTCACCCACAGCATCCAGACGGCGTTCGCCGCACACCGTGACCTGAAGGTCGGTGGCGTGATCGTGGGCGACGTGCCGTCGTACCGGGCCGACCAGATGCCGTACGGCGGGGTGAAGGGCAGTGGCGTGGGCCGGGAGGGCGTGGCCAGCGCGATGGACGACTACACCGAGCCGCGCGTCATGGTGCTGACCGGCATCGACCTCTAGACGGCCACCGTGGGGTCGGTGCGCAGCCGGCTGTAGAGCAGTCCGTCGCGCCACTGGCCCGCCCGGAACTCCGCCGACCGGACCGTGCCCTCGAGCCGGAAGCCGGCCTTCACCAGCGACTTCTGCTCGGCCACGTTCTCCGGCTGGGTGCCCGCCTGGATGCGCTGTGCCGGGGTGTGCAGGAAAAGGTAGTCGCACAGCATGGCCTGGGCCCGCCAGCCGAGGCCGCGGCCGCGCCACTGCGGGAGCAGCACGATGCCGATCTCCCAGTAGCTCGCCGCGCCGCCGTACCGACCCTCGGACCAGGTGACGAAGCCCGCCGCCGGCCCCTCGGTGGCGACGATGAGCCGGCCGTTGTCGGTGCCGAGATAGCCGTCCTGGGCGAAGCGGCGGTCCTGGGCCCGCGGGTCACGGAAGCCGAACCAGTCGTTGCCGATCAGGCCGGGCTCGACGGCGAAACGCCGCAACATCGGCAGGTCCGCTTCGGTAACCGGACGCAGGTCGAGGTCTGTCATCCACACAGGATCGTCTATCCGGGCAATGCCCGACGACTTTCGGGCAGCCGGCCATCCGTAGTCGTGTGGCCCGCGTACTGGGGTGCGACATACCTATCGGAGGAGAACACTGCCATGCCCCGTACCCGAACCCGCGTCCGTGCCCTGACCATGGCCGCCGCCGCCACCGTGCTGGTGGGCGTCGGCGCGATCAGCTACAACGCGTCCGCCGCGGAGCTCACCCCCGGGTCCCGGCCGCGGCCGGTGGCGTCGCCGTCGGTCATCGATCCGCCGGCGGGCGCGGTCCGGCTCGGCAGCTACCGGGTCGTCAAGGGCACCCAGACCTACACCTGCACCGGCGGCGTCTTCACCGGAGGCTCCGTGCCCGAGGCCAAGCTGGCCGGCCCCGGTGGCCTGCTGCACCACTTCAAGGGCCCGAGCTGGCAGTCGGAGCGCGACGGTTCCCTGGTGACGGCGACGAAGACGGCGGAGCGGGCGCGCCCCGGCACGATCGCCGAGCTGCTGCTCACGATCAACAGCCACAGTGGCCCGGACAACGGTCTGCTGGCCAAGGCCACCCACATCCAGCGGCTCTACACCTCCGGCGGCGTGGCCCCGGCCGGCGCCTGCACCGACGGCACGACCAAGGCGGTCCCCTACGGCGCCCTGTACGTGTTCTGGAGCAAGTGACCCGCTGATCCGAACCGATCCGGCCGGAGGCGTTGCCCCAATGCCCCCGGCCGGACGGATCTTCTCCCCGATGAGTGCCAGCCCTGCGGGGGATCGAACTTCGCGGCGGCGCACGGGACCATATTTCCTCCGTCCTCGTTGGTGACTGACGGACGGAGATTGTCTGCGATGCGTACCCCCAAGGTGTTGCTGCTCGGCCTCGCGCTGAGCGTCCTGGCCGGCTGCGGCACGGCCGTGGCGGCCGAGAGCGACCCGCGCTGGGTCAGCGCCGCCCCGGCCACCTCGGCCGCTCCGGCGCCGTCGCGGTCCACCGCCGAGGCGCCGGCTCCGACGAAGCCGGCCCGGCGCGAAACCGCCCCGGCGAAGCCCGCCGCCGTCCCCTTAAAGGCTCCGGCCCCTGCGCGCAAGAAGCCGGCCAAGCGCGTCCCGGCCCACGCCGACGGGCCGGCCGGCAGCCTCATGCGCACCGGCGGCGCCGCGGTGGCGCTGACCTTCGACGACGGGCCCGACCCCGTGCAGACCCCGCGGATGCTGGACCTGCTCAAGCAGACGCGGGTCAAGGCCACCTTCTGCGTCGTCGGGCAGAACGTCGCGGCGTACCCCGGACTGGTCCGGCGGATCGCCGCCGAGGGCCACACCCTGTGCAACCACACCTGGCGGCACAGCCTGACGCTGGGCAAGAAGAAGCCCGCGGTGATCCGGGCGGACCTGCAGCGCACCAACGACGCCATCCGGCGGGCCGTGCCCGGGGCCCGGATCAGCTACCTGCGGGCGCCGGGCGGGAACTTCACGCCGGCCTTCGTGGCCGCCGCCGCCGAGCTGGGCATGACGTCGATCTACTGGCAGGTGGACCCGCGCGACTGGGAGCACCCGGGCGGCGAGTCGGACGCGGCGCACCGGGCCAAGGTCGTGCACGCGGTGAAGAAGCACGTCGGCAAGGGCGCGATCGTGCTGTCCCACGATTACGGGCAGCCGACCACGATCTCGGCGTACCGGGAACTGATCCCGTGGTTGCAGAAGCGCTACCGACTGGTGGCGCTGCCCAGCCAGGGCCTCAGTGCGAGGGCGGGATGACCCGCAGGTGGCCGCGGCGGCCGGTCTGGTGCCCCGGCAGGTTGTCGTGCTCCTCCGGGCGCGGCGGCGGTGCCGGACGGGCCGCCTCACGGACGGCGTCGGCCAGCGCGACCAGGTCGTCGGTGGTGGGCGGCGGCGGGGCGAAGTCACCGTCGTGGCGCACCAGCTCCCACCCGCGCGGGGCGGTCAGGCTGCGGGCGTGCGGCTCACACAGGTCGTACGTGTGCGGCTCGGCGAACGCCGCCAGCGGGCCGACCACCGCGGTCGAGTCGCTGTAGACGTAGGTCAGAGTGGCGACCGCCTGTCGGGGACAGCCGTTCCGGGAGCAGCGCCGTGGTGACCTCACGGCGGCACGTTATCTCCCCGCGGCGGCCGGTAGCCGCGACACGCCGACCCACCATGCATCACGATTTCGACATGGCGCACCGACACGCCGTCCCAATGGGACGAATTCCCGGCGACGAAACGCGGTGGACCCAGCCTGACCACGGGAGACGGCCCGTGCGGGCTAGGCTGACGGCGTGACTACCAGCCCCGACCGCCGCCGCTCCGGCGCCGATCCCGGCCGGTCGGCCCGCACCGCCGGGCCCGGCCGGCCCACCCGCCGCGATCGCCACGGGCGTGGCCTGCGCGGCCGGCTCGTGCCGGCGACGGTGCCGCTAGCCCGGACCAAGGCCGAGATCTTCGACGACCTCGTCCTGGACACGGTCGAGGGCCTCGAACGGCGCTACGCCAAGGAGCTCGCCGGCGTCGAGTTCGCCGTCGAGGACGTGCCCCCGGACCTGAACGTCTACGACTCCGACGTGCTCGAGGACGGCGAGGTGCCCCTGGCCCGCCTGCTGCCGGGCCGGCCCGGACGCCAGGAGCTGCCGCCGCGGATCGTGCTCTACCGGCGGCCGCTGGAGTTCCGGGCGATGGACCGCGAGGACCTCGCCGACCTCGTGCATGACGTGATCATCGAGCAGGTCGCCAACCTGCTGGGTGTGGATCCCGACGAACTTTCCTGAGACGGCCCCCCGGCGTCTGCAGGAAGGTCGCGTCAGGCCACGCGCCGCTTGAGCTTGCGACGTTCGCGCTCGCTGAGCCCGCCCCAGATACCGAAACGCTCATCGTGACCGAGCGCGTACTCCAAGCATTCCGCCTTGACGTCGCACCGGCCGCAGATCCGCTTCGCCTCGCGCGTCGAACCGCCCTTCTCCGGGAAGAAAGCCTCTGGATCGGTCTGCGAGCACAGGGCCCGCTCCTGCCACTCGGGCGCGTCCCCGAGCAGGTCCACCCCTTCAACCTGCGCTTCCATCGGCGTGCCTCCTTTTCCGCGCCGGCAGCGATGCCTGCGCTGACCCCCCACGCACGCGGCGTGTTTCTTGCGGGAAATACGCGGTTCGCGACGCGCCTTTCCCACAACCCCACCGAAATTACACGCGTGTAAGACGTGCGTCGTCAAGCCGAACCTGATAAATAGGCCCGTTTCCCCGAGGCGCCATGGCGGCCTCGCGGTCCCGTTCCAGCCCTATCTGTCCGGGCCACCGGAAGGTAACGCGAGGTCGGCGCGTCGAGTCCAAATTACCCCATTTTGTGACCTGTTGACTAGGGGTGTCCGGGAGGGTGATCTAGCGGCGGCCGTAGACCGTCGTGCGCTCGGCCGCCGGGCGGCCGGCGGCCGCTGCCAGCTCTTTCAACTGCGCGACCGTACGGGCCGAGCCGTGCTCCGACCCGGCCATCCGGGAGATCGTCTCCTCCATCAGGGTGCCGCCGAGGTCGTTGCAGCCCCCGTTGAGCATCGCGATCGTGCCCTCGTCGCCGAGCTTCACCCACGAGCACTGGATGTTGCCGATCCGGCCGTGCAGCAGGATGCGGGCCATCGCGTGGACCACTCTGTTCTCCCGCCAGGTCGGGCCGGGGCGGGCGATGCCGGCGAGGTAGATCGGGGCGTTGGTGTGAATGAACGGCAGGCCCACGAACTCGGTGAAGCCGCCGGTCACGTCCTGGATGCCGGCCAGCACCCGGAAGTGGCCCAGCCACTGGCGGGGGTGGTCGACGTGGCCGTACATCATCGTCGAGCTGGAGCGGATGCCCACCTGGTGCGCGGTGGTCACCACGTCGATCCAGGCCGAGGCGGGCAGCTTGCCCTTGGTCAGCACCCAACGCACATCGTCGTCGAGGATCTCGGCGGCGGTGCCCGGGATCGTGTCGAGCCCGGCCTCGTGCAGCTCGCTCAGCCAGTCCCGCACCGACACCCCGGCCTTGGCCGCGCCGGTGACGATCTCCATCGGCGAGAACGCGTGCACGTGCATCCCAGGCACGCGACGCTTCACGGCCCGCACCAGGTCGGCGTACACGGTGATCGGCATCTTGGGGTCGATGCCGCCCTGCATGCAGACCTCGGTGGCACCGTCGCGCCAGGCCTCCTCGGCCCGGTCGGCCACCTGCTCCACGGACAGCCGGTAGGCGTCGGCGTCCTGCTCGCGTTGCGCGAACGCGCAGAACCGGCAGCCGACGTAACACACGTTGGAGAAGTTGATGTTGCGGTTGACCACGTAGGTGACGTCCTCGCCGTTGACCTCCTTGCGCAGGTCGTCGGCGAGGCGGGCCAGCTCGTCCAGGGCGGAACCGTCCGCGTTGAACAGCGCCATGGCCTCGACCTCGTGCGCCGGGTCCAGCAGGGCGGCCGGATCCTCGGCAGCGAGCTTGAGACCGGCCAGCACGTCGGACTCGATACGCGGCACGACCTTGCCGGCGCCGGCGGCGACGGCCTCGGCGGAGATGTGCGCGGCCACCTCGTCCCAGTCGCCGTACACGCTGTCGAAGTCGCCGCGGCGGTCACCGGTGCGGCCCTCGGTGTCGATCGTGGCGAAGAGGTCGGTGCGGCCGCTCGCGTACGCGTCGTCCGGCTCCTGCCAGGGCAGCCCGGCCGGCATGGCCTCCTCGCGGGCCAGCCCGGTCGCCGGGTCGGCCAGCGCGGCCACGTGCGCGGCCAGGCGCGGGTCGAGCCAGCTCTCGCCGCGGCGGACGTACTCGGGATAGATGGTGAGCCGCTCGCGCAGCTCGAAGCCGGCCGCGCGGGACTGCTCGCGCAGCGCCTCGATCTGCGGCCACGGGCGCTCGGGATTGACGTGGTCGGGCGTCACCGGGGAGACGCCACCCCAGTCGTCGATGCCCGCCCGCAGCAGCAGGGAGTATTCGCCGGCGATGAGATTGGGCGGGGCCTGGAGGCGGGCGCGGGGACCCATGATGATCCGGGCGACCGCCACTGTCGCCGCGAGCTCCCGCAGCTCCGCGTCGGGCATGCCACGCATCGCCGTGTCCGGCTTGGCGCGGAAGTTCTGGATGATGACTTCCTGGATGTGGCCGTACTCGCGGGCACTGCGGCGCATGGCGAAGATGGCGTCGATCCGCTCGGCCGGCGTCTCGCCGATGCCGATCAGGATGCCGGTGGTGAACGGGACACCGACCCGGCCGGCGTCGTCGAGCACCCGCAGCCGGACGGCGGGCTCCTTGTCGGGCGAGCCGAAGTGCGGGCCGCCGGGCTCGGACCAGAGCCGGGTGGCGGTCGTCTCCAGCATCATGCCCATGCTGGGTGCGACCGGCTTGAGCCGCTGCAGGTCGGCCCAGTTCAGGACGCCCGGATTGAGATGGGGCAGCAGCCCGGTCTCCTCGAGCACGGCGATCGCGCAGGCCCGCACGTAGTCCAGGGTCGAGTCGTAGCCGCGCTCGTCGAGCCACTGCCGGGCCGCCGGCCACCGCTCCTCGGGCCGGTCGCCGAGGGTGAAGAGGGCCTCCTTGCAGCCCTGCGCGGCGCCCTCCCGGGCGATCGCGAGCACCTCGTCCCGCTCCAGGAACGCCGCGGGCAGCCGGTGCGGCACCGTCGCGAAGGTGCAGTAATGGCAGCGGTCGCGGCACAGCCGGGTCAGCGGGATGAAAACCTTCTTCGAGTACGTGACCACGCCGGGGCGGCCCGCCTCCCGCAACCCGGCGTCGCGCACCCCGCCGGCCACCGCGAGCAACTCGTCGAACAGCGGCCCGTCAGCGGCGAGCAGAGCCGTCGCCTCACCGGCATCGATCGCCTTGCCATCGGTCGCCCGCTTGAGCGCACGACGGATGCTGGCCTCAGTCACGTCTGCCACCTGTGCAGCCTAGGCCGGATCGAGAGCAACTGCGGCCGGGGTGACCTGCCGATGGCAGTGGTCTGGAACACGCCTGGCGGCCGATGCCTTCGCGGTCCCGGTCCGGTCTGCTGTGCTCACGCCGGCTCGGCGGCCGCCGGGAGGGTGTCGTCCTGGTGCTGTGCGCGGACCGCTGCCTGCAACAGGGCGGCGTCCACGGCTACCTGGCGCTGCGCTGCCCGTAGGGCTGAGTCGCGGGTCAGTTCGGCCTCGCGGTCGCGTTTGCGTAGTGCGCCTTGCCGCTGGGCCGCTTCCTGAGCCTCGAGTCGTTGGGCTGCTCGGGCCGCGGTCAACCGGGCTGCGGCCTCGGCCGCGGCGAAACGCTGGGCTGCTTGGGCCGCGGTCCGGCGGGCGGCGGCTCCGGCTCCGGCTCCGGCTCCGGCTCCGGCTTCCGCTTCGGCTTCGGCGCGGCGCTGGGCTGCGAGTGTCGCTGTTTCGCGGGCGGCGGCTTCCGCGCGATTCAGGCGTTGCGCTGCGTGGGCCACGGCCTCGCGGGCGGCGGCCTCGGCGCGATCCAGGCGCCGGCTGGCGAGAACTGCGGCTTCGCGGGCGGCGGCTTCGGCACGGTCACGATGCTGTCCCGCGAGGAGCGCGGCTTCGCGGGCGGCGGCTTCCAGGTGGCCGCGACGCTGCGCCGCGAGGGACGCGGCCTCCCGGCCGGCCGCCTCGGCGGTGTCACGACTCTGTGCTGCGAGCACCGCTGCGTCACGAGCGGCAGCCCTGTCCGCGTCGCGGCCCTGCGCCGCGAGCACCGCGGCCTCACGAGCGGCAGCCTTGTCCGCGTCGCGGCCCTGCGCCGCGAGCACCGCGGCCTCACGAGCGGCAGCCCTGTCCGCGTCGCGGCCCTGCGCCGCGAGCACCGCTGCGTCACGAGCGGCAGCCCTGTCCGCCTCGTGGCCCTGCGCCGCGAGCACCGCGGCCTCACGAGCGGCTGCCGCCGCGCGATCGCCGTCTTGCGGCGCGGCCTCGCGAGCGGTCACGCGGTCACGACTCTGCGCCGCAAGAGACGCAGGCTCGGCGCCGCTACGAGGCTGCGCCGCGGGCTCTGGGATCCGCTGCCTGGGCACGGGCGGCTGGGGGTGAGTGACTTGCTCGGCCAGGCGGCGCGATCCCGCGTCGTCGGTTTCGTGCGCTTTCACGCTCGGTCTCCATGGGAACAGCGACGGCGCCCCGGGTCGGGGCGCCGTCGGCGGGTCGGGGTTCGGTCACTGGCGGTGCGGGGGCTCCTCGCCCACGACGCGGGTGCGGTCAGCGTCGTCCGGGTTGTGGTGCGGCAGCGCCTGCGTCGGGTCCGCATAACCACCCGGCTGCTGCTGAGGCTGGCCGTAGGTCGGCGGCGGGTACGCCTGCTGGCTGTAGGCGCCCGGGGCCTGCGGGTGGCCCGGCGCCGGGGCGAACGGTCCGGGCGGCGTGCCCGGCGCGGGCTGAGCCGACGTCGGCGGGGCCGAAGCGGGCGGCGCGGACGCCGGCGGCGCGGAGGCGGGCGGAGCCGAAGCGGGCGGGGCCGAGGTCGGTGCTCCCCAGCCCTGCCCGGCCGGCGGCTGACCCCACTGCCCCGGCTGCTGCGGACCGGGCTGGGCATAACCCGGCTGGCCCGGCGGCGGCGGAAAGCCGGCCTGACCGGGCTGCTGCGGGTAACCAGGCTGCCCGTACGGCTGCTGCTGCCACTGCTGCGGCTGACCGTACATCCCGGGCTGGGCCTTCGGCTTCGGCGTGTAGAACAGGTTCCGCCAGATCAGGAACACCGCGTACGCCGCCGCGGCGAACACCGCCAGCCAGGCCGCGCGGACCAGGAACTCTTCGAATGCCACCCGGACGCTCCAGCCGGCGATCTTCACCAGCGCGATCAGGAAGCCGAAGACGATCGCGAAGAACGCCGCCACCGCGTACTCCACCAGCGCGGCGATCGTGATCAGTTTGGCGTGCTTGTGCACCGGCTGGACCAGGGTCGCCAGCAGCACCGCCGCCAGGGGCAGGGCGATCAGCTCGATGTTGACGAAGCTGTAGAAGCTGTTCTGCACCCGGGTGAGGAAGTCCTGGCCCACCCCGGACGGGATCAGCCGGATCACCGCGACGAACAGCCAGATCGCGGGCGCCGCCACCAGGGCGTACGCGGTGAGGTCGCGCAGCGGCCGGATCACCTGGGCAACCGGGCGCCCCGGGGGCTGTGCGGGCTGCGGCGGCGGTGTGCTGGTCACAGCTGAACTCCTGACACGGGATGAGGGACACGGGGATGGGACACGGGGAAGCGACAAGCCGGCTCAGCCTAGACCCGATACGCACATCACACCCGCGCCCCGTGGGCCGCATATCCGGCCGGGGTGCGCAAGGATGGTCGGATGCGGATCGTGGTCCTGACCGGGGGGATCGGCGGCGCCCGGTTCCTGGTGGGTGTGCGCGCCCACGCGCGGAAGATCGGTGCCGACGTCACGGCGGTGGTGAACGTCGGTGACGACGTGCGCATGCACGGCCTGCAGATCTGTCCCGACCTGGACAGCGTGATGTACACGCTGGGCGGCGCGGCCGATCCCGAGCGCGGCTGGGGCCGCGTCGGCGAGACCTGGGTCGTCAAGGAGGAGCTGGCCAGATATGCCGCCGAGCCGACCTGGTTCGGCCTGGGTGACAAGGACACGGCCACCCATCTCGTACGCACGACGATGCTGAACGCGGGCTATCCCCTGTCGGCGGTGACCGCGGCCCTGTGCGAGCGCTGGCAGCCGGGCATCAGCATGCTCCCGGCCACCGACGACCGGCTGGAGACCCACGTGGTCGTGGAGGTCGAGGGTGAGCGCAAGGCCATCCACTTCCAGGAGTGGTGGGTGCGCTACCGCGGCGACGTGCCGACGCACCGTTTCGTCTTCGTGGGCGCGGAGGCGGCGAAACCGGCGGCCGGTGTGCTGGAGGCGATCGGCAACGCGGACGTGGTGCTGGTGGCGCCGAGCAACCCGGTGGTCAGCATCGCGCCCGTTCTCGCCGTACCGCTGCTCAAGGAGGCCGTGCTGGACGGCCCGGCGCCGGTCGTCGGGGTTTCGCCGATCATCGGCGGCGCGGCGGTGCGCGGGATGGCCGACCGCTGCCTGGCGACGCTGGGCGTCGAGGTGAGCGCGGCCGGGGTCGGCGGCCTGTACGCCGGCCGCACCGACAACGGCCTGCTCGACGGCTGGCTGGTCGACACGACCGACGAGGGCACGACGATCCCGGGCGTGACGACCCGGGCGGTGCCGCTGTGGATGACCGACGAGGACAAGACGGCGACGATGGTCGCCGCGGCCCTGGAGCTGGCGGGGGTCGCCTGATGGACGGTCTCGAGGTGCTGCCGGTGCGCGGCATCGGCGACGTGACGGCCGGCGACGACCTGGCCGCGCTGATCACCACCAACGCGCCCTGGCTGCGCGACGGTGACGTGCTGGTGGTGACCAGCAAGATCGTGTCGAAGGCGGAGGGCCGGCTGGTCGAGGTCCCCGCCGACGGCCCGGAGCGCGAGGAGGCCCGGGAGCGGGCCCTGATGGCCGAGACCCGGCGGGTGGTGGCCCGGCGCGGGCCGACGGCGATCGTGCAGACCCATCACGGCTTCGTGATGGCGGCGGCGGGCATCGACGCGTCCAACGTCGACAAGACCCACCTGGTGCTGCTGCCGGCGGACCCGGACGCCTCGGCGCGCGCTCTGCGCGACGCGCTGCTCGAACGCGGCCTGCGGGTCGGCGTGATCGTGTCGGACACGATGGGCCGGGCCTGGCGCAACGGCCTGACGGACGTCGCGCTGGGTGCGGCGGGCATCGAGTCGTTCCGCGACCACCGCGGCGAGATCGACCCGTACGGCAACGAGCTGCAGCTCACGCAGATGGCCGTGATCGACGAGCTGGCCGGGGCGGGCGAGCTGGTCAAGGGCAAGTGCGACCAGGTGCCGGTCGCGGTGGTGCGCGGCTACCCCGGAGCGGGGGCCGACGAGGGCGCCGGCGCGGTCGCCCTGCTGCGCGACACGGCCAGCGACATGTTCTCTTTGGGTACGGCGGAAGCCCAGGCAGCCGGCCTGCGCGCCGCGGCGACCCTCCCGGACTCCCCGGCTGCCGAGGCCCCGCGGGCAGCTGACGACGCGGCGATCAGCCGAGCGCTGACCACTGTGGCGGAGTCGCTCGCTGAGGGCACGGCCGTGGAGACGACGTCGGCGGGCGTGCTGCGCTGTTCTCCCCCGGACGTGACGGCGGCCGGCCTGATGCGCTTCGGCGCCGACGTCCACCGCCTGCGGGCCGCCCTGTCCGCGGAAGCCCTGTCCTCGACCGTCACCTACGACGCCACCACCGCCATAGTGACGGTCTCCCGAGCCTGACCTGCCGTCCCCGGCTCGCCCCAGCTACCCGGCCGCCTTCCCGCCCCGTCAAGTCCGACCGCCCGACCGCTCCTGCCCGGCGCCCGAGCCGGCACGCTGAACCAACCCTCTGGGTTTGCCGGCGTCGCCCCGCTCGTCCGGTTGACCGGCCCATTCATAAGGACACCGCCTTGACCTTGTTCCACGATGCCGTTGAGACCCTCGGCCGCTGGCAGGCCACCTCGGAAGCGGCCGACCTCGCGCGCAAGCGCACCCGGGAGCTGCTCACCGCCGGCCCGGTCGCGATGACCCGCGCGCACCGGCCGGGGCACGTCACCGCCAGCGCGCTCATCGTCGACGAGCAGCGCCGCGTGCTGCTCTGCCTGCACGGGCGCCTCGGCATGTGGATGCAGGTCGGCGGTCATTGCGAGCCCACCGACGGCACGCTGGCGCAGGCCGCCCTGCGCGAGGCGACCGAGGAGTCCGGCATCGCCGGGCTGCGGCTGGACCCGGACCCGATCGACGTCGACATCCACCCGGTGACCTGCGCCCCGGCCAGCGGCGAGCCGGCCGGGCCGACCCAGCACCACGACGTGCGCTTCGTCGCCGTCTGCCCGCCGGGTGCGGTCGAGCAGATCAGCGACGAGTCGGCCGACCTGGCCTGGTTCACGGCCGACGAGCTGCCCAGCCCGCTGGCCGACGGTGTCGTCCAGCAGCTGGCGCCGGCCTTCGCCCGCCTCGCAGCGGCCGGGACCACTCAGATGTAGTGCAGTTCGCCCTTGTTGCGCAGGTCGTCGACCAGGGACTTCACTTCCTGGGCGCGGTCACGCGGGCAGACCAGGACCGCGTCCGGAGTGTCCACGATGATCAGGTCGCGGACGCCCAGCGCGGCCACCAGCCGGCCGGAGTTCGGGACCACGACCAGGTTCTCGGTCTCGCGCAGCAGCACCGACTGCTTGCCCGACGGGTCCTGGCCGACCACCACGTTGCCCGCGCTGTCCGCCGCCAGCACCTCGCCGAGCGTGTGGAAGTCGCCGACGTCGTTCCAGCCGAAGTCGCCCGGGACCGTGCCGACCCGGCCCACCGCGGCCGCGCCTTCCATCACCGCGTAGTCCACCGAGATGCGGGGCAGGGTCTGCCAGGCCTCGCCCAGCACCTCCTCGCGGGACGGGGAGTCCCAGGCCTGGGCGATCCGGGCGATGCCGGCGTGCAGCTGCGGCTGCTGACGGGCCAGCTCGGCCAGGAAGACGTCGACCCGCCAGACGAACATGCCCGCGTTCCACAGGTAGTTGCCGGACTTCACGTAGCTCTCGGCCACGTCGTACGAGGGCTTCTCCTTGAACTCCTCGACCGCCAGCACCGAACCCTCGCCGACCGGGCCGCCGCACTGCACGTAGCCGTAGCCGGTCTCCGGGCGTGTCGGGGTGATGCCGAGGGTCATCAGCAGCCCCTGCCGCGCCCCGGCCATCGCCTGCTCGATCACGTCGATGAAGCGGGGGCCGTCCGCGATGAGGTGGTCGGCGGCGAACGAGCCCATCAGGGCCTCCGGCTCGCGGCGGGCGATAACCGCCGCCGCGAGGGCGATGGCGGCGCAGGAGTCGCGCGGGGACGGCTCGACGATGATGTTCTCGACCGGGACCGCGACGAGTTGCCGGGACACCTCGGCCGCGTGCGCGACGCCGGTCACCACCAGCACCTTGTCGGGGGCGGCCAGCGGGGCCAGCCGGTCGACGGTCGCCTGCAGCAGCGAGGCGTCCGTACCGGTCAGCGGGTGCAGGAACTTGGGGTGACCGGCCCGCGAGAGCGGCCATAGACGAGTACCACTGCCACCTGCGGGAATGACGGCGTACAGGGCGCCCTGGTTCTCACTCATGCGCACGGAGTGTAACGAGCGCAAGTTACCGTTGGGCGCCAACTCTCACGCCGCCACCCTGTTCCAGGTCGCGACGTGCACCTCCGCGCTGGTCGACCAGTTGAATTCCTTGGCCCGGTCGAAGCCCGCCTTGGCCAGCGTGAGCCGGCGGGGCTCGTCGTGCAGCAGGTCGGCGAGGTCCTCGGCGATGCGGTCCGGGTCCTCGGTCGTGTACGCCACCGCGTCGCCGCCGACCTCCGGCAGGGACAGCCGCGGCGTGGTGAGCACCGGCGTGGCGCAGGCCATCGCCTCGAGGATGGGCAGGCCGAAACCCTCGCCGAAGGACGGGTAGCAGGCGACCAGCGCGCCACCGAGGAAGCCCGGCAGGTCCGCGTACCGGAGATAGCCGGGGCGCAGCAGGCGCAGGTGCGACGGCACCTCGGCCACCGCCCGGTCGATGTCGTCGTCGTGGCCCTGGCCACCGGCGATGACCAGCGCCGGCGGGTGCGGCCAGTCGGCGACCGCGCGGGCCCAGCCGCGGATCAGGTTGGGCACGTTCTTGCGGGGCTCCTTGGCGCCGAGGAAGGCGACGTAGCCGGCGTCTGTGAGGCCCAGCCGGGCGCGGACCCTCGCCTTCTCCTCCTCGGTCGGCGCGTGGAACGCGGTGTGGTCGACGCCGTGGTACGCCACGTCGATGTGCGTGGGGTCGGCGTCGAGCAGGCGGATCAGCTCATCGCGGGTCGCCTTGCTGGGCACGATCACCCGGGCGGCCCGGCGCAGCGAGGTCTTGATCGCGCTGCGGAAGAACGTCCGCTTGGTGTTGTCGTAATGCTCCGGTTCGGTGAAGAACGTCGCGTCGTGCACAGTCACCGTGACGGGGCAACCGGCCCGCAGCGGACACGTGTAGAAGGGCGAGTGCAGCACCTTGGCCCCGACCTGCTGGGCCAGCAGCGGCAGACCGGTCTGCTCCCAGGCCAGCCGGGCCGGGCGGTGCGCGACCGCGGACGGGCCGGCGATGACCTCGGCGCCGGTCAGCATCCGGGAGTAACGCTCCGCATCCGAACGCTGCGCGACGACGGCCAGGTCGACCCGCTCCGGGCCGATCGTGGCGAGGGCACCCAGGAGGCCGTCGACGTATCTGCCGACACCACCCCGGTCGGCGGGGACGCTGGTGGCGTCGACGAGGACTCGGGGCGGACGACCGGCGGTCACGTGGCAACTCCTCGGGGGCTGTGGGCCAGACCACTGGCAAGGGTACGCCGCTCGATGGGTCTCGTGTCGACCGCGACACCGCCGGACTTCCGACGTTCGCGTGTCCGTCGCACAGCCGCGCCGAGCCGAGATCAAATGGTCACCCACCGTCAACGGACTATCGTCAGCACCGATGATTGACACGATTCCGGCGGCCCTCGCGGCGGCCGTCCGCCGCGACCCCACCACTCCCCTGCTGACCTGGTACGACGACGCGAGCGGGGACCGCACCGAGCTGTCCGGCGCGACGATGGACAACTGGGTCGCCAAGACGGCCAACCTGCTGGTGGACGGCGTCGGCCTGGGCTCGGGCGACTCGGTGGCCGTCCTGCTGCCGCCGCACTGGCAGACGGCGGCGGTGCTGCTCGGCGGGTGGGCAGCCGGGCTTGCCGCCGACCTCGGCCCGGACCCGCAGCCGGTGGAGGTGCTCTTCACCACACCCGGGCACGTGGAGATCGCGGCGGCCTGGTCCACCGGCGACCGGTACGCGACCGGCCTGCTCCCGCTGGCTGCCCCGTTGCGCCAGGTCCCGCCCGGCTTCATCGACTACACGGTCGAGGTGCGCGGCTTCGGCGACCGGTTCGTCGCCTCGGCCCCGGTCGGCGAGAACGACCGCGCGCTGGCCGGCCCGGTCGAGGAGAGCCACCTCTCGGTCTGCCGCACCGCCACCGAGCGCGCCGCCGAGCTGGGCATCAAGCCCGGCGACCGGGTCCTGGTCGACGCCCGCGCCTACCCCGACCCGGCCGACTGGCTGCTGGCGCCGCTGATCGCGGGGGCCAGCATCGTGCTGTGCGGCAACCTGGACCCGGCCAAGGTCGAGGACCGCGCGCGGTCAGAGAAGGTCACGCTCCTGCTGACGTGAGGCCGCCAGCCGCTCGAAGGCGATCAGCGACTCCGGGTTGACCAGGGCGCCCGTGGCGGCGGCCCGGTCGGCCGGGGTGCCGGTGAGGATGCGCTTCACCGGGACTTCCAGCTTCTTCGCCGACAGCGTGCGCGGCACCGCGCGTACCTGATGGATCTCGTCGGGGACGTGCCGGGGCGAGAGCGCCGCCCGCAGCTCGCCGCGGATCCGGCCGCGCAGCTCGTCGTCGAGCTCGACGCCCTCGGTCAGCACCACGAACAGCAGCAGCTCGTCCTGGCCGTCGGCGTCGAGGTGCACGACGACCGAGTCGACAATGCCGGGCACGTTCTCCACCACCGTGTAGAACTCGGCGGTGCCCAGCCGCACCCCGCCGCGGTTCAGCGTCGCGTCGGACCGGCCGGTGATCACGCAGGTGCCGTCCTCGGCGATGGTGATCCAGTCGCCGTGGCGCCACACGCCCGGGTAGACGTCGAAGTACGCCTCGAAGTAGCGCCGGCCGTCCGGGTCGTTCCAGAAGCCCACCGGCATGCTCGGCATCGGCGCGGTCACCACCAGCTCACCGAGCTGCCCGAGCACCGGCTTGCCGTCGGCGTCGTACGCCTCCACCCGCGCACCGAGCGCCCGGCAGGAGATGACGCCCTCGATCACCGGCAGCAGAGGGGTGCCGCCGACGAAGCCGGTGCACACGTCGGTGCCCCCGGACAGCGACTGGAGCTGCGGGCGAGCGCCGAGCGCTTCGTACACCCAGTGGAATCCCTCGGCCGGCAGCGGCGCACCGGTCGAACCCACCCCCCGGATCGCGGTCGGCGGCGGAACGACGCCGGCCTTGCGGCACGCCATCAGGAACGGTGCGGACGTACCGAAGTAGGTGATGCCCTGCTCGGCGGCGAGCCGCCACAGCGCACCCAGGTCGGGGTGGCCCGGGTTGCCGTCGAACAGCACGATCGCCGCGCCCACCGCCGGGCCGGAGACGAGGAAGTTCCACATCATCCAGCCGGTGGTGGTGAACCAGAAGAACCGGTCGCCGGGGCCGAGGTCGTGGTGCAGCGCCAGCATCTTGAGGTGCTCGAGCAGGATGCCGCCGTGGCCGTGCACGATCGGCTTGGGCAGGCCGGTGGTGCCGGAGGAGTAGAGGACGTAGAGCGGGTGGTCGAACGGGACCGCGGCGAAGGTCAGCGGGTCGTCGCCGTCCAGCTCGGCCCAGTCCCCGCCGCCGTGCAGGTAGCCGATGCCGATGAAGTGCTCGACGCTGGGCAGCGCGGCGCGGATCTCGGCGACCTCGGCGCGGCGGTCCACCGGCTTGCCGCCGTAGCGGTAGCCGTCGACGGCGACCAGCACCTTCGGCTCGATCTGGGTCCACCGGTCGATGACGCTGCGCGAGCCGAATTCCGGCGCGCACGAGGAGAAGACCGCGCCCAGACTGGCGGTGGCGAGCATCAGGACGTAGGTCTCCGGGATGTTCGGCGCGTAGGCCGCGACCCGGTCGCCCGGGCCGACGCCGAGCCGGCGCAGCCCGGCCGCGACCCGCCGGACCTGGTCGCGCAGCTGCCGGGCGGTGAGCGTGACGGGCTCCCGGGTCTGGGAGTACGCGAGGACGACCGGATCGTCATCGGCCAGCCCCGGCATCCGCAGCACATGCTCGGCGTAGTTCAGGGTGGCGCCGGGGAACCAGCGCGCGCCCGGCATGGTCGCGTCGGGCAGCGTCGCGGTCGGCTCGGTGTGCGCGATGACGTCGAAGTAGTCCCAGACAGCCCGCCAGAAGCCGGCGAGATCGGTGACCGACCACTGCCACAGCTCGGCATAGTCGGCCGCGTCGACCCCGCGCTCGGCGCGCAGCCAGATCAGGAACCGGCCCATCCGGGACGTCTCCAGGACGTCCGCCGGCGGAGTCCACAGCACTGTGCCCGTCGTCATGGGGTTACCTTAATCATCACTCAGCCGGCGTGGATCTGGCGTCCTGGATCGCCTTGCGGCGGGCCAGCCGGTGCTCGCGGCGGATGATCGCCTCCCGGAAGCGGCGCTCGTCCTCCGGCGACTCCGGCAGCACCGGGGGCACGGCCCGGGGATGCCCCGAGACGTCGACGCCGACAAAGACCAGGTACGCGGTGGCCACGGTGAGCGGCTCCCCGCCGGCGGTGTCCCAGCGCTCCCCGGTCAGCTTCACGCCGACCTCCATCGAGGTGCTCCCGGTCCAGTTCACCTGCGCGTACGCGTGGACAAGATCACCGACCCGCACCGGTTCCACGAAGATGATCTCGTCGATGGCGGCGGTGACGGCCGTACCGCCGCTGTGCCGCGCGGCCGCCGCACCGGCCACGTCGTCGACGAACTTCATCAGCACACCACCGTGCACCGTCCCGTACAGGTTGACGTCGGTGGCGTTCATGATCCGGCTGAGGGTGACCCGCGAGTGCGAGGTCGGCCGGCCCGCGGGATGCTCGCTCATGGCCGACACGTTACTTCCGCACCGTTGCCGCTGACCGGTACGGTCCGGACGTGCGCCATCTGAGATCCATCCTGTATGCCCTCGTCCTCGCCCCCGCGGTCTGGATCCTCTGCGGTGTCGGCTTCGACCAGGACCTGACCGGCCGGGCCCGCGACAACGGCGGCATCGAATCACTGTCCGGCGTGCTGCTGCTCGTGCTGGCCGGGACGGCGTACGCGATCCTGCTCTTCTCCCCGATCTCCCCGCTCGGACCGCTGCTGGCCGGCCTGGCCTTCCTCGGCGTGGGCGCCTGGGCCCGGATCGCCCCGGCGTCGTACGCCGGGGTGTGGCCGGAGAATGTGGCCTCGGACGGCTTCAATCTGAGCACGCCGGGTTACGGCTTGGCGGTGCTGTTGGCAGTGCCGCTGCTGGGGACGGCGTTGAGTGCGCGGCGGTGGCGTGGTTTTGAGCCGCCGGAGATTTTGTTCGTGGGGACGATCGGGCGGGCGCGCGGGGCGGCGGCGGTGGCGGGGACGCCGATGGCTTCGGAGCGGACGGCGGTGATTCCGCAGCAGCGGGCCGGGACGGAGTTCGTGCCGGGGTTCGGGGGGCAGTCGGCTGACGCTACGCAGGTGATCGGCCATGGGCAGACGACTGTGGCTCAGCCGACTGTGACGCTGCCGGGTGGGTCCGGGGTGGCCGGGTCCGGGTCTCAGACGGCCGGGTCTCCGACAGGCGGGCCTCCGGCAGCCGGGTCTCTGGCAGCCGGGTCTCTCGCAGCCGGGTCTCTGGCAGCCGCCTCCCCGGCGGCCGATGGGGATGAGAAGACGACGGTTATGCGGCTTGGTCCGGAGCCTGTTCAGGAAGAGCCGACCCAGATCTTTGCGCCGGCGGCCGAAGAGCCGACCCAGATTGTCGCGCCGGCGGCCGAAGAGCCCAGCGAAGCCACGACGGCGGCCGGGGAAGAACCAACCGAAGCTGTGACGTCGGGTGGTGGGGAAGCTACCGCTGACGTCGCGGCCGGCGGAGACACTACGGCGGATGTCGCGGCCGGCGAGGACGCTACGGCCGATGTCGCAGCCGGCGAGGACGCTACGGCCGATGTCGCGGCCGGCGAGGACGCTACGGCGACCATTTCCGGGCCCGAGGATCCGACCAGAGACATCCCGGCGCCGGAGCCGATCACTCGCGATCTCACCGCCGGCGAGGCTGCGGAGGACAAGACGACCCTGCTGACCTTGCCGGCCAGCGACAACGGCGACGAGAAGACGCAGCTGCTGACCCTGCCCAAGGCGGACGGCCCGGCGCCGGACACGACCGACCGGGGCGAACGGACGCAGGTGATCCGGGCCGGCACGGTGGAGCCGCCCGGCGACCGCACCCAGCTGCTGAGCTTCCCGGCCCCGGCGGAACCCGTCACGGTGGCGACGCCGGTGGCCTCTGCGGGCGAGCAGACCAGGGACAACACGTCAATCGTGGCCGCCGAGCGTCCCGATCCGGGCGAGGACCCGACGACGCGGCTGACGGCGGTGGCCAAGCAGCCCGGCGAGGCGACCACCCGGGCGAACACGGACCGCCCGGCCACGACGGTGACCAGCCTGGAACGCCCGGCCGACGAGGCCGCGGACGACACCCGGCCCCTGAAGCTGCCGGCCCCGCGCCCACCAGCCGAAGGCGCGTGAGCCGGCCCCTACTTACACTTCCGCGAGGAAATGTAAGTAAGGGCAGCCGGAGAACGCGGTTTCAGTCCTTGAGGAGCTGGCGGGCCATGACGATGCGCTGGACCTGGTTCGTGCCCTCGTAGATCTGGGTGATCTTGGCGTCGCGCATCATGCGTTCCACCGGGTAGTCGCGCGTGTAGCCGTACCCGCCGAGCAGCTGGACCGCGTCCGTCGTGATCTCCATCGCCGCGTCCGAG
Source organism: Actinoplanes sp. NPDC051405 (assembly GCF_055586185.1). Taxonomy (NCBI): domain Bacteria; kingdom Bacillati; phylum Actinomycetota; class Actinomycetes; order Micromonosporales; family Micromonosporaceae; genus Actinoplanes; species Actinoplanes sp. NPDC051405. The sequence continues at coordinate 299,051 of NZ_JBVJIR010000010.1, forward strand.
GCGAAACACTTCGCCGCCGCGCCGAAGTAGGTCAGATCCGCGTCGCCGCGCTCGCTCTTGCCCGCCGCCACGTACGTGAGCTGGCGCGCCGCCTCCAGCTTCATGCCCATGTCGGCCAGCATGAACTGGATGCCCTGGAAGCCGGCCACCGCCTTGCCGAACTGCTTGCGCTCCTTCACGTACCCCTTGGCGAAGTCCAGCGCGCCCTGCGCGATGCCCACCGCCTGGGCCGCGATCGTCACGCGGGTGTGGTCCAGGGTTTTCATCGCCGTCGCGAAGCCGGTGCCCTCGTCGCCGATCATCCGGTCCAGCGGGATCCGCACGTTGTCGAAGTAGACCTCGCGGGTCGGGCTGCCCTTGATGCCGAGTTTCTTCTCCGGGGCGCCGAAGCTGACGCCCTCGTCGGACTTCTCCACCACGAACGCCGAGATGCCGCGGGAGCGGGCGCTCGCATCGGTGACCGCGAAGACCGTGTAGTACTCCGAGACGCCGGCGTTGGTGATCCAGCGCTTCACGCCGTTGAGGACCCAGTAGTCGCCGTCGCGGACCGCGCGGGTCGACATGGAGGCCGCGTCGCTGCCCGCTTCCGGCTCCGACAGGCAGTACGAGAACATGGCCTCGCCCGCCGCGACCGGGGTCAGGTAGCGCTCCTTCAGCGCCGCCGAGCCGGCCAGGATCAGCGGCATCGTGCCGAGCTTGTTCACCGCCGGGATCAGCGACGAGCTGGCGCAGGCCCGGGCGACCTCCTCGATCACGATCGCGGTGGCCAGGGCGTCCGCGCCGGCACCGCCGTACTCGGCCGGGATGTGCGGGGCGTGGAAGTCCGACGACCGCAGGGCTTCGTACGAGGCCTTCGGGAACTCGCCGCTCTCGTCCGCCTCGGCCGCGTTGGGCGCCACCCGGGCGTCGCAGACCTCGCGGACGGCCGCGCGGATGGTCTCGTGGTCCTCCGGCAGCTGGTATACGTCGAAATCAGGCATGCTTGTGGCCCTCTCCTCTGCGGCTCCGGCCTATGTTACCGACGCGTAGGGTACGCGCACTATCCTTCCGGACGGCGCGCTGATCGTGGTAGCGGTGCCATGAGAAGGTGAATGCCACGTTTCGGCGCGGGTCCCCCTCCTGCGCCCCATGTGAGTGGAGTTTCCCCCCGTGACCATCCCGTACCCGACCCACCCGGCCGTGCCCGCGTTCGCCGAGGTCGAGCCGTCCTCCGGCGCAGCCCGCCCCCGGCTGGCCTTCCTCGGCACCGGGTACCTCGGCGCGACGTACGCCATCTGTTTCGCCGAGCTCGGCTACGAGGTCCTCGGTTTCGACGTCGACGAGGCCAAGATCGCCAAGCTCGCCGCCGGGCAGGTGCCGTTCCACGAGGCCGGTCTCGACGAGCTGCTGCGCACCAACCTGGCCTCGGGCCGGCTCAGCTTCACCACCTCGTACGAGGAGGTCGCCGCCTTCGCCGACGTGCACTTCATCTGCGTCGGCACCCCGCAGCGCGGTGACGGCATGGGCGCCGACCTGTCGTACGTCGAGACGTCGGTGACCAATCTCGCCCGGCACCTGACCCGCCGGGTGCTGATCGTCGGCAAGTCCACCGTCCCGGTCGGCACCGCCGAGTGGATCGAGCAGCTGGTCGCCAAGCACACCGACCCGGAGCTGGGCATCGAGGTGGCCTGGTCGCCGGAGTTCCTGCAGGAGGGCTTCGCCGTCGAGGACGTGCTGCGGCCCAACCGCATCGTCGTCGGCGTCAAGTCCGAGTGGGCCAACGGCATGCTGTACGCCGCGCACAAGGGCGTCTTCGACCTGGCCGCCACCGAGGACCGTGAGGTGCCCCTGGTGGTCACCGACTTCGCCACCGCCGAGCTGGTCAAGGTCGCCGCGAACGCGTTCCTGGCCACCAAGATCAGCTTCATCAACGCGATGGCCGAGGTCTGCGAGGTCGCCGGCGGAGACGTCACCCAGCTGGCCCGGGCCATCGGCTACGACCCGCGCATCGGCAACCGCTTCCTGCAGGCCGGCGTCGGCTTCGGCGGCGGCTGCCTGCCCAAGGACATCCGCGCGTTCCAGGCCCGCGCCCAGGAACTCGGCGCCGGCGAGGCCCTGCGCTTCCTGCACGAGGTCGACCTGATCAACCAGCGCCGCCGCAGCAAGGTGCTCCAGCTGGCCGCCGAGCTGCTCGACCGCCGTTCCGGCCCGGCCGGCCCGGACCTGTCCGGCACCCGGATCGCCGTGCTCGGCGCCGCCTTCAAGCCCAACTCCGACGACGTCCGCGACGCGCCGTCGCTGGCTGTGGCGGCCGCGCTGGCCAAGGCGGGCGCCGACGTCCGCGTCTACGACCCGCAGGGCACGGAGAACGCGCGCCTGGCCCAGCCGGCCCTCACCTACGAGAGCTCGATGGCCGACGCGGTCGCCGGCGCCGAGCTGGTGTGCGTTCTCACTGAGTGGGCCGAGTTCCGCAACGCCGACCCGCACGTGCTCGGCGAGCTGGTCGCCGGCAAGCGGGTCATCGACGGCCGGAACTGCCTGGACGCGGTGCTCTGGGCCCGCGCGGGCTGGGCGTACCGGGGCATGGGACGGCCCGCACCGACCCTCTGAGCCGACCCGCGGCGGAAAACCCGTGCAAAACCGAGGTTGAGACCGACCGAATTGGGTCGACGGCCGCGAACCTGTCGGGTTCGCGGCCGTTTCCATTGATCTCGACCTGCCTGAGACTGTTCTAATGAGGTGTCGGTTGCTTCGGTGGACGGGTCGAGGAGGTGCCGGTGGCGCAGGCTAAGGAGCCGGACGGCTACGACGAGGAGCTCGCCCGCATCGAGGCCTCGATCGCGGATCTCAAGATCCGTGACATGGCCGCCGCCAAGGAACGCACGCAGATCGCCAGCAAGATCCAGGCGGCGCAGTTCCAGCGCGACATCCTCGCCCACGCCAACCAGCAGAAGAAGCGCGCCGCGAAGCCCGCTCGCAAGGTGCGCCGCCGCCCGCCGATCGACGGGCCGCCGTCCTGGGCCGAGCCCGGCACTCCCTACACGGGGCCGCCCGGCGCGGCCACCGACGGCGTGACCACGCTGGTCGACGACCCGCCGCCGACCGAGTCGCCGGCGCCGCCCCCGCCGCCGCGCCGCCGCCGGGTCGCCCCGCTGCCGCCCGAGCCGGAGCCGCCGCACGGCCACGCGCCCGAGACCTCCTCGCAGTCGGTGCAGAACATCCTGCTCGCGCTCAGCGCGCTCGTGCTCGGCATCGCCGCCATCGTCTTCGCGGGTGCGGCCACCAACGCGGTCGGCCGCGCCGTCATCCTGGCCATCTTCACCGTCATCGCGCTGGGCGTCGCCCCGGGCGTCTCCCGCCGCGGCCTCACGTCCACCGCCGAGACCCTGGCGGCGGTCGGCCTGGTGCTGCTGCCGATGACCCTGTTCGCGCTGCACGGCAGCAGTGCGCTCGGCGGCACCGCGGTCCCGGCCCCGGTCTTCCTCGGGGTGACGCTGCTCATCACCGCGGTCGCCTCCTTCGTGTACGCGGGGATGACCCGTCTCGCGGCACCGCGCTACGCGACCGTCGTGGCGGTGCAGCCGGTGCCGCCGCTGCTGGCCTATCCGGTGATCGAGAGCCCGGCCGGCTGGGCCATGGCGCTCAGCGCGGTCGCGCTGGTCGACCTGCTGCTGCTGACCACCGTGATCCGTGAGGGCCGGCTGCTGCCGCGCTGGCCGATCGGCCGCCCGGTCGCCGCCGACCGGGAGAGCCTGGCCGAGGCCGACGCGCGCGACATCGGCGCGGCGGACTTCGCCGCCCGCGACGCCGACCCGGCCGATCCGGCTTCCTACGAGGCCGGCGCGCCGGTGCGCCCGGAGTCACTGCCGGAAGAGCCTGACCTGATCATCGACGGGCTGACCGGCCGGCGCCGCTGGAAGTGGCTGCCGACCCGGATCTTCCCCGGCCCGCGCCCGGCCGGTGCCCCGCCCGCCGGCTCCGTCCCGCTCGCGCCGCCCGCCACCCCGCCCTCGGCGGGCTGGCTGCGCGGCCTCACCTTCGGCCTGCTCTGCGTCGCGGCGGCGGGCGCCCTGCTGTACGCGGGCGCAGCCCTGCTCAGCGCGGATGCCGTGCCCGACGCGGTCCGTTCCGGGCTGATCCTGATCCTGGCCGCCGTGACGGTGTCGGCCGCCGCCCAGCTCGTCGGCAAGCTGCTGGCCCGCAACATCGCCGGCGGCGTGCTCGCCCTTGCGGTGATCGCGGCCTGCGCGCGGATCGCCGCCGTGGCCTCCCCGGCCTGGACCCTGGCGATCGCCGCGGCCGCCGTGGCGATGACCGGCGCCGTCGTCCGGATGGTGCCCGACGAGGTCCGGCGCGGCCCGCAGTACGCCTCGGCCGCCGCCCTCACGCTCATCGGCCTGTTCGTCGCCGTGGACGCGTTGCGCGCGGCGATCGCGCCGGTGCAGGCCGCCCGCCCGGTGTGGAACGCGGACACCGCCGCCTACGCGGGCCGGCTGGCCGACGCGGCCGGCCAGTCCGGCTGGCTGCTCGCGTTCAGTGCCCTGCTGCTGACCATCGCCGCCGCCCTCGCCCTGCCGACCGAGTACCGCCACGAAGGCGCGGTGGCCGGCGTCGCGCTGACCGCCCTGGCCGTGCCCGCCTCCCTGAGTCTGCCCTGGTCAGAGGCCCCCTGGCCGCTGGTGCTAGCGGCCATCGGGCTCGGCGGGGCCGGTCTGCTCGCGCCGACCCGCCGGGTCGCCATCGCGCACATCGCGGCGGCCGGGGTCGTGGGCCTGTTCGGCGCCGCCGCCGCGCTGAGCGCGTCGTGGCTCACGGCCGCGGTGCTGACCGCGCTGGCCGGCGCGGGCGTGATGGTCGCGGTCGCGGCCCGGCAGATCCCGGTACGCCTGTACGCGTGGCTCGTCGGTGACTGGGCCTCGGGGGCGGCGGCGCTGGCCATCCCGGGTGCCGTGGTGACCGCCGTGCTGGCCACCCGCGACCCCGGTGGCGGTCCGCCGCCCACCGAGAGCGTCACCGTGCCCGCGCTGGCGATGGGTTTCCTCGCCGTGGCCGGCACGCTGACCTACGCCGCCGTCTTCCAGGTCGCCCGCCGCGAGATCAGCCTGCCGCTGACCGTCGGCGCCGGGGCGGGCGCGGTCGCCATGGCCCTGGCCGCCCTGCTGTCGCCCGGGGCCACCGCCCCCGACATCTGGGTCGGCGCGCTGCTGCTGGCCGCCGCGCTCCTGCTGTTCTTCGCCAAGTCGCTGGACAACGGCCGCCGCGCCGACCGGATGGTCGACGGACCGGACATCGCCGCCGGCGCGGCCACGGTGGCCATCTGCGGCGCGCTCGCCCGGGTCGCCGCGCTGGCCTTCCCGCAGGCCCCGCTCGTCGTCGCCGCCTTTGTGGTGCTCATCGTGGCGTTCGGTGTCCGCGCCCTGCCCGAGGACTGGCGCCGCGGCCCGGTTCGCGGCGTCGCGGTCGCCGGCCTGGCCGTGGTCGCGATCGCCGGCTGGCAGGCCCTGGCCAGTGGCCTGCGCATCATCGCGGCGCCGGGCCCGATCTGGGCCTCCGACGTCACCGCCTACTCGACGACGCCGCCGCAGGGTGCCTGGCAAGCTCCGGTCGCACTGCTGATCGCCGCGGTGGCCGCGTCCGCCGCGCTCCCCCGCCCGGCCAAATACGACGTGAGCTCGGTCTGCGTCGCGCTGGCCACGATCGGCGCGCCGGCCGCGTTCGGACTGCCGTGGTGGTCGCCGCTGCTGATCGGCGGGGCGGTCACTCTGGCGTACGGGATCGCCGCCGTCGCCGCGACGGACCCGCGCGCCGCGATCGACCGGGCCGGCGTCGCCGCCGTGGTCGCGCTGCACGCGGCCGGGGCCGGCCTGGTGCGGCCCTGGTCCACCGCGATCGCCCTGGGCCTGATCATGCTGACCGGCATCCTGGTCGCCTGGATGTCGCGGGCCGACGTGACGCCGTGCGCGCACCGCGAGTGGGCCGGGACGGCCGACGGCGACCAGGTGCTCAACCTCGCCCTCGACGACACCGGCATGCCCCGGCACCGCGCCCAGATCGGTGGGGCCGGCACCGCGGCCGCCCTGCTCGCCGCACCCGGCGTGCTCGCCGCGGTGGCCGCGGAGAACGGCAACACCGCCCAGGTCGTGCTGACCGCCGCACTGGCCGGCTCCAGCCTCGCGCTCGCCCTGCTGGCGATGGCCGGCCGCTGGATTCCGCAGTACCTGCCCTGGGCCACGGTCGGCCTGGTCGGCGGGGCCACGATCACCGCGCTCGCCTCGGTCCCCAGCGACTACCCCACGGCCCTGTACGCAGCCGCGGCGGCCCTGCTCGGCGTCGTCGCGGAGCTGCTGCGCGGCGCCATCCCGGCACCGGGCCTCACCGTCGCCCCGAACCGCCACTGGGGCGAGGGCGGCTACGTGCGCCCCCGCTGGACCACGATCCGGCCGAGCGGGCTGAGGGGACGCTGGCTCGTCGACCCGGCGACCGGTGCGGTGGTCGTCGCGGCGCTGCCGACGATCCTGGCGCTGTTCTCCATCGCCCCGGCGCTGCGCGCGTCCCTGATCGACCCGTTGCAGCAGCTCGGCGCCATCTGGGACGGGCCCGTCGCTGCCCTGTCCAACCCGGTCTCCGGAAACGTCGACGGCACCAGCGTGCTCGCCGCCGTGCTGCTGACGATCGCGGCGGCGCTCGCCGCGCTGGGCTTCGGCGGCAAGCCGGCCGAGGCCGTACCGGTGATCCTGCCCGGCTTGGCCATCACCCTGCTGATCGCACCGATCGCGCTGGATGTCCGCTGGCCGGCGTCGACGACGGCCGCGCTGATCGTCTTCACCATCTCCATGCTGGGGCTGGCGCTGACCCCGCCGCCGATCGCCACCCGGGCCGCGCTGCTGCGCACGACCCGCAACATCGTCTTCGTCATCGGCCTGCTGGCCGGCGGGGCCGGCCTGGCCGGCAGCCTCGCCCAACGCCAGATGACGCTGTTCACCCTGGGCATGGCCATCATCGTCGGCCTGATCGGCGCGATCGGCGGCCGCAGCCAGCACGCCCGCATCCTGGGCTGGCTGTTCGCCGCGGTGATGGGCCAGATGTTCGTGCTGACGGTCGCCCTGGTGGCCGGGCTGACCCCGCCGTGGGCGGCGTTCGGCGTGCTGGCGGTGGGCGCGGTGCTGCTGGTGCTGGAGGCCCTGCTGCCCCGCCTGGGTCTGCCCGAGTACCGCCGCGAGGCAACCACGGTCGAGTGGAGCGGCTACGCGTCAGCGCTGCTCGCGGGGGCGCTGGCCTTCAACTCCCCGGCGCACCTGGCGGCTCTGCTGGCGGCGTGGGGCGCGGTATTGGGCCTGACGGCGACCCGCCCAGGCCGCACCCCGAACCAGCGCCGCAACCTGTTCTGGCTGGCGGTCGGCTTCGAGATCGTCGGCATCTGGCTGTTCATCGCGATCGCGGACGTGGCGCTCCCGGAGGCGTACACGCTGCCGTTCGCCGCGCTGGCACTGCTGGTGGGCGTGCTCGAGGCCCGCCAGCGTCCGGACCTGAGCAGCTGGGCGGCGTACGGCCCGGCTCTGCTGGCGGCCTTCGTGCCGACGATCGGCATCGTGATCGCCACGGACGCGGGTGACCTGCGCGAACTGCTGCTCCTGCTGGGCGCGGTGGCAACCCTGATCGTGGGCTCCCGCCTGCAACAGCAGGCGCCGGTGGTGGTAGGAGCGGCGGCCACGGCGATCGCGGCGATCCACTTCGCCACGACGCTGGTCGGCCCGTGGCTGGTCCTGGTCCCGGTGGGCGTGACCCTGCTCTTCCTGGGCGCAACAAACGAGAACCGCCGCCGAACCCAGGAACGCCTCCGCGGCGCCCTGGTCCGCATGCGGTGAGGCACCGATAGGATGACGGGCATGAGCGCAGAGGCCGTTGGCAGGCACTTCCCTGCCGTCGTCACACTCGACGACGTAGCGGCCATGAACGCTGCCGACCAGTACGGCCATCGATATGAGTTGAATCCTCAAGGAGCTTTGTCGGTAATGCGGCCGCCGGATTCCGAGCATGCCGCCATTGCCAGTCGGGTGCTCGTATGGCTAGCCATGGCTGGCTGGCCCGCTGAACAACTCCTTCAGGCGGCCGGCATCCGCATTCCCGGTAGTACCGGTTCCGGCGGCAGGATCCCAGACCTCACGGTATGGAGTAAGGCCCAGTCGCGAAGCGTGTGGCTGACACTTACCGACCTCCTGCTGGTGGTAGAGATCGTATCGCCCGGTTCGGAGTCGACCGACGAAGTGATCAAGCTCCGCGAATACGCCCAGGCGGGTATCCCCCGGTACTGGTTGGTCGAGCGCGATGCCGCGCAGACCGTCACCCTGTACTCCCTCGGCGCGGACAACAGTTATGACGTTGCCGCGAAGATGCCCCTCGCCTGGCTCTTGCAGACGGCACCTGCTGATCTCGGTATCGGCATCGGCGGCTGAGGAGCTCAGCCGAGCAGGCGGGCACGGAGCGCTTCGTCTTTTTCCGCGACGACCTGCTCCAGGCTGGTCTGGAAGGCCTGCATGCGCTTGAGCAGCACCGGGTCCGACGCCGCCAGGATCCGGACCGCCAGCAGCCCCGCGTTCCGGGCACCGCCGATCGACACCGTCGCCACGGGCACGCCCGCCGGCATCTGCACGATCGACAGCAGCGAGTCCATGCCGTCCAGATACTTCAGCGGCACCGGTACGCCGATGACAGGCAGCGGGGTCATCGACGCCACCATGCCGGGCAGGTGAGCCGCCCCACCGGCACCGGTGATGATGACCTTGAGGCCGCGGTCGACCGCTGACGTCGCGTAGTCGACCATCTTCTGCACTGTGCGGTGCGCCGACACGACGCCGACCTCGAACGGCACCTCGAACTCGGCGAGGGCCAGCGCCGCCGCCTCCATCGTCGACCAGTCCGAGTCGCTGCCCATGATCACGCCGACGACGGGTGTCATTCCTTGCCTTCCTGGAGCCAGCGGGCGGCGCGCACGGCCCGGGCGCGTACCTCGGTCATGTCGTCGCCCAGCACGGTGACGTGGCCGATCTTGCGGCCGGGGCGGACCTGCTTGCCGTACAGGTGCACGCGGGCACCCGGGTCGGCGGCGAACAGGTGGTGCAGGCGCTCGTCGATGGACATGCCGCCCGGCTCGCCGCCGAGCACGTTGGCCATCACCACGGCCGGCGCGGCCAGCGAGGTCTCGCCCATCGGATAGTCGAGCACGGCCCGCAGGTGCTGCTCGAACTGCGACGTCCGCGCGCCTTCGATGGTCCAGTGGCCGGAGTTGTGCGGCCGCATGGCGAGCTCGTTGACGACGATGCCGGACTCGGTCTCGAACAGCTCGACGGCCAGCAGGCCGACCACCCCGAGGGCGTTGGCCAGGTCGATGGCCAGCTGTTGCGCCTCGACGGCCAGTTCCTCGGACAGGCCCGGCGCGGGCGCGAGCACCTCGACGCAGATGCCGTCCCGCTGCACGGTCTCGACGACGGGGTAGGCCGCGACCTGCCCGAACGGCGACCGGGCGACCAGCGCGGCCAGCTCCCGGCGCAGCGGCACCCGCTCCTCGACGATCAGCTCGGTGCCCGTGGCGACCAGCTCAGCGGCGGCCGCGGCATCGTCCAGCATCCAGACGCCACGACCGTCGTAGCCACCCCGCACGGCCTTGGCCACGACCGGCCAGCCCTCGCCGGACGATGCCGGCCCGGCGGCGGAAGCGGCGAAAGCGGTGATGTCCTCGACGGAGGCAACCGGGCGCCAGCGCGGCACCGGCGCACCCAGTGCCGACAGCCGTTCCCGCATCTGCCGCTTGTCCTGCGCGTACCGGATCGCGTCAGCGCCGGGGTAGATCTTGACGCCCTCGGCCGCGAGCGCGGCGATGTGCTCGTTGGGCACGTGCTCGTGGTCGAAGGTGACCGCGTCACATCCCTTGGCGAACTCCCGCAGCGCGGCCAGATCGGTATGCGTGCCGATCCGCACATCAGCGGCAACAAGGGCGGCGCTGTCGTCGGGCGACTCGGAGAGCACGCGCAACGACTGGCCGAGGGCGATCGCGGCCTGGTGGGTCATCCGGGCCAGCTGGCCACCGCCCACCATGCCGACTACGGGCAGACCGGTTCGGGTATCCATCTCGCCGCCAGCCTAACGAGCCCCGGCCCACGCCCGCCAAGCGGCCCGAACTCAGGCGGACAGGCGGGCGACGAGGTCCTCGACAGTTGTCACCGGGCGGTCGCAGACAAACCCACGGCAGACGTACGCCGTCGACTTGCCGTCGATCAGCGGCCGATCGGCCAGCAGCGGCACCCCCGGGCGGTCCGGCTCGCCGGCCACCACCACCGTCCCCGGCGGGGCATGCCGGTGGGCCGCCGTCACCAGCGGATCCCCCGCCGGGTCGGTGGTCGCGATCGCGATCTCGTACGGGCCGGCCAGCACCGCCTCCGCCACCGTCGCCGAATAGCCGGCGAACCGCGGATGCCCACCGATCAGCGGCCCCACCGTCGCCAGCGCCGCGTCCGCCGCCTCGCGGTAGCGGGTCTCGCCGCTCAGCGCCGCGTACGCCACCAGCGCAGCACACAGCGCGGCCAGCCCCGACGGCGTCGCATTGTCGGTCGGGTCCGCGGGCCGCGTCACCAGCCGTTCCGCGTCGTCGGCCGTGTCGTAGAAACCGCCCTGCCCGCTCGGGAAGTGCTCGAGAGCCACGTCCAGCAGCGCTCCGGCCCGGCTGAGCCATTCCCCGTCGCCGGTCAGCTGGTGGATCGCGCAGAACGCTTCCGCCACGCAGCCGTAGTCCTCCAGCACGCCGGCCGGTTCGCCCACCACACCGTCGCGGGAGACGCGGCGCAGCCGGCCGTCCACGATGTGCCGTTCCGCCAGCACCGTCGCGAGTTCGATCGCCGGCGTGCCGTCCGTGCCGGTGAGCTGCGCATACTCGGCCAGGGCGGTCACGGCCAGGCCGTTCCAGGAGGCCACGACCTTGTCGTCGCGGGCCGGCTGCGGGCGCCGGTTGCGGGCCGTGAGCAGGCGCGCGCGTACGTCGTGCCACCGCTCCACAAGCTCAGGCACCGCGGCCTCGATGTCCCCGGCCAGTACCAGCACGCTGCTGCCGTGCTCGAAGGTGCCCTTCGTCGTCACCCGGAACAGGTCCGCCGCCCAGGCACCGTCCTCGTCCCCCAGCGCCTCGATCAGTTGCGCCGGCGTCCACGCGTACGTCAGGCCCTCGGTCCCGTCCGTGTCCGCGTCCAGGGCCGACGCCAGCCCGCCGGCCGGGGTGCCGAGGTCGCGCAGCAGGAACGCGGCCGTCTCGTCGGCGACGCGCCGGGCGAACTGGTCGCCGGTGAGCCGCCACAGCTGGGTGTAGACGCGTAGCAGCAGCGCGTTGTCGTACAGCATCTTCTCGAAGTGGGGCACGGTCCACGTGTTGTCCACCGCATAGCGGGCAAAGCCGCCGGCGAGCTGGTCGTAGATGCCGCCTCGCGCCATCTGCTCCGCGGTGTGCCGGACGATCTCCAGGTCGCCGGCCGAGCCGGTGCGCTGGTGGTGGCGGAGCAGGAACTGCAGGTTCATGTGCGGCGGGAACTTGGGGGCGCCGCCGAACCCGCCGTACGAGCGGTCGTGGTCCTCGGCCAGCAGGTCCGCCGCCGTGTCCAGCAGTTCCGCCGAGATCGGCGCGGTCTCGCCGCCGGTCAGCTGGGCGCCGCCGATCGCCTCGACCACCGCGGATCCCTGGGTGATCACCGCGTCGCGCTGGTCGCGCCAGGCGGTGGTGACCGAGTCGAGCAGCCGGGTGAAGTTGCCCTTGGGGAAGTACGTGCCGCAGAAGAACGGCTCGCCGGCCGGGGTGGCGAAGACCGTCATCGGCCAGCCCCCCTGCCCGGTCATGGCCTGGGTGGCGGTCATGTAGACGGCGTCGACGTCGGGCCGTTCCTCGCGGTCCACCTTGATCGCGACGAAGCCGTCGTTGACCAGGCGCGCGACCCGCTCGTCCTCGAAGGACTCGTGGGCCATCACGTGACACCAGTGGCAGGCGGCGTAGCCGACCGAGATCAGCACCGGCACGTCCCGCCGGCGGGCCTCGGCAAACGCCTCGTCGGACCAGGGCCACCAGTCGACGGGGTTGTCCTGGTGCTGGAGCAGGTACGGCGAGGTCGCGCCGGCGAGACGGTTGGCCATGCAGCCAACCTAGCCCGGTGGGGCCGTCCTGAACCTCAGGAGGCGCCGTCCGCGCGCAGGGGAATGACCTTGGGCGGCGCCGCCTGGGCCAACTGGTTGAGCGCCGCGACGATCTTGTCGGCGGGCAGCGGGCGGCTGAAGTGGTAGCCCTGCGCCGAGGTGCAGCCCAGCGCCAGCAGTGCCGCACGCTGGTCGGCGGTCTCGACGCCCTCGGCCACGACCCGCGCGCCCAGCCTGGCGCCGAGCTCCACCGCGCCCCGGACCACGGCGGCGGCCGCGGCGGAGTCGGTCATGTCGGTGACGAACGACCGGTCGACCTTCAGCTCGTCCACCGCGACCCGGGTGACGAACGACAGCGAGGAGAAGCCGGTGCCGAAGTCGTCGACCGAGATCTGCACGCCCATGTCACGCAGGGCGGCGATCACCTCGTCCACGACCTCCTGGTCGCTGACCGCCACCGACTCGGTGATCTCCAGGACCAGCCGGCCCGCGCCCAGCCGGTGCCGGCGCAGCGCGTCGGCGACCTGGGCCGGCAGGGTGGCGTCGAGCAGGCTGCGGGCCGACACGTTGACCGAGACGGGCAGCTCGAGGCCGTGGCCGGCCCAGTCCGCGGCGGCGGCCAGCGCGTGGTCGAGGACGTAGCGGGTGAACGGGGCGAGCAGCTCGCCGTGCTCGATGGTGTCGATGAAGTCGTTGGGGTTGAGCATGCCGCGCCGGGGGTGCTTCCAGCGGATCAGCGCCTCCACGCCGGTCGGCGCGCCGGTCTGGAGGTCGACCTCGGGCTGCAGGACCAGCACGAGCTGGTCGTCGGCGGTGAGCGCGTCGTAGAGCTCGGCCGGCAGGGCCAGGTGGTCGGTGCTGCTGGCGTCGCGCGCGCTGTCGTACGCCGCCACCCCGACGTGCAACTCCTTGGCCTGGTCGAGGGCGATGCCGGCCCGCCGGATCAGCTCGGCCAGGTCGGTGGAGCCGGCGCTGGACACGGCCACCCCGACCGCGATCTCGGTGACCAGCCGGACGCCGCCGATCTCCATCGGCAGGCCGAGCTGGTCGACCAGCTCGCGGGCCCGGCGCACGGCCCGGGGCAGCGGGTTCGGCGTCTCGTGCAGCGGCGTGGCCGAGTCGGTGAGGGTGGCGATGGTCGGCAGCAGCACGGCGAACTCGTCGTCGCCGAGGCGGGCCACCAACTCCTGCTCGCGGGCCAGGTCGGTGAGGCGTTCGGCCACCGTGCACAGCATGGCGTCGCCGGCCCGGTGCCCGAGGGTGCCGTTGACCTCGCGGAAGTCGTTGAGGTCGAGCAGCAGCAGCGCGACCTGCCGGTCCCGGTCGAACGAGTGCAGCAGCGCGTCGCCGTCGGTCAGCAGCGCGGATCTGTTCGCCAGCCCGGTCAACGGGTCGTGCACACCGTCGTGGGCCACCTTCTCTTCCAGCTGAGCCAGCCTCTCGTGCGCCGCCGCGTCGTGCAACGCGCCGGCCAGGGCATCCCCGTACGCGGAGACGGCGAGTTCGTCGCGGGCGACGGGCAGGGTCGGCTCGGACAACCACACGGTCAGCTCGCCGACCTCGGCGCCGCCGACCGTCATAATGCGCGTGATCACCGGACCGGGCAGGGCGCCCGGGGTGGGGTCGTGCGAGGCGCCGTCGGCCGCGTACCGCCGGGGACTGCCGGTGCGCTGCAGGACCTCGATCTCGACGCGGAGGGCGCCGAACACGTCCAGCGCCCCGCGCAGGCCGGCCGCCGCGACGGCAAGCTCGGAGGAGCCGCCCAGGGTGCGGGTGGCGCGGGCGAACGCCTCCCAGATCCGGCGTTCCTCCTCGGCGCGCAGGTGGTAGCGGTAGGTGCGTTGCAGCAGCCACAGCGACGGCGGCAGCGCCAGCAGCCAGATCGGCCCGTTGACCAGCGCGAAGAGCGAGAGCAGGCCGACCAGCACGTTGCCGACGAACATGGGCAGTTTGGCGTGCAGGGCGCGGACGGCGATCTGGGCCGGCGGGGCGTCACGGTGCAGGGAGAGGGTCAGCACCGCGAGACCCATCGTGACGACCAGATAGGTGAACGCGCCCGCGATGAGGCCGACCTGCGTGCGGGTGCTGCCGAGCGGTGCGGCGGGGCCGGTGATGGCGTACGCGATGGTGGTCGCCGCGGCGGCGCCGAGGCTCAGCGAGGCGGCCAGGTGCACCAGGTCGGCGACGACACGCTGATCGTTGAGCCAGGTGATGATGACCCAGGCGCCGACGGCACCGAGCAAAGTGGCGGCGGGCAGCCAGCCGGGCGGCGCGAGCGCGAAGCCCACGATGAACGCCGTCTCGCCCCAGGAGATGCTCACCGTGCCGCGGCCGACCCGGAAACGCAGCCGGGCGAGTTGCGCGGCGGCCGCGAGCAGGACGGCGACGCCGATCGCGCCGGCCGGTGAAAGCGACATGATTTCCGGCCCGCGCAGCGGAACGATCATGCCGGCCACGGCGACGAGCGAGGCCGTGACGACGACGATCCAGGTAAGGACCCGACCGGCCTTGGGTCGCGACACCGGACCGTTCTTGACGGGGGCTCGATCGCGCCGGGCATCGGTCGCGAGGACGGGCTGGGAAGTCATGCCACCCCCCTGCTGACCAGCGGCACTGGCGGATGCACGTGCATCTGCAGTGGAGGAAGCGAGGGCTGGAAGATGGTCATCGTCAGCCCCCTTTCCGCACAGGGTGGAGGGACGTCAAAGCCCCCCGGCGGAAGGCTAAGCCAATCCGGCAGAACGCAACAGGGGTTGACGGATGAGCACTGTCAATGTTCCGGCAGAGACAGAACACACCGGAGGGCTGCTCGCGGGTCTTGACAAAGTGGAATTCAATCCGATGTAACTAAGCGTTCTCGTCGCGCCGCTCGCCGGCCGCCGGGCTGTCGATCCGGTCCACGCCATTGACCTCGGCATCCATTGCCGAGGTGGGAGCGTCGGAGGGGTCCGCCGCAGCGCCGGTGCCACGCGGCGTGGCCCCGGGTCGCTGCAGGTCCGCATCGAGCCGAGCGATCTCGGCGGCCCGCTCCGTGGCCGCCGGATCCGGGAAACTGTCGGGAAGCCGACGCAACCGCTTGTTCATGTTGCGGATCAGCAGGACTGTGCTTATGGCCATCAGCACGATGATGAACAGTCCCATCGGACCGGCCAGGCCGCCCGATCGGGTATCACCGAAGTTGTTGACCGCCACCACGAAGTCCATGGCCTTCACGGTACGCCTCAGCGGGCCTCGACCCGCTCGCGGATGCCGGCGAAGAGGTCGGACTCCGGCAGCGGGCTGTCGACCAGCGAGCGGACCAGCTCGAAGTCCTCGGTCGGCCACACCTTCTGCTGGAGCTCCATCGGCACGTGGAACCAGAAGCCGTCCGGGTCGACCTGGGTGGCGTGGGCCCGCAGCGCGTCGTCGCGGACCTCGAAGTACTCGCCGCACTCGATCCGAGTGGTGATCTTGTCACCGCGGTCCGGCCGCTCCTCACTGCGCTCGAGCCACTCCGTGTACGGCGACTCGAGACCGGCCGCGAGCATGCCCTCGTGCAGGGCGAGCATCCGGGCACGGGTCCAGCCGGAGTTGTAGTAGAGCTTCAGCGGCTGCCACGGCTCCCCCAGCTCGGGGTGCTGCTCCGGGTCACCGGCCGCGTCGAAGGCCAGTACCGAGATCTTGTGGCACATGATGTGGTCGGGGTGCGGGTAGCCGCCGTTCTCGTCATAGGTGGTCATGACGTGCGGCTTGAACTCACGGATCAGCTTGATCAGCGGGATCGCGCCCTCGGCCGGGTCGACCAGCCCGAAGCAGCCCTCGGGCAGCGGCGGCAGCGGGTCGCCCTCGGGCAGCCCGGAGTCGACGAAGCCCAGCCAGGCCTGATCGACACCGAGGATGGCCCGGGCCTTCTCCATCTCGGCCCGGCGGATGTTCGCGATGTCGGCGATGACCTCCGGACGGTCCATCTTCGGATTGAGCACGCTGCCGCGCTCGCCACCCGTACACGTCGCGACCAGCACCTCGACGCCCTCGGCGACGTAGCGGGCCATCGTGGCCGCGCCCTTGCTGGACTCGTCGTCGGGGTGCGCGTGCACCGCCATGAGACGCAACTGCTCAGCCACTGATTTCTCCCTCGACCGGGCCTTGTCGTCAGGACCCCGGTGCCGGCTGCGAAGATGGACAGGGCCATTCTGGCCGATGGCACCGACATATTTCGCAGGAGAGGTCCCCCTGGTGAGCGAGACGCGCGCCACAGCTCCGGTATTCCCGCCGGGCCGCTACGGGCGGCGCCGCGACGGACGCCGCCGGTGGCTGGTGCCCGCCCTGCTCGCCGTCCTGGTCGGGATCGCCGCCGTGTTCCTGGTGGTCCGGCTCTACGGGCAGTACGGCGACCCCGATTACGACGCGCAGATCGTCGGCTGGTCGGACGTCACCGACAAGCAGGTGACGATCCGCTTCAAGGTCCGGGTGCCGGCCGGGGGCTCCGCCACGTGCGGCCTGCGCGCCCGCGACTACGGTGGCGCGGAAGTCGGCCGCCGCACGGTGACCGTCTCGGCCGAAGGCTCCGCCACGACGATCGACGCCAGCGAGGTGGTCGCGACGACAGCCAAGGCGGCCGTCGGCGACGTCGTCCGGTGCGCGGCCGCGGGCTGACCCACCGGGTGCCGTGCGCACCGCTGGTAAGCTTGGTGATTCGCTCCGTACGCCTGTTCGTTCCACCCGTACGTTCAAGGAGAAGAGTCTGTGACCAGTTCAGAGGCGTCGAAGACCTGGCTCTCCCAGGACGCTTACGACCGGCTGCAGGCCGAGCTCGACGAGTTGATCGCAGCCCGGCCGGCCGTTGCCGCCGAGATCAACGCCCGCCGCGAGGAGGGCGACCTCCGCGAGAACGGCGGCTACCACGCCGCGCGCGAGGAGCAGGGCAAGCAGGAGGGCCGGATCCTCTACTTGAAGGAGTTCCTGCGCAAGGCGGAGGTCGGCGACGCGCCCAGCGCCGACAAGGTGGCACCGGGCACGGTCGTCACGATCTACTTCGACGACGACAAGAGCGACACCGAGACGTTCCTGCTCGGCTCGCGTGAGATCGCCGCGACCACCGACTACACGGTGTACAGCCCCGAGTCGGCGCTCGGCAAGGCGATCCTCGGCGCGGGCCCGGGCGACACCGTGACCTACACCGCCCCCAGCGGCGCGGACATCAAGGTCACCGTGGTCGAGTTCGCCCCCTTCGGCGGCTAGCCGGCCGACGCGAGATCCCGCCGGACCCGCTCGACGGGTCCGGCGATCTCGTGATCGATCCGCTCCGCCTGCTGCTCCGTCAGCACCACGCCGGCCGCCTGCTGCGGCCGGCTCTCCAGCATCCGGGCCCGCAAGCCGGTCGGCGGGTGCGACGCGAAGAGCGACGTCTCGTCACGCTTGCTGAGCTGCCGCAGCACCGGTACGGCGGAAGCCAGGTTCGCCCGCGCGACGACGGCAGCCTCCTGCCACGCCGCACCGGAACGCTGGGCTCGAGCTTCCCGCCGGATCACCGTGTCCAGCGCATCGTGCAGCAGCAGCACGTCCAGCAGGCGCACCGCGGCAGCACTACCGGCGGCCCGCGCCGCGATCTCGTCCGCGAGGTATTCCGTACGCTGAGCGTCGCGCTGGCCGATCCAGACGACCAGCAGCTGCACACTCATGATGAGGTGTGCCAGCATCCACTGCACGGCTGAAATGATCATGTCGACGATGCCGTTCCCGCCCTCGCCGTTCGGATGGGTCAGCGACGCCAGCCGTCCCAGTGTGGTCAGCGCGACGTGCTCGAACGGGCCCCGCCGCAAGTCCCCGTTGACGAAGTGGCCCAGCTCATGGCCGATGAGCGCGACCCGTTCCTGCGGATCGAGCGCGGACCAGAGCGACGCACCGAGACAGAGCACCCGCCGCCGGCGCAGCCCCACTGTGGTCGTGTACGCACCCAACGAGTGGTCCAGCCCGACGAGATGCGGCACCGGGGCACCGGTGTGCGCGGCAACCAGGTCCACCAGGGACCACAGTTCCGGCGCTTCGGCGCGGTCCAGGAAATGCGCCTCGTCGTCCAGGCTGCCGAAGCGGGGACGCAACGCCCCGGCCAGGACCAGCAGCACGACCCCGGGCAGGATCGTGAGCTGCGGGAAGTCGTACAGGATCAGCCACACGCCGAAGCCGGCGAGCAGCGCGACGAAGAGCAGCAGGAGCACCCCGACCGTCAAGGTCACCACCCGTGTCGCGGTGGAGCCGCGCTGCCGCAGCGGCCCATCGGCCAACTGGGCGAACTGCCCGGCGGTCAGCCGCCAGGCGACCCGGTGGGTGGCCCGGTCCGCCCACTTCCAGCCGAGCTCGGGCCGGCGGCGGTCCGGCTCGAAGAGGTCGAGGTTCCATTCGCACGACGGGCACCAGGGTGCGGCGGTGCGGGCGGTCACGGTGGCGGTGGAGCACCGGGGGCAATTCACGAGAGGTGATCATGCCGGACTCCGCGGTCGCATGGAGTCCCGATCAGGGTGTTCCGGACAGCAGGGTCAGTGGGTAACCCTGGCTGCGCAGGGCGCCGATCAGTGCGGCCGAGTGGTCCGGGCCGCGGGTCTCGACCGAGAGCTGCACCTCGACCTCGCCGAAGCTCAGCCGCGGGTTCTGCCGCGAGTGGGCCACGTCCACGATGTTGGCCCGCTGCTCGGCGATCTCCGCCAGCAGCCGGGCCAGCTCGCCGGGCTGGTCGCCGGTGCGTACGGCCAGGCGCAGGAAGCGGCCCGCCGACACCAGGCCGTGCTCGATCACCCGCAGCAGCAGCATCGGGTCGATGTTGCCGCCGGACAGGATGGCCACGATCGGCGGCTTCAGGTCGACCTTGCCGGTGAGTAGGGCCGCCACCGAGGCGCCGCCGGCCGGCTCCACCACCATCTTGTGGCGTTCCAGCAGCACCAGCAGGGCCGCCGACAGGTCCTCGTCGGTCACCGTGACCACGTCGTCGACCAGCTTGCTGACGTGGGCGAAGTTCAGTACGCCCGGGCGCATCACCGCGATGCCGTCGGCGATGGTCGCCGAGCGGTCCAAAGTCAGCGGCTCCCCCGCGGCCAGTGAGGGCGGGTAGGCCGCCGCGCCGATCGCCTGCACGCCGATGATCCGGATGTCCGGGCGCAGCGCCTTGGCGGCCACCGCGACGCCCGAGATCAGGCCGCCGCCGCCCACCGCGGTGACGATGGTGCCGACGTCCGGGCACTGCTCGAGGATCTCCAGGCCGACGGTGCCCTGCCCGGCGATGATGTCGCGGTGGTCGAACGGGTGGATCAGGATCGCCCCGGTCGCGTCGGCGAACTCGCGGGCCGCCGCCAGCGCGTCGTCGACTGTCGTGCCGGCGTACTCGATCGTGGCGCCGTACCCCTTGGTGGCCGAGACCTTGGGCAGCGGCGCGCCCTCCGGCATGAAGACCGTGGACCTCGCGCCCAGCAGGCTGGCCGCCAAGGCGACGCCCTGGGCGTGGTTGCCCGCGCTCGCGGCGACCACGCCGCGGGCGCGCTCGGCGTCGGAGAGCCGGGAGATCCGGGTGTACGCCCCCCGCACCTTGTACGACCCCGCACGCTGCTGGTTCTCACACTTGAGCCACGTAGGCACGCCCAGCGTGCGGGTGAGCGGCATCGAGTGCTCCAGCGGGGTGGTCTTGACGACCCCGGTGAGCAGGGCTCGGGCGGCCTCGATGTCGGCGAGCTCCAGCAGATCGGTCATGAGTCGAATCGTGCCACCCGGCTCACGTGATGGGTTTCCTGGGTGTTCCGCCGCGGGTCAATTCAGACGAAGGCGTGACGAGGCCAGGGGTTGGCCACCTCCAGCTGCCCGGCGATCGCCAGCAGCAGCAGCTCCGAGTCGGGCGGTCCGACGAGTTGCACGGCGATCGGCAGGCCGTCCGGGCGCAGGCCGACCGGCACCACGATGGCGGGCAGCCCGGCGATGTTCCACGGTGCGGCGTACGGCGCGTACGCCATGTTGACCTGCATGTTGCGCCGCCAGCTGCCCGCGGCGTGCCCGTCGGCGGGCGGCGGCGCCGCCGCCAGAGCGGGCGTGAGCAGCACATCGATGCCGCTGTCGGCGAAGAACTGGATGCTCTTCTCCCGCCAGGCGTCGCGCTGGCGCTGCCCGACCCAGCCGCGCCGCCACATGAGCTTGCCGATCGCGATGTGCCGGCGGGTGCGCGGCTGCAGGGTCCGGACGTCCAGCCCGGCCGCGTCGGCCTCCCGGTACGCGCAGGCGAACCAGGTCGCCAGCCCGGCCAGGCCGACCGCGGTCGAGTACGGCGGGTCAGCCGTGATCGTGTCGTGGCCCACACCGACGAGCAGCTTGGACGCCTTCGCCACCGCCTCGCGGTTGGGCTCGTCCGGGCGTACCCCGGCGACCGGGGAGCGCAACGAGACGCCGACCCGCAGCTTGTCCGGCTGGACGAGCTTGGCCGGGGCGCGGCCGGCCATGACGCTGAAACCCAGCGTGGCGTCCGCGACCGTGGTCGCCAGGACGCCGTTCTCGGTCAGCCCGAACCAGCCGTCGATCCCCAGGTCGCAGGGGATCACATCGCGGCCGGGCTTGAGCCCGACCAGGCCGCAGCAGGCGGCCGG
Source organism: Actinoplanes sp. NPDC051405 (assembly GCF_055586185.1). NCBI lineage: Bacteria > Bacillati > Actinomycetota > Actinomycetes > Micromonosporales > Micromonosporaceae > Actinoplanes > Actinoplanes sp. NPDC051405. Next base: position 319,792 of record NZ_JBVJIR010000010.1, read on the forward strand.
GATGCGCACCGAGCCGAGACCGTCGTTGCCCTGGGCGATCGGCACCAGGCCGGCGGCGACGGCCGCGGCCGAGCCGCCCGACGAACCCCCAGGGGTACGCTCCAGCGCCCACGGGTTGCGGGTCGGCTCCTCGGCGCCGTCGGTCGTGCCCCACAGCCCCATCTCGGGCATCCGGGTCACGCCGACGACCACCGCGCCGGCCCCGCGCAGCCGCCGGACCACCTCGTGATCGTCCTCGGCCACGGCGGAGCGCGCCGCCGCCGAGCCGTGCCAGGTCGGCAGGCCGGCGACGGGCGTGTTCTCCTTCACCGCGACCGGTACGCCCGCCAGCGGCAGGTTGGCCAGGTCTTCCTGGTCGTCGACCTTCTCGGCCTCGGCGATCGCCTCACCGGCCCGCACCACGCGGAACGCCGCGATCGCCGGATCGGAGATCGCGATCTGCTCCAGGTGATCGGCCACGACCTGGGTGGCTGTCGTGTCGCCGCGCCGCACCGCACGCGAGATCTGCTTCGCCGTGGCACCCACCCACGTGGTCGCCAGGTTCTCCATGGCCCGTCTCCGTCTGTCTAAGCCCTAGCCGAGCGCCTGCTCCAGATCCGCGAGCAGATCGTCAACGGTTTCGATGCCGACAGACAGTCGCACGAGATCGGCGGGGACTTCAAGCGGTGAGCCCGCGGCGGACAGGTGTGTCATCTGTCCCGGGTGCTCGATCAGCGACTCGACGCCGCCGAGCGACTCGGCCAGGACGAACAGTTTGGTCCGGTTGCAGATGTTGATCGCCTGCTCAGGGCCGCCGGCCGCGCGGAACGACACCATGCCGCCGAAGCGTGACATCTGCTTGGCGGCGGTCTCGTGTCCGGGATGCGACTCCAGCCCCGGGTAGAGCACCTGGCCGACGGCCTCGTGGTCCTGGAGGTAGGAGACGATGCGCTCGGCGTTGTCACAGTGCCGGTCCATGCGTACGCCGAGGGTCTTGATGCCCCGCAGAGTCAGCCAGGCGTCGAACGGGCCGTTGATCGCACCCATGGCGTTCTGGTGGAAGGCGAGCTGGTCACCGAGGTCGTCACTGGCCGTGATCAGGGCGCCACCCACGACGTCGGAGTGTCCGCCGAGATACTTGGTCGTCGAGTGGATGACCACGTCGGCCCCGAGCGCCAGCGGCTGCTGAAGGTAGGGAGAGGCGAACGTGTTGTCGACGGCGAGCATCGCGTCGTACTCGTGGGCCAGCGCGCCGAGGGCGGTGACGTCGGCGATGTTCAGCAGCGGATTGGTCGGCGTCTCGGCCCAGATGAGCCGGGTGTGCCCGGGACGGAACGCGGCGCGCACCGCGTCGAGGTCGCTGAGCGACACGGCGGTCCAGTCCAGGCCCCAGTTCTCCGCGACCTTGGCGAAGAGCCGGTAGGTGCCGCCGTACGCGTCGTCCGGGATCACCACGTGGTCGCCGGGCCGGCAAACCGTGCGCAGCAGGGTGTCCTCGGCGGCGAGCCCGCTGGCGAAGGCGAGACCACGCCGGCCACCCTCGATCGCGGCGAGGCACTCCTGCAGGGCGTCGCGGGTCGGGTTGCCCGAGCGGCTGTACTCGTAACCCAGCCGCGGGGCACCGACGGCATCCTGCGCGTAGGTGCTCGTCTGATAGATAGGCGGCACCACCGCCCCGGTGCGCGGATCCGGGTCCTGCCCGGCGTGGATGGCCAGAGTGTCGAAGCCGTACGTGTTACCCGTCATGAAAGGCAAGGCTAGTCTGCGCTGATGCCCGACTGCCTGTTCTGTTCGATCGTGGCGGGTACGGTTCCCGCGTTCCGGGTGGTGGACACCGAGGAGGGGGTCGGTTTCCTCGACATCCGGCCGGTCTTCAAAGGCCACGTCCTGGTGGTGCCACGCCCGCACGTCTCCCAGCTGACCGACCTGCCGGCCTCGTTGTTGCCGGGCTACTTCGCCCTCGTGCAGCGGGTGGCTGCGGCGGTGCCGTCGGCGCTGGGCGCCCAGGGAACCTTCGTGGCGATCAACAACGTGGTGTCACAGTCCGTGCCCCATCTGCACACGCACGTCGTACCCCGGACGAAGGGCGACGGGCTGCGCGGCTTCTTCTGGCCGCGCACGAAGTATTCCTCCTCGCCCGACGAGGCGCAGTCGTATGCGGACCGGGTAAGGATCGCGCTGGAGGGAGCGTTGTAGAGGGCGGATGAGAGGAGTGACCGTGTTCCTGCGGTACAAGAAGCTCGACCTGGCCGCCCCTGTGGCTGAAAAGCACACCGTGCTCGGAACCCCGCTGAAGGGCCCCTGGCCGGCCGGATTCGAGACGGCCGTGTTCGGCATGGGCTGCTTCTGGGGAGCCGAGCGGATCTTCTGGCTGCTGCCCGGGGTGTACTCGACCTCGGTGGGTTATGCGGGTGGGACGACCCCGAACCCTACGTACGAGGAGACCTGCTCGGGGCGTACCGGGCATGCTGAGGTCGTGCAGGTGGTCTACGACCCGGCGAAGATCAGCTATGAGACGTTGCTGAAGGCGTTCTGGGAGAACCACGACCCTACGCAGGGCATGCGGCAGGGGAACGATGTGGGGACTCAGTACCGGTCGGCGATCTATACGACTACGCCATCGCAGGCGGCCGTGGCGTTGGCTTCGGTGGAGGCGTTCCAGCCGGTGGTTACCAAGGCTGGGCGGGGGCAGATCACTACTGAGATTGCGCCGCTGGGGGCGTACTACTACGCCGAGGATTACCACCAGCAGTACCTTTCAAGTGATAAAAACCCCAACGGGTACTGCAACCACGGGCCGAACGGGATGACCTGCCCGATCGGTGTTGCCAAGACCGCTTAGTTGGTCGCATCGAGGTGTCCTCGCTCGGCTGAGGGCACCTCGGTTCACCTGCTTGCCATCCCGTCGGCCGTCGACCCACCCACCGGGGAGCGGGCCGACGCTGGGGCCGCCACGGCTCGCCAGGCAGTAGGTAACTACGAAGGATGGCGGCCCCGGCGGCGGTCTGCTCGGCTTCGCCTGGGGCGACGGACGGCGGGATGGCTTACCTCATCCCAGAGGTCCGAGACTTGTGTTGCACCGCGTGGTTGTCGGCCGATCTCGTCAATGCCCGATGTAGCCGGCGCGTCGGCCGATGCCGGCGCTCGCGTAGCCAGCAGGCCGGACGCGATCGGCCTAGCAGATCGGGAGCTATGCGCCGGGGTCGTCGCGAACGAAGACACCGACGCCGGGCAGCGTCTCGGTGATCTCCTTGACGCGGAGGATCTGCATGGCGCGGTCGATCACGGGCTCCGTCACCTCGTAGTGGGCGATCAGCTCGCGGCGACTGGGCAGGCGTGAGCCGGGCGGGAACTCGCCAGCTTTGATGCGATGCTGGAGGTCGTCAGCGATCTCTTCGTATCGGTAGCGCGGTGGCACAGGTGATCTCCTCGGTTGGCACTTCCGAGTAGAGCACCAATGACTAGCCCTTGACTACCCAACGCTAGCTGTGGGAGGTTGACGGTAGTTCTCCTCGGTTGGCGCTTGGGAGATGCTGACAGCGAGGTCGGAGGTGATGATCCGGCCCGTGGTCGAGGTGAAAGCCCGGAGCAACCGTGATGCTCCGGGCTTTCGTCTGCCTACCTTGCCCTACGCCAAGCACAGTGGACCACTTTCTACGCCACCGGGGAGATCGGCTAGATACAACGTCGTCGGCTTTCAGGTCGCCCCGGCAGGAACACCCAGAGGGCCACGTCCACCACTCGGCAGACTGCGGACCTACTCTTTGCGCTGCGCCTCTGCGAGTTCTCGGATGGCATGCGCAACGTCTAGGAGACCGTAGGCAACGGCGGCCAACCCTTCGCCAATGGCGCGCGTCTGATCCTCCTGGTCGGTCCGGTCGCTAGCTGCGTCAGCGTTGGACATCGCCATGCTCTCGTACACGGTGGCACTCCCATCGATAGCTATGCGTGTCGACATCCTTACGGATGGTGCCCGACAGCGCTAGGCGCCTGGGCCGGAACCTATGGATTAGCGGCGACCCAGCTCAGTTCAGGCTGATACGCAGGTCAGCGATCGGACACCGCACCTCTCAGGCCGCTGAAGGTTGGTTCGTTGCTGTACTTCCGCGCTGTACCTCAAAGCGACTCCATGGCGGTACTGCCGCACGCCGACCGCGGTGAACCGACATCCGGTTCACCCAGACGTGCGGGTCGGTTGCGCTCTCCGGTAGTTAACGGGATGAAAATTACGACGCGACGACGTATGGTCGCCACCACAACTGCCTGAACGTCTGCCAAGGAAGATTCAATGCAATCTCAGCATCAGCCGAAGTACAAGGCGACTGGTCGGGTCAATTTTGGATCGCTGGGTGAGCAACCGGTGGACGAGCTAAGGCAGTTTGTGCCGTGTAAAACAACAAGCGACCTCAATGACGCCCTCAGAGCTGCCATAGCTCTAGAAGTCGACGCCATGCTCGGTCTTGTTGCCGACGCCGATGCGTTCGACGTACTTGAACTTGTGCGTATGCGCGCTATCCCGCCTATTCCAGCGCTGCTGCCGCAAAGCGCGCACGACGGCATGGCTTCGGCGATCGAGTTGGTCGCTCTGGTCCTCATATCACGAGGAGTTCGTCATCCGAGCGGCGTGAAAAGAGATACGACTCGCCCTCATGAAGTGATCGAGGAACTACACAGCCGGGCGGCAAAACTAGTACGGACCGCTACGTACAAGCTCCTTTTTGAGAGCAATATTCGACAGGACGAACCGCTGGCTCGTCTCGCGGCGGAGTACCAGTCAAGTATGATGGCTATTCGATCGATGCAATACTCCTCCATACATGATGCACTTAATGATGCTCTTTTCAACACTCCGTCGATGGATGAGGCTCTGCGGTCGACCCTCGGTTTCACGTACGCCGAATTCGACTCGGTCAGAAATGCGCTTCAGGAGACCTACAGCGCTAAGCTTACCGCCGCAAGAGACCTCTTGGGCGAGGTCGCCGCAGAGTGGGATGGTGGCCGCCGTCTACAAAGCAAGGAGCGCATCAATCAAGGCCGGCAAGCTCTCACCGACTTCATCTTTCTCCCCGGAGAGAGGGCGCAAGTCAGTGTCGAGGAGATAGCCGCTGAAGCTCACTTGCAGCAGGACGTTGTCAAATCCGTAATGGATTCATTTAGCATCCATTTCGACGCCTCGGAGAACGTTCACGAAAGCGTATTCCAATTCTTGCGTGGTAACAACCGATTCGCTACTCGAGCCCTCTTGACAGATGGTCAAGGTGCATATTCCATGGTCAGTCTTGAGATTGGAACAGACTCGATCCGTCGAATTGCAGAGGAGCGACTAAAGGGAACGAAGTACTGGAAGCGTTACGACAAGGCTCGAATGGAGGTTTCCGAGGGGTTGACCGTCGACTATCTGACGACCGCCCTCGGGGAGCCACCCCTACGGACAAACCTAAAATACTTCGCGCCACGCGAAGGCATCGAGTACTCCGTTCTCGATGCAGCCTGCCGAAATCCTGGGGACCAAGCAGACCAGACAGAGGCCGATGCGCTTTTCCTTGTGGGCGACGTGGCAATTTGCGTTGAGGTCAAAGCTCGGAGCATCGCGGACCCAGCCAGACGTGGTGACGTAGCGCGCTTTAACAGGGAGTTGACTACGACAATCGGTTCCGCAGCGTCGCAAGCCCGAAGGCTGGAGCGTCTCATAGAGCAGAATCGCGGACTATGGCTCGAGGACGGCAGCTGGCTTGACCTCTCGGAAGTCCGGGAAGTTCGGTCGGTCGCCGTCGGGCTAGACGACTTTGGGCCAGCCGGCACAGCCCTGGACGAGTTGCGGAGAGCGGGCGTCATAACCGACGCCAAACTCCCTTGGGTCACATCGCTTCACGACCTGGCAGTCATTTGCTCAGTTCTTGATCGACCATCCGAACTACTCCTCTACATCCGTAGACGATCCGGAACCGACGTTGCGCGGCTATATCGGGCTACCGACGAACTCGACCTTTTCATGCTATTCATGGAGGGCGGGCTTTACGTTGAACCGGACCCAGACGAGACTCATCGCCTTTACGTCGGGGCACCCGTGCCATCACAGCGAGACCGTCGCCGATTCGCGGAGTCGGCGGTTCTTACCCGCGTCGGCACCCATACGGATCCTCTGGACGCCTGGATGTACTACCGCGAGGGTCAAAATCCCTTCGCTGCACCGAAGCCCGCATTCAGGACCAATTCCTGGGTTGCCGAGTTTGTCGACTTTTTAACAGCCGATCGCAAACCTGGCTGGTTTAGATTTGGAGCGGATCTACTTTCGCTTTCCGAAAGTTCCCAAGACAATCTGGCTGCCACTGTTAAAAGGATGGCGAAGGAAAGTCGAATTAGCGGAAAGCCGCATCAGGTGGTGAGCGCCTACGCCGGATGCTTCGGCTATCCTCTGTTCTTTGCGCAGACTAGATCTAGGTATGTGACGCTCAACGAGGCGACCGACGGGTTGCGAGTATATATGGCGGCCAAGAAACATCAATTCCAAGCTGACCGTGCACTAGGAATCGTCATCAATGGTCGAGTAGACGTTGAGTGCGTTATGTACGATAACGAACCTACCGGACCGTCTCAAGATCTTGACGATCTGGTTGAAAAGGTTGGCCTTCGCCCTGTCGACCGCGCGGGTCACCCTAGCCCTCCATCGGCAAGGCGGTCGACGCATCGCCTTCGCGGCCGCAAATCTAAGAAGGGCAGGAAATGACGGTGCGATTGATCGCACACCTGTGGTGACTGGCGCATATCTATCCCAAGGCCCGTCACACCATCTGAGATACAGGACTTAGTCATGACGGCACTTAAGGAAGCATTCGCTCAGTCCTCCGAACGCATGCACCGGAAAAACTTACACGGATGACTGGACTAGATCCCAGGGCGGTGCAGAGCGCACCTCGCGCCCTGTCGAAGTCACATAAGATCCTGGGCATATTGGTAGCGGAATTCGATTACCCGCTTTTTGTCATGACGTAGTGAGCTAAGTCCCGTACGCGTGAATCGGTATTTGCCATCCCGTCGGCCTTCGTCCACACACCGTGGTGCGGACAGGGCCTGCCTGGGCAAGGTGGAGCACCCGACGTCTGACCGACCTTGACGAGGCAGGCCCTGTCCGCTCAGCTTCCCCTGGACGAAGGTTGACGGGATGGCACCACCCATCCCAGAGGTTAGGAGTCCCCGCCGGAGGTGTGATACCACCGCGGACTTGTAAGCCCCGGAACTGCCGGCTACTTCGGCGGCCCGGGGCTTCTCAATGTGTCGCGCCTGCCGCCGGGCTGGAACCGCCGGGGTGCGCCCGCCGAAGGCTGGGGCGCGGGGTCCCCGAGCGGCGGGCCTCCGGCTCGGCCCTGCTGGGCGGCGCGAGCGGCCTGCGAAGCGGGCCGCCTTGACCGTGTATTGAAACTCGTAACCATCGACTGACGATCAAGCCCCACCGATACGGCGCATGATCTGTTGACCGGCACGGATGCCGTCAACGATTCTCTCCTCACCGCGTGCGAGCCCTGAACCAGAAAACCGCCACTTGGCGTCAATCAAGATCTCCCGCCCATCGCGTGTGGGTAGTCCCTCTGCCTGGCGGCGCTCAGCCTCTTGGTGAGCCTTTCGTTCATTGCGCAGCACGCCGTAGGTGACCGAGTAGCTGCGGCTCTTGGTTGCGGCATGGCCTCGGTAGCCGAGCATGTGTGCCCAGCGGCGGAACGGCACCTCCCAATACGCGGGCATGGCATCCAGATCGAAGCAGGCCCGCACCATGCGCTCCGTATGGACAGGCAGGCGCAGGTGATGCAAGGCGTCCAAATTCTTGATCCGTCGCGGTGGCAGGCCGGTGATCTCGCCGCCCTTGGTCACGTACTTGGCGATGTAGCGAGCGACGTTGCGGCTGGTGATGCCTCCCCCTACCTCCGCGATCGCCTGAGTATCGACCTGGGTGCCGAACCGCACCGCTCGAACTGCCCGGTTCGGGTTTGTCGGCTCGGGCACGTCGATGGAGGCTGTCGCAACCGCTCGACGTAGGCACCCCTCCAATAGGTCCACGGTCGCCCACGCTGGAGGCGACGTCTCAGGGCCGTCCGGCCCGTCGACCCGAATCACGCTGTGAAAGTGGATGACGCCCCGAGCCTGATATTCGGCGACCTTGAAGAACGACACCTTGGCCACCTTGCTCAGGGCACTCCGGCTCAGCCCAACCGTGGCCGCGACCTCGCGCCGCAAGTAGATGGTCAACCGCTTCCACAGCTCACCGGCGTAGGCGTTGAACAGCACCCCACCGGCGTAGTCGTAACACTCTGGGCAGAGGGCACCGCCGGCCCGGGGATCGCCCTCACCATGGCGTTCTCGGCATGACATGACGACGCCATGCGGGCACGCCTCAGCGTTGCGGCGAACCTGGCATCGCAGCGGCTTGCCGTCCCGGCCCGCGTTCTTGTGCCTCGCATGAACAGCTCCGAAGGACGGCGCGGTAAGGGTGGCGAAAATGGCCGGATGCTCGGAAACCGTCTCCGGGATGCCCTTGCCGCCAGCCAGACCAGCGTTGGCGACCTGGAACGTGTCATCACGGTGGAGTTGCGAGCATGACGGGCACACGGCCGCCCGTCGGTTCCCGCAACGGACCAGTCGGTACCCCATCGGCTCGTCATCGGTGCTGTAGTGATCCAACACCTCACCCGTTGCGGCGTCGATGACAGTGCGATGCCCGCGCATCCGGGTGGGGTTCGCGCACGCACCCGTTGACCGGACCTGCTTCTGCCACTCCGCGAAGTCGGGCATCGCCATGCGGGCCGCTATCGCCCGGATGTCCTCGGGAAGATCTTTGAGCCCGCTCATGCGGCCCTGCCCAGGGCTGGACCATCGCGTTCATCGGTTGGCCGTTCGTCCTCCGCACTGGTCCGCGGCTGCGTCAGATCAACGCCGAGGATCGCGCCGATGCGTTGCCACTTCTCGTCTGACCAGATTGGTGACGCGGCGGCTTGCCGGCGTCCCCACTCCCTCGCACTGACCGTTGCCAACTTGGGGCGGCTCCTTCCTCGATTCCAGGAAAAGAGCGCGCGACATCGCCGCACCGGCAAACAGTGCGGAAATGATGGCGACGGATGCTACGGAAGCGTGATTCGTGGAATCGAGAAAGTGATTGGCCTGATGCGTCTGCCTACCGCCATATGGGCCACGGGTCCGGATGTCCCGCGACGGCGGTCCTCTCGTCGCTTAAGCGGCCGATACCGGCTAGCTAGTCAAGGCAGAGGGCGCGTTGCTTCCGTATTCAGATGGGGCGATGCTCGCGGCTCTGCGATCGAGAGTAACGCCATGAATCATGGCCTCAAGGCGATTAGCCCGCCGCTAGCCCGGAATGCAACTCGCAGTAACAACGCATCGCTCTGACCGTGGGACACCGTCGGAGCCCGTTGACGTCCGCTGGCGTCCACTGAGGTCTAGTGACAACTAACGACAAACGTGGTTCGTCATGGCGCAGATCACAAACTTTGCGCTCCGTAACAGGGGTACGCGGTGGCCTCAGTCCTCACGCCAGATGGGTTCCAGCAGGTCAGGATTAAAGGCAGACCGCCCTCGCCCGTTCGGGTGCACGATGACTGCATGCAGCGCCTCGTGGATGTACGCCCGCTTGCGCATGACGTCCAGGCCGCCGTCTTCCTCCGGCGTGTACCAGCGACGGCGTAGGTCATCCACGTCTAGCTTCCGACGCTCGATCTGTACGGCGTACCGGCCTTGCTCAGCACGCAGCCGCGCGATCTTCTCCTCCACCTGACGCACGTTGGAGAAGAAGAACTCGTTCGACATCCCGCCTGCACGCCAGACGCGACCCAACTCGTCAAGCTGCTCTTGACTGTTCTTCAGCTCATCAGCCCCGGCCCATGTCTGGCCGCCCTCGCCACCCGCTGAACGCATCTCGCGCTCCTCAAGCTTCGCAAGCACCATCTCGGAGACGTACTCGTCGACCTTGGCACCCTGCCGACCGATTCCCGAGCATCCGCCCTGCGCCTTCGGCTGGCAGAGGTAGTGATAGACATCGGGATTCCGGTGCCACCGCCGCGCGCGCAGTGGGCAATTGCAGAGCGTCCCGTCCGGCCTCGGCTTGCCGCACCGCAGGATGCCGCTGAGCAGATAGCGATGCTCAGAGAAGTCGGCCGCAAGCACGTTGCCCGTTGAGCCGTCCGGGTTCACGCTCCTCCCCTTGCGGTTGCCCATGATGGCGTTGACGGCTTGCCAGGTAGCCGGGTCGATGATCGGCTCCCAGGCACCCTGGACGGGCTGCCCGCTGTCGTCGGTCACGATTTCGCCGTGCAGCAACCGCCATCCGCACAGGCGTGGGTTAGCCAACGTGACCTTCAGCGAGCGCGAGGTCCACTGGTTCCCGAGTGATGTCCGCACGTCCGCAGCGACCCACTCCCGCACGATGGAGTTGAGCGACCTACCGGCGGCGAACTCCTTGGCAGCCTTGGCCACAAGCGGCGCTTCGACCGGATCCAGGCTGCGGCGGTCAGCAGCCCATCCGAACGGCCGCGTTCCTCCGGCAGGCTGGCCGCTCTCGGCACGGTCCCGGTGAAACCGCCGCAGCCGCCGGCGCGCCTTCCGGGACTCGATCTTGGAGAAGGCCACCCCCACCAACCCGAGTCCTTCGACGTCCTCGGCGTACAGGTCCTTGGGACCGCGCTCGTCGGCAAACACTCGACCGTCGTCGGCGGTTAGGGCTTCCACGAACCGCTCGTAGTCACCCGCTCTTCGGGCTAGCCGGTCCTCGTTGAGCACCATGACGCCGCGCACCTGCGTACCGTCGGCCAGGCGGCCAACGGCGACGGCCTTGAGCATCTCCTCGAAAGCCTCACGGATCACGCCCGCCTTGCTCGCCGAGCGGTCGTTGTCGGTCAGCTCGGCTACGACGACCCACCCGAGGCGCTGGGCGGTTCGTCGATTGACCTTGTGCTGGTTGCTGACACCATGTTCGTCACGCTCGCCATCGCTGCTGATTCGCGCGTACGAGATGACCGGCACCGCCTCAATAGTCACCTAGCGGACAGTACTGTCACCAGCAGTATCTGTCGGACGCCAAGAACCCGGGCGGCTATTGCAACCACGGGCCGAACGGGATGACCTGCCCGATCGGTGTGGCCAAGACCGCTTAGTTGTTCGCATCGAGGTGTCCTTGCTCGCCTGAGGGCACCTCGGTTCATCTGCTTGCCATCCCGTCGGTCGTCGACCCACCCACCGGGGAGCGGGCCGACGCTGGGGCCGCCACGGCTCGCTCGGCGTGAGGCAGGCACGGGGGTTGACGGCCTCGGCGGCGGTCTGCTCGGCTTCGCCTGGGGCGACGGACGGCGGAATGGCATACCCCATCCCGGAGGTCCGAGATTCTTGTGCGGCACCGCGTGGTTGTCGGCCGCTCTCGTCAATGCCCGATGTGGCCGGCGCGTCGGCCGATGCCGGCGCTTGCGCCGCCAGCAGGCCGGGCGCGACCGGCTCAGCAGACTCGGGACTATGCGCCGGGGTCGTCGCGAACGAAGACACAACAGTGGAGAACACAGATCTAGGAATCCTCGATCAACCGCCCGGTCGTGGGTCAGCCACCTGCCGTCTTCCCGGCTCAACCGGAGTCGTGGCTGACCGTCGTTTACCGCTGTCCCTACCCATTGGCCGCTACGTCGGGCACGACCCCTTCGATGGGCACTGCGTGCGAGGCGGTCGGGTTCGGTCTACGGCGCGGTCAGAGGTACCGGACAGGCTCTGTCTGGCCCAGCTCGAATGCTGCGGTTGCTGTACTTTCGCCGCTGTACTCGCCTTGCTCCTGCGCACCGGCACGGCCTGTCCGCGGGTAGTTCAAGAAAACACGGCGAAGGCGCTCGCCCGGCGCGAGCTTACCTGCACGAATGCAACGATGATCTTCCGCATGGATCACCCTTTGGAGTGACTACACTAGCGCCGACGCTGCATCATGGAAGCGTGGCTACTCCAGATGAAGACCTTCTGGTCTTTACCAAGGAAGAACTTGCGGAAAAGATCAAGGAAGCAATCGAAAATGCGCCTAGGCGTCACCGACTGGTGTGGATCCGGATCCCTCGTCCCCATCCATTTTTTCTAAGCCTTATAGCATTACTGGTTATGGCCTTTGCAACAGCCAAGTACGTTTGGGACGGCGTCTACGCGTCAGGAGACACGCCACCTACAGTTAAGGAATGGAAGCGACTAGACGCCCAGCCTCGACCTTCTTGGTTCGAGCAGATCGCAGACTGGCGCGGCGAAATAGCCTTCATCCTCGCATTCGCTTTACTGACCTTCAGCTTGTGGCGCTTATGGCGACGCCGAAGAGTGGCGCGAGGCATCAAGCGTGCACCGTGGCTGCTTGCCACCGTGCTGGGCCTGGCAGCGGCAGCCATCGGCCTCGTGGCGCTCTGGGTGCTTCTCGGCGAAGCCAACAAGCTACCCGCAGGTGAGCAACCGAAGGCCAGGATTGAGGTTTACAAAACCGCCGCGACTGTGGCCCTGGGAACCTCGGGGATCGGCGGCCTATTCATTGGAGCTCGCCGTTTTTGGGCTGGCGAGACCGAAAAGCTCGACGACAAATTCTACAGGGCGGTAGACCTTTTTACTAGCGAGCAAGGGGCCGTCCGAGTAAGCGGGATGGTGGCCCTTGAGCGTTTGGCGCAAAAGAATCCTGAATACAAAACTGCCACTTCACACATCCTCGACTACTTGGCAACTTATGATCCAGAGAAGGAAAGGGAGATTGCACGTAGTCTTCTAGTCGGCCGACGCGAATACATGCCCTGGATAGCGAGGGTATTCAACCGTGACGTAACCGGCTAAGGGCCATCAATGATCTTCCCGCGCTGAGCCATCCCAGAGAGAGGTCAGAGTCCGCGTCGGAGGCCTCGTGTCACCGCGGGACCTATGAGCCACGGAACTGCCGGCGGTCCCAACGGCATGACGTGCCCGATCGGCGTCGCTCAGAGCGGCGCCTGACCGCTGGACTTGCGCTGAGGCAAGGCCGTCGGACTTCGGTCAGGCGGCCTCGCTGACAGTGGTTTCCGGATAACCCGGCTGCCCGAGTGGACTTCCACATTCTGTCTTATGTCAACGATGACGTTTCGTGCAGACGAGGGCGAAATCAGTCGGTGGAAGCATCTGCCCCGAGGAGTCCGGCGAATATCTCGGCGAGCTTTTTCCGGTCGTGACCTGTCCTCAGAGGCTCAGTAGCTGCTCGGCGGTCAGGTCGTCGAGGCCCAGAGAACTCATCGTGCGGGCTCCTTCGGCACGCAGGTCGCGCGCGAGGACGACCGAGGTGATCTCGATGATCGCGTCCATCGTCGGGGTGGGCACCGCGAGCCGGCGTGCCAGGTCGGTGAAGAAGACCAGGGAGTAGCCGACGTCCTCGGTGAGGTATCGCGAGTCGATGGCAGTCGGGGCCTTGATGCCGCGGAAGCCAGGTGCGCGGGAATACCCGGTCGTGTAGTTGCTCTCGGTCATGTAGCCCTGCTCCACACCGATATCCGGCTCGGACAGGATCGTCACGCCGAGCGCCGTCGCGATGGCGAGACGTTCGGTGTCGACAGCCTCCATCAGACGGCTCGCAGCCGGGGTGACACCCTCCTCGTAGAAGAGGAAGTCGCCACCGGTCCGCTCCAGCAGGGCGGCGTTCATGAGCGTCACCGCGGGGTGGATGACAGGGTTGCCGTTCTGCAGAGACGTCTGGAAGACCGTGGCCGCCTCGACGGACGAGGGATAGACCTGCCTGAGGATCTCCAGCAGCTTGCCGTTGCCGGACCGAGGAACGGCCGAGGCGAAGAGGCCCCTGTCGAACTTGTGGAATACATGGACGTTGCCCTGGCCGTCGGCCCGGCACGCGTACGGAAGGGTGCTGGTCTCCCCGACGATGACGCTGTCGTCGTGCACCGGCAGACCCGCGGCTCGCTTGAAGGCGAGGGCGCCGCCGCAGGAGCCGGGACAGATCACCACGATCATCCCGGGCCGCAGGTGAGGTGCGAGGTCGCGACCGAACGGCTCGGTGGCGAACGCGGGCCCGACCACGAAGACGATCTCGGCACCCTCCACGGCGGCTTCGACGTCCGTACCGGCGTACGCAACCGGGGCGAAGCCCTCCAGCCGTCCCTGGCTCGTGATGCCGCCCTTTGCCCGGACTGCCTCAAGGTTTTCGTGAGCGTGTGCGGCTTGGGAGTACAGCGAGACGCGGTGGCCTTGCTGAGCACAGTCGAAGGCGAGAGCCATGCCTCCGTTGCCGGAACCGATAACGGTGACGTTCATGGTCGCTCCCCCATCCTCCGGCGTCGTGGCAGACGCCGGCAGGTTCAATCGGTAGAAGTATTTCCTCGACCGATTCGACGAAAATCTCGGAGGTTCTTCCCATCGAAGATCTTACGCGGTCGATCGTTTGATTTCTGCGGCGACCATCGCGAGACAGGCCGATCCGAGGCATTTCGGGAAGAACTCGCGGACGATGGTTCAAGTTCTCGTTGCTGCTGCGCTTCCAGGGTCAACGCGGTGGGCCACTGTCAGCGGGTCACGGCCAGCCGGCGGGACCAGGATCAGCTCGCCAGGCTCACAGGCATCTGTCGGACGCCAAGAACGAGGTGTCCTCGTTTTCCTGAGGGGACCTCGATTCACGCACCTGCGATCCCGTCGGCCGTCCACCACAATGGCGTCCCAGGCACGTTCACCCGAGGACTGGAGGGCTCCGCCGTGAAAATCACCGTCTCGATGGAGATCGCCTTGCCGCGGGAGCGGGTGGCCCAGCTACTCGCCGACCCGGCGCACCTGCCGAAGTGGCTGCGAGGCCTGGTGCGGCATGAGCCGCTGAGCGGCGTGCACGGGCACGTCGGCACCAAGTCGCGAGTCGTGTTCCAGATGGGGCAGCGGCAGATGGAGTGCACCGAGACCATCACGCGCCGGGAACCGTTGGATCTGCACGGGATCGGGAGCGAGGACGTCGTCCGTTTCGAACGCGAGATCGTCGGCAAGGGCATGTGGAGCGCCGTGAGCGACCGCCTGACCGAAACCGGCCCGGAGACGACGCTCTGGGTGAGCGAGAGCGAGTACCGGTTCAGCGGCTTGCTGATGCGGCTCGTGGGACTCTTGATGCCGGGCGCCTTCCGCAAGCAGTCGCTACAGCACATGCAGGACTTCAAGGCGTTCGCCGAGCACGGAAAGGACGTCCGCGAAGCGCAGGGCTGAACCTTTCTTGATCTGGAGCGCGCTCCAGGTCCTGCCCGCGGCCGACGTACTCGTGACGACGGAACGTGACCTCGTCCGGCGGATCCGGGAGAGTCTGCGGGACAATCTCGAACGGCTGGGCCGGGCCCAGCTGCCGCGCTGAGAGAAGTTCGGCAGAGCCTGTCGATTCGGGGCAGGGGCGTTCGTAGCGGAAGTGAGAGGCACCCGCCCGATCACTTTCAAGGAGAACCTCATGACCGCGACCTACACCTTCGACGTCTTCTCCAGCCTCGACGGCTTCGGCGCCGCCGGCGGGGACTGGACCGGCTACTGGGGCAAGCAGGGCCCCGAGCTCCTGGACCGCCGCCTCGCCCTCTACGACACCGACCAGCGCATGGTCTTCGGTGCCAACACCTACCGGATCTTCACGAGTCTGCTGGCCGGGAACACCGAAGAGACAGTGCGCGACCCCTGGGTCACCCGCATGCGGAACCTGCCGGCGACCATCGTGTCGAGCACCCTCGAAGGCCCCCTCGACTGGCCCGACGCAACCGTCGAGCACGGTGACGCCGTCGAGGTCGTCGGTCGTCTCAAGGAGCAGTCCGACGTCCCGCTCCGCTCGCACGGCAGCCTTTCGCTGAACCGTGCGCTGATGGCCGCCGGCCTCGTCGACCGCGTACAAGTGACGCTTTTCCCGGTCGTCACCGGCCGGACCGGAATCGGGCCGATCTTCGCCGGCGCCGAGGATTTTGACCTCGAGCTGCTGGAGACCCGTACGCTCGACAGCCGCACCCAGGAGCTCATCTACCGCCCTACGCTGCACTGATGCCGTCCTCCCTACGGGTGTAAAAGATCGACAGCCTCCTACCCCTCCTCACACACTGAACAAGAAGACAATTCAGGAGGTAGACCTCGGGAGGTTCACCATGCCCAGGTTTCACAATGAGGAGGAGCGGGTCGCCTGGACGCTGGCCGAGTCGCTGGCCGACAAGGCGCGGGCGATGATGCGGCAGGCCGAGACCGCGCTCGAGACGTGGCGGATCGGCAAGGAGCTCAATCGCGTTCGCTGTGCGCGGCGCGGGATCAGTGCTTCCGACGCCGAGATCCGCTGGTCCGAGACCGCCAACGCCAAGAACGCGCTGACCGACAACAGTTTCCACGTCTCGCTCGCGACGATGTACTTCGGTGCTGCCGCGGCCTACTACTCCCGGGCCCAATACCTCCGCAGCCACGGGGAGGCCCATGTATGAGAAAAGCGCCACCCCGACCGGGGCGGCGGTCGGAGCGGCGCTCTCGCAGGCCTGACGGACCCGGCGCTCGCACGGGGGACGAGCGCCGGATCCATCAGGGGCCTGAGTCGAGTGTGCGGCGCATTTCTGGGAAACCGCTGTGCCGCACCGCCAAATGAGCTGGGAGTCAGCCAGAGCCCGAAAGCCTGCGAAAACGTCAGCTGTCAGCCGGCGGCGGCTTCGGCGACTCCGCCGGAGCGCTGGCACCCGGCCCGGGCCCAGCACCCTCGCTCTGCTTCGCTCCGGGACCGGCCAGGGCGAGCCCGAGCACCGCACCCGCGCCGATCAGTCCGAGGCCGGCCAGGGAGATCTTGCGTCGTTCCGGCTCGTTCACGGCACCTCCAAGTTCAAGACCGGCTTTCCATGCTGCCCCGGCCTGCTGTGAGACAGCTGAGTCGCCCGGCCGAGATAGCTGAGTCGCCGGTCAGCAGGCATATTGGTCACATGGAGACGGCAACCGAGAACGAACGCAAGTACGACGTCCCCGCCGGTTTCGAGTTGCCGCCTCTCATCGGCGCCGGCGGTGTGCGCGAGCTCGGCGAGGCCGAGACCCACGAGCTGGACGCGACCTACTTCGACACCGACGATCTGCGGCTGGCGCGCAACAAGCGGACCCTCCGCAAGCGGACCGGGGGCGGGGACGCGGGGTGGCATCTCAAGACACCGGCAGACGGGTCGAGCCGGACCGAGCATCGGCTGCCGCTGACCGACGGTGACGACGTGCCCGCCGAGCTGGTCGCGGAGGTGCGCACGATCGTGCGGACCCGGCCGCTGCGCCCGGTGGCGCGGCTGCGTACCCATCGGGTCGAGACGCCGCTGCGCGATGAGCAGGGCCGGACCCTCGCGCTGGTCGCCCAGGACCGGGTGGGCGCCGAAACCGGCGGCACCGAGCAGAACTGGCAGGAGCTCGAGGTCGAGCTGGTCGACGGCGGGCCGGCAGTGCTCGACGCCGTCGAGGGCCTGCTGCGGGCGGCCGGCGCCACCCCGGCCGCCGGGCCGTCGAAGCTGGCCCGGGCGCTCGGCGACCGGCTCACCGAGCCGCGGCGCCGGCGCCGCAAGGTCAACCCCGTGCTCCGGTACGCGCGGGAGCAGCGCGAGACCGTCGAGGAGCAGGACCAGGGGGTACGCGCCGGCGACCCGGACGCCGTGCACAAGATGCGGGTGGCGACCCGGCGCCTGCGCAGCACCCTGAAGACGTTCAAGGCCTCGTTCGATCCGCAGCGGGCCGCCGCGCTCAGCGACGAGCTCAAGTGGCTGGCCGGCTGCCTCGGTGACGTGCGGGACGGCCAGGTCCTCGAAGGCAAGCTGCTCGCCGACACGTCCGGCTTCCCGGAGGTGGCCGACGGCATCCGGGCTCATCTCGACGCCCAGGTCGAGCGGGGTCGCACGGCGCTGACCGAGGCGCTGGACAGCGACCGCTACCTCGCCATGCTCGACGCGATGGACGCGCTCGTCGACGAGCCGGAGCCGGACGACGCGAGTGCGCTGCGCCGGGCCCGCAAGGCGCTGCTCAAGGCGGACCGGCTGCTGGACGAGGCGATGGCCGACGGCGTGGACGCCGAGCTGCACGAGGCCCGCAAGGCCTACAAACGGGCCCGGTACGCGGTGGAGATCTTCGCTCCCACCGCCGGCAAGCCGGGCAAGCGCCTGGTGAAGGCCCTGACCGGGCTCCAGGACGTGCTCGGCGCCCATCAGGACTCGGTGGTCGCGCGGGAGGTGCTGCGCGAGATGGCGCGCACCGCGCCGGACGGATTCGGGTACGGCGTGCTGTGGGCGCGTCAGGAGCAGGCCGGCGTGCAGACCCGCAACGAGCTGCCGCCGGTCGTCGCGGCGTCCCGGGTGAAGCGGTTGCGGAGCTGGCTCGGCTGAGCATTAACCTGCCGTCCACTTTCCCGTTACGGTCCGCCAGTTGTCAGGTCGGCCCTGGTGGGTATGAACCGTGTCATGCAGGCGGACCAGGACCACGAGCAGGAGCAGGACGACAACGGCGGCCACGAGGATCGCCAGTTCGACGACGAGCTCACCACCGACCCGTACACGGGTCCGATCACCGAGCTGGGCGGTTACCGGGTCGCCGACGACGATGACGACGACCCGGTGCTGCTCAACGCCGACGGCAGCCCCGTGGACACCTGGCGCGAGGACTACCCGTACGACACCCGGATGCCGCGGACCGAGTACGACCATGACAAGCGGCTGTTGCAGATCGAGCTGCTGAAGCTGCAGAACTGGTGCAAGCGGACCGGCGAGCGGATGGTGATCCTCTTCGAGGGCCGCGACGCCGCCGGCAAGGGCGGCACGATCAAGCGCTTCATGGAGCACCTGAACCCGCGCGGCGCCTCGGTGGTGGCACTGGAGAAGCCGAACGAGCGCGAGAGCAATCAGTGGTACTTCCAGCGCTACATCAAGCACCTGCCCGCGGCCGGGGAGATCGTGCTCTTCGACCGGTCCTGGTACAACCGGGCCGGCGTCGAACGGGTCATGGGCTTCTGCACCCGCGCCGAGTATCTGGAGTTCATGCGGCAGGCCCCGGACCTGGAACGGATGCTGGTCCGCTCGCAGATCAACCTGATCAAGTTCTGGTTCTCGGTGTCGCAGGGTGAGCAGCGCACCCGCTTCGCGATCCGGCAGGTGGACCCGGTACGCCAGTGGAAGCTCTCGAAGATGGATCTCGAGTCACTGGACAAGTGGGGCGAGTACACCGAGGCCAAGGAGGCGATGTTCTTCTACACGGACACCGCCGACGCCCCGTGGACCGTGGTCAAGAGCAACGACAAGAAGCGCGCCCGGCTGGAGGCCATCCGCTTCGTGCTCAACCGCTTCGACTACGACAACAAGGACACCAGCATCGTCGGCACCCCGGACCCGCAGATCGTCGGGCCCGCCTCCCAGTTCGTCGAGGGCACCGAGGTCTCGCCGCAGGTATTCCCGCGACTCTAGTGACCTTAAAGGCGTTGTCGGCGGGGCCACGGGGTGGCTAACGTGGCCGTACACGTGAGAGGAGGTGGTCCGAAGTTGTATAGCAACTGGACTCGTGAGGTGGCTGTCCGCTAGCCGCTGTCCTTGACAGCTTCGTAGGAAAACGTCGAGACCGTGTGGCAGCGGTGCGGCGAATACCAGGCAGCCACCCGGCCCCCGGGGATCCGGCCCAGTCCGACCGGACCGTGCTACGGCGCGGAAGTCCCCGGGGGTCGCTTCATGTCCGAAGGTGATCATGCGCCAGCTGACCGTGCTCGGCACCGCGAGCCAGGTGCCCACCCGGCACCGCAACCACAACGGCTACCTGCTGCGCTGGGACGACGAGGTCGTGCTCTTCGACCCGGGTGAGGGCACCCAGCGCCAGATGCTGATGGCCGGGCTCGCCGTGACCCCGCTGCGGCGCATCTGCATCACCCACTTCCATGGCGACCACGCGCTCGGCCTGCCCGGGATCATCCAGCGGATCTCGCTCGACAAGGTCCCGCACCCGGTCCAGGTGCACTACCCGGCCGGCGGCCAGGAGTTCTTCGACCGGCTCCGGCACGCCACCAGCTTCTACGACGTCGCCGACCTTCAGCCCGTACCGGTGGCCGACGGCTTCCGGGTCGAGACCTCGGCCGGCGCACTCACCGCGCTGCCGTTGCGCCACTCGATCGAGACCTACGGCTACCGCCTGGCCGAGCCCGACACTCACCGGATGGTGCCGTCGCTGCTGGCCGCGCACGGCATCGCCGGGCCGGCGGTCGGCGAGCTGCAGCGCACCGGCCGTCTCGGCCGGGTGACGCTGGAGCAGGTCAGCGCGCCCCGGCCCGGGCAGCGCTTCGCCTTCGTGATGGACACCGGCCTGTGCGACAACGTCTTCCATCTCGCCGAGGGCGCCGACCTGCTGGTCATCGAGTCGACCTTCCTGGCTGAAGATGCCGCGATGGCGGCCCAGGTCGGCCACCTGACCGCGGGCCAGGCCGGGTCGGTGGCCCGGCAGTCGGGGGTACGCACGCTGGTGCTCACCCACTTCTCCCAGCGGTACGCGGACAGCACCCGGTTCCTGGACGAGGCCCGCGCGGAGTTCGACGGCGACATCGTGCTCGCCGAGGATCTGCTGCGGGTGCCGGTGCCGCCCCGGCTAGGTTCGTCCGATGAGCGTGCATCTGCGTCCCGCCGCTGACGACGACCTGCGGGCGATCGGCGCCCTGCACTTCCACTCCCGCGCATCCGCGTACGCGGACATCCTCTCCCCCGACGCGCTGGCCCACGGCTCGCCGGAGGTGCTGGGCGAGTGGTGGGCGGAGCGGTGGAAGTGGGAGCAGGACACCCACCGGCTGACCGTCGCCGTCGACGGCCCGGTCCTCGCGGGCTTCACGTACGTGGGGCCGAGCGAAGAGGACGGCGTCGCCGAGCTGTACGCGATCCACGCCGACCCGGCGTACGTGGGCACCGGGGTCGGCCGGGCGCTGATGGCCGACGCTTTGCCGGCGCTGGCCGCCCTGGGTGACCGGGCCGTGCTCTGGGTCCTCGCGGCGAACGAGCGGGCCCGGCGCTTCTACGAGCGCGGCGGCTGGGTTCCGGACGGCACGACCCGTACCGAGGCTGTCGGCGGGGAGCCGGTCCTCCAGGTGCGCTACGGACGGCCAGTGAAGGACGAACAGTGGAGGGCGGGCGGGAGCGCGTGACCGAGTGAATGCGGGGGAACCTGTGGTCACGCACTCCCGCCAACCGCGCCCGCCCGAACCGCGTTGACGCCTGGCCGGAGGCGCCGACCGGCGGAGGCGTGCCGGTCGAGACGGTTCATGGGCGGGTCCGGGTGCGGGACGCCGGCGTGCTGGCGGGGCACGGGGGCATCACCGCGGTTCGACGTCGTCCGGGCCGATGCAGGTCGGTTCTTGCCGGGGGACGGTCAAGGTCCCGGCTGACGTCGAGGGTCTGGCAGGGTCGTTCAGTCGAAATAGCCTCTGTTCAGTTCGTCGATCTTCGGCGTCTCGCGCCGGACCATGTTGCCGTCCAGGCCGGTACGGATGCCGGGCATCGCGCGCACGCTGTTGAGGTCGTGCCGCAGGGTCCAGGCTTCCCGCCACGGCCGGCGGGACGCGAGGTCGGCGCGTTCGCCGAGCCGGCGCGGTGCGCAGGGCCAGCGCCAGCCGCACCAGACGCAGTTGCCGTCGTGGCCGGCCTCGGCATGCCGCCGCAGCATCTGCTGGGCGTCCTGCCAGAGCAGGCGGTCCACGATGTCGGCCGGTACAGCCTCGTCGACGATGACCATCCCCACCCCTCCGTCCGGCTCGTTCAGCTCCTTCGTCACTCATACAACCCCCGGCAACGGGCATCCGGTCGGACTATCTGTGCGACCTTCGCGACTATCAGTGACTGGCGCATTTCGCCGTGGGCGGACGCCGTACCGGCATCGATGGCCGCCGGGGCGGTGTTCTGGACTGCATGGATACCGAACACACGGGTGTCGAAACGGGCGCGCTCGATGCCTACAGCCGTGTCGTGACCGGCGTCGCCGCCCAGTTGCTGCCGTCCGTCGCGGCGCTGTCCGTCCGTACCCCGCGCGGGGCCGGCGCGGGCTCGGCGGTCACCTTCACCGACGACGGATTCCTGCTCACCAATGCCCACGTGGTCGCCGGCGCGAGCGGCGGCACCGCCGCCTTCGCCGAGGGCACCGAGACCAAGTTCGACGTGGTCGGCGCCGACGCGCTGTCCGACCTGGCCGTCGTCCGCGTGCACAACCCGGGTGCGCCGGCGGCCCCGCTCGGCGACGCCGACCGGCTGCGGATCGGCCAGCTGGTCGTGGCGGTCGGCAACCCGATGGGCCTGGCCGGCTCGGTCACCGCCGGCGTGGTCTCGGGGCTGGGCCGCTCACTGCCGGCCCGCGACGGCCGCCGGGTCCGCATCATCGACAACGTCATCCAGACCGACGCGGCGCTCAACCCGGGCAACTCCGGCGGCGCCCTGGCCGACTCCACCGGCACGGTGGTCGGCGTCAACACGGCGGTCGCGGGCTACGGCCTGGGCCTGGCCGTACCGATCAACAAGACCACCCGCCAGATCATCGGCGAGCTGGTGACCACGGGCCGGGTCCGCCGCGCCTGGCTCGGCGTCGCCGGCGTGCCGGTGCCGCTGCCCCCGCCGATCGCGGAGCGTCTGGGCCAGAAACTGGGCCTGCGCGTGGTCGAGGTGGTCCCGGGCAGCCCGGCCGGCACGGCGGGCATCTACCTCGGCGACATCCTGATCACGGCGGGCGGCGAAGCGGTGCAGACGGTTCAGGCCCTGCAACGCCTGATGCTGGGTCCGGCGATCGGCCAGAACCTCCCGATCACGGTGCTGCGGAAGAACGCCTTCGTGGACGTGGTCACTGTCCCCGCCGAGCTCGCATGATCCGCGCCGAACGCTTGGGCTCGCCCGCACCGCTTCCTGGCGGGAAGTGATCGCGGGCGCTGCCGCGCTCCGGCTTTAGGGGCGCGGCAGCATGCCGCGCTCCGGCTTCAGGGGCGCGGCAGCATGCCCACCAGGGACGTGATGATCGCCAGCCGCAGGGCTGTCCGCATATCGACGTGGTGGACCGCGAGCGCCGGCTCGGACTCGTAGACGGCGAGCAGGCTCGGCGGCGGCGAGGTGTAGGCCGACAGTGCGCCCCCCACGATCAGGAGGTTCAGGCAGAACATCTCGGCGCGGTCGCCGATCTCCGGCAGGTGCCGCCGGACGAGGCCGGCCATCACCGCGAGATTGCCCAGCGAGGCCCGCTTGTGCCGGCGGATCACCTCGACCGAGACGTTGTGCTCGAGCACTCCACCCTGCGCGCCGAAGAGATCACAGAGCACCGTCTGGGCCGCGAGTGACCGGCTGAGCACGTCGGCCGCCTGCTCCGCCCGTTCCACCGCGGACCGGCCCGGGTCGATCCCGCGGGCCAGCTCCGGCTCCAGCTCGGCCAGCCAGGTCGCCGTCCGGTCGTCCATCAGGTCGAGCAGCACCGCCTCGCGGCTCTCGAAATAGCGCAGCACCGCCGTCTTGGCCAGGCCGACCCGCCGGCTCAGCTCGTTCAGGGTCACCTGGGCCACCGGCATCTCGTCGAGCATCGCCGAGGTCGTCTCCAGGATCGCCCGGCGCCGGACGGCACGCTGCTCGTCGCTGCGCGCCCGCTGGAACGTCATGGCCCAACCCTAGCTTAGGTACCGGCGGTCTCTTGACACTGTACCGGTGGTACATTACCGTTCAGGCATAAGTTACCGGCGGTACATTGAGGAGCAGAGATGAAGTGGACCGAGCAGCAGATTCCGCGCCAGGACGGCCGGGTGGCCGTGGTCACCGGGGCCAACACCGGGCTGGGCTTCGAAACCGCCCGGCGGCTCGCCGAGCGCGGGGCGTCGGTGGTGCTGGCCGTGCGGGACACGGGGAAGGGCAAACTGGCCGCCGCCCGGATCAACGGTGACGTCTCCGTACAGGAACTGGATCTGACCTCGCTGGAGTCGGTGCGCGCCGCGGCCGCCGGTCTGCGCGCCACCCACCCGCGGATCGACCTGCTGATCAACAACGCCGGCGTGATGTACACCCCGCGGCAGACCACCCGCGACGGCTTCGAGCTCCAGTTCGGCACCAACCACCTGGGCCACTTCGCGCTCACCGGCCTGCTGCTCGACCTGCTGCTGCCCGTGCCCGGCTCCCGGGTGGTCACGGTCAGCAGCACCGGCCACCGCATCCGCGCCGCCATCCACTTCGACGACCTGCAGTGGGAGCGTTCCTACGCCCGGATCGGCGCCTACGGCCAGTCCAAGCTGGCCAACCTGATGTTCACCTACGAGTTGCAGCGCCGGCTCGCCGCGCACGGCACCACCGCCGCGGTGGCCGCCCACCCCGGCATCTCCGACACCGAGCTGGTCCGCAACATCCCGCCGGCCCTGCGCCGGCCGGTCTCGTGGCTCGCCCCGCTGCTCAGCCAGCCCGCGACCGCGGGCGCGCTGCCCACCCTGCGGGCCGCCACCGATCCGTCCGTCCTCGGCGGGCAGTACTACGGTCCCGACGGCCTGGTCGAGGGGCGCGGCTACCCGAAGCTGGTCACTTCCAGCCCGGAGTCCTACGACCTGACCGCGCAGCAGCGTCTGTGGGCCGTCTCGGAAGACCTCACCGGCGTGCGATTCCCGGTGGGCCGGGCAACCGCCGCGGCGGCGCAGTAGCCCGCCACCTGCTCAGCCGCAGCCGCTACGCAGCGGTCGCCACCAGAACCATCTCGACGGTCGGAAGGGCCGGGCCGCCAGGCCTCGCCGGCCGTCCCGCAAAGCGGCGGGCCTCACCTGACAGACGAGATGCCGCCCGCCCGTCGGGCCGGGCGGCATCTCGCTCGTGATCGTGAGCGACCTCAGGAGAGGTGCGCCAGCAGATCCTGGCGCGTCAGAACTCCGGCGGGCTTGCCGTCGACCAGCACCATCGCGGCGTCCGAGTGCTCCAGCAGGGTCACCGCCTCGCTCACCGGCTGACCGCCGCCGATCATCGGCAGCGGGTCGGCCATGTGCCGCTCGATGGTGTCGTGCAGGTGCGCCTGCCCCGTGAACAGCGCGTCCAGCAGCGCCTTCTCCGCGATCGACCCGGCCACCTCGCCCGTCACGACCGGCGGCTCGGCCTTGAGGACCGGGAGCTGGCTGACGCCGTACTCGCGCATGTAGTCGATCGCGTCGCGGACCGTCTCGGTCGGGTGCACGTGGATCAGTGGGGGCATCTCGCCGCTCTTCGAGCCGAGGGCCGCCGCCACCGTGGCCTCGTCGCCGCCCGTGGTCAGGAAGCCGTACCGGGCCATCCAGGTGTCGTTGAAGATCTTGGAGAGGTAACCGCGGCCGCCGTCCGGGAGCAGGACCACGATCACGTCCTCCGGGGCCGCCCGGCGGGCCACGTCCAGGGCCGCGACCACGGCCATGCCGCAGCTGCCGCCGACCAGCAGGCCCTCCTCGCGGGCCAGGCGCCGGGTCATCTCGAACGAGTCCGAGTCGGAGACCTCGATGATCTCGTCGCAGATGCCCCGGTCGTAGGTCTCCGGCCAGAAGTCCTCGCCGACGCCCTCGACCAGGTAGGGCCGGCCGGTGCCGCCGGAGTAGACCGACCCCTCCGGGTCGGCGCCGATGATGCGCACCGGGCCCTGCTCCTTGAGGTACTTGCCGACGCCGGTGATGGTGCCGCCGGTGCCGACGCCCGCCACGAAGTGCGTGATCCGGCCGTCGGTCTGCTTCCACAGCTCCGGGCCGGTCTCCTCGTAGTGCGAGCGCGGGTTGGCCGGGTTGCTGTACTGGTCCGGCTTCCACGCGCCGGGGATCTCCCGGGCCAGGCGGTCCGAGACGTTGTAGTAGGAGCGCGGGTCCTCGGGAGCCACGGCGGTCGGGCAGACCACCACCTCGGCCCCGTACGCCCGCAGCACGTTCTGCTTGTCCTCGCTGACCTTGTCGGGGCAGACGAAGACGCACCGGTAGCCGCGGAGCTGGGCCACCAGGGCCAGCCCCACGCCCGTGTTTCCGCTGGTCGGCTCGACAATGGTGCCGCCGGAGCGGAGCAGGCCGGCCTTCTCGGCGTCCTCCACCATGCGCAGGGCGATGCGGTCCTTCACCGAGCCGCCGGGGTTGAAGTATTCGACCTTGGCAAGGACGGTCGCCGCTATGCCGTCGGTGACGCTGCGCAGCCGTACCAGGGGGGTGTCCCCGATGATGTCGACGACATTGTCGTAGTACCGCACGTCGCTGTGCCCTTCTCCGGTGCTGACCTGGATCTGGTCAGCCTACGGCTCAGCCCACCACGGAACCCGGCAGGACCGCGGCACGCTCCTTCTCCCACTGCAGGAAGCGCTCGGTCTCGCTGAGCACCGAGCCCGCCAGCCAGGTGATCATCACGGCGTCGTCGGCCAGACCGAAGACCAGCAGGGCCGCCTCCGGCACCGCGTCGATCGGTGAGACCACGTACAGCGTCGCGGCGGTCATCAGGGCCACCCGCAGGCCGCCGTCGTACTCGCCCTTGGCGGTTGCCTTGATCATCCGAGGCAGCGCGGCCAGCCGCTGGCCGATCGACGGGCCGCCACGGGCCCCTGCCATCAGCGCCTTCGCGAGCGCCGTGAATGCGGCGGTCCGGCGCAGAGTTCTGGCCATGTCGTCCCCTTTCGCTTCCCTCAGCATGACGGCAACGCGCTATATGTGCCCGCTCGGCGCGGGGTTCAGACAGTTGTCGCACAGGCGAGTTAGCCTCGAAGTCCCCACCATCGCCGGCAGCCGGGTCTCCACCCTCGGCTGACGGGCAGGTTCCCGCCGAGCGAGAGCGAGGGAGAGCGTGCGACAGGTGCGCAGTTTGACAGCGGAGGAGTGGCAGCGGCTCCGGCTCGCAGGCCAGATCGCGGGCGGTGTGACCGGCGCAGCGGCCGGCTTGACCGTCCTCTCGGCGGGCGTGCTGCTGCGCCAGGCCGCCGACGCCCGCCGGATCATCCCGATGGCCGAGGCACCGCCGCCTCGCGGTGACGGGGTGTACGGCCCCAAGTTCCCCGGCAAGCCGCTGAGCATGGTCATCCTCGGTGACTCCTCCGCGGCCGGGTACGGCGTGCACCGTCCCCGGGAGACCCCCGGAGCCCTGCTCGCCACCGGTGTCTCGCGGCGCCTGCGCCGGCCCGTACGCCTGCACCGCCTGGCCGTGGTCGGCTCGATGTCCTCCGGCCTGCAGTATCAGGTGGACGCCGCACTGGAGTACGAGCCCGAGGTGGCCGTCATCCTGGTCGGCGCCAACGACGTCACGCACGCCTCGGCCCGTACCGCCGCCGTGCGCCACCTCGCCGACGCCGTGCGGCGGCTGCGCTCGGTCGGCTGCAAAGTGGTCGTCGGCACCTGCCCCGACATCGGCGCGATCCAGCCGATCAAGCCGCCGCTGCGCTGGCTCGCCCGCAAGTGGAGCCGGCAGCTCGCCGCGGCCCAGACCGTCGCCGTGGTCGAGGCCGGCGGCCGGACGGTGTCCATCGGCGACCTGCTGGGCCCGGCGTTCGAGGCCGACCCGGTGCGCATGTTCAGTTCGGACCGCTTCCACCCGTCCGCCGAGGGTTACGCCCGCGCGGCGGCGGTCATGATGCCCACGCTGATGGCGATGCTCGGCGAGGACGACCGGGCGCCGGCCACCGGCACCGACGGCGTGCGCAGCCTGCCCGAGGCGGCCCAGGAGGCGGCCCGCGCGGCCGGCACCGAGGTCGGCCCGGCCAAGGTCGACGGTCGCGAGCGCGGACCGGCCGGTCGCTGGGCCCAGCTGCGCCGGCACCCGTGGTTCGGCGAGCCCCGGCTGTGGTTCGGGCACCGCGCGGCGGCGTCGTTCGGGGCGGGTCCCGATCCCGGCGTGTCCGGCCGGTCGGCCGCCGGAGCCGTAGGCTGGACCCCAGCGGATCATCAAACAGCCGTCGACTGACGGAGTTGTACTGCGGCAGGGAGGCGACATGACGGGCCTGGCGGGACGGATCAGCAAAGCGACGGCGACCACGTTGTTCGCCGGGGCTGTCGGCAGCTTCGCCCTGCTCGCGGGCGAGGCCATCGCGGCCCGCACCCGGCGGTACGCGAAGCCCACCATGGGCCTGGCTCTGCGCACCTCGATGGGCCCGTCCGCGGCTCCCACGCTGCGGCTGGTCCTGCTCGGCGACTCGGCGGCCATCGGGGTCGGCGTGGAGTGGCTCTCCGAGACGGTCGGCGGCCAGCTGGCCCGGCTGCTGGCCGAGGGCACCCCGGAGACCGGCCAGCGGCACGTGCTGCTGTCCAGCGTCGGCGTGGCCGGTTCCCGCTCGACCGACCTGGCGACTCAGGTGGCCCGGGCGCTGCTCGGTGACCGGCCGGACGTGGCCGTGGTGCTGATCGGCGCGCAGGACGCGACCGGTCTGCGCAGCGCTGAGGAGTCGGCCGCGCATCTCGGTGACGCCGTGCGGCGGCTGCGCGAGGCCGGCGTGCAGGTCGTCGTCGGCACCTGCCCCGATCTGGGTGCCGTCCGCTCGATCGCTCCGCCGTTGCGGCAGCTCACCGGGTGGGTGGGCCGCCGGGTGGCGCGGGCCCAGGCGGCCGCGGTGACCGGGGCGGGCGGTGTCGTGGTCGACCTCGCCGAGGAGACGGGTGCGGTGTTCCGGGCCGATGCGGGCACGCTCTGCTACGACGGCTTCCACCCCTCGGCGGACGGCTACCGGGTGTGGGCGCACGCGCTCTACCCGGCGGTGCTCGACGCCGCACAGGCCGCCGGGCGCCGTTCGATTCAGGAGTAAAACGACATTCTGGTGTGACGAAGTGATGCTTCCGCGTCAAGTTACCGGCGCGTTAACGTTGGCTGCATGCCGGAAGCTGTCATTGTCGCCACCGCCCGCTCCCCCATCGGCCGCGCCGTCAAGGGCTCGCTGAAGGATCTGCGCCCCGACGACCTCGCCGCGACCATCATCGACGCCGCGCTGAGCAAGGTGCCCCAGCTCGACCGCACCCTCATCGAGGACCTCTACCTGGGCTGCGGTCTGCCCGGTGGCGAGCAGGGCTTCAACATGGCCCGCGTGGTCGCCACCCTGCTGGGCCTGGACGGCCTGCCGGGCGCCACCGTGACCCGCTACTGCTCGTCGTCGCTGCAGACCACCCGGATGGCCTTCCACGCCATCAAGGCAGGCGAGGGTGACATCTTCCTGTCGGCCGGCGTCGAGACGGTGTCCCGCTTCGGCCGGGGCAACTCCGACGGCCTACCGCCGGAGGCCCAGGCGCTGGTCGGTGGCGGCTGGGAGAACCCGAAGTTCGCCGAGGCCCGGGTCCGCACGACCGAGGCGGCGAAGAACGGCGGCGTGTGGCACGACCCGCGCGAGGACGGCAACCTGCCCTACATCTACCTGGGCATGGGCTACACCGCGGAGAACCTGGCCCAGGCGTACGACGTCAGCCGCCAGGACATGGACGAGTTCGGGGTTCGCAGCCAGAACCTGGCCGAGAAGGCGATCGCGAACGGCTTCTGGCAGCGGGAGATCACCCCGGTGACCACCCCCGACGGCAAGGTGGTCTCGACCGACGACGGTCCCCGCCCCGGCGTCACCATGGAGGCCGTCTCCGGCCTCAAGCCGGTGTTCCGCCCCGACGGCCGGATCACCGCCGGCAACTGCTGCCCGCTCAACGACGGCGCGGCCGCCGTGGTGGTCATGAGCGACACGAAGGCCCGCGAGCTGGGCATCACCCCGCTGGCCCGGATCGTCTCGACCGGCGTCACGGCCCTGTCGCCGGAGATCATGGGCCTGGGCCCGGTCGAGGCGTCCCGGCAGGCGCTCAAGCGGGCCGGGATGACCATCGACGACGTCGACCTGGTGGAGATCAACGAGGCCTTCGCGGCGCAGGTCATCCCGTCGTACCGCGAGCTCGGCATCCCGCTGGAGAAGCTCAACGTCAACGGCGGGGCGATCGCGGTGGGTCACCCGTTCGGCATGACGGGCGCCCGGATCACCGGCACCCTGCTGAACTCCCTGGACTGGCACGACAAGAGCATCGGCCTGGAGACGATGTGCGTCGGCGGCGGCCAGGGCATGGCGATGGTGCTCGAACGCCTCAACTGAGCCCACGCCGGTAGCACTTCCGCCGGGTCGACTGCCGTAGGGGGCGTCGGCCCGGCGGTTCTCATTCCGGCACGCACAGCGCGCACGAGAGTGTTCCGCCAACCCACTAGTTACAGAACGTGACAGCACTATCGCAATAAGCCTCATTTGTTGCCCGGGCGGATGAAGTCTCCTGCACGATATGGGAGAAATGTCGTCGGCCTAGCAGGGGATGAGTCTGATGTCAGTAGCACAGCAAGTGTCGCGGCGAGGTGTGCTGCGCAGGTCATCGGCAGCCGCCATCGCAGCCTTACTGGCCGTAGGACTAGTCACGCTGCCAGCCAGCCCAGCGTTGGCCGACTCGGCCATCACCGCCATCAGCCCGAACCACGGACCCGTACTCGGCGGCACCTCGATCACCATCACCGGCACCGGCTTCACCGGCGCCACCACCGTCGACATCGGCGTCAACCCCTGC
>NZ_JBVJIR010000011.1:0-23784 GCF_055586185.1 Actinoplanes sp. NPDC051405
CCACCCTCCTCCGCATTGCTGATAAACAAAAAAAACCCCCCCCCCCCCCGCCACCCCCCCCCCCCCCCCCCCCCCCGCGCTCTCCCCCCCCCCCCCCCCCCCCCCCCCCCCCCCCCCCCCGGGACCCGTCGTCGTTCAGGCGCTTGGTCAGGCGTCGACCAGCTCGCGCTCGGCGAACGGGAAGACGACGTGCAGCGACGTCCCGTCACCGGGGCGGTCGGAGAGCGCCACCGTCGCGTGGTGGGCGTCGAGGACCCGCTTGGCGACGGCCAGACCCTGGTCCGGGCCGTGCAGAACCGCCGGGTTAGCGATCGCGCCGTAGTACAGGTGGGGGAACAGGTCCGGGCGCATCCCGTCCGGCATGTCCATGTCGTCGAGCCGCACGGTGGGACCGGACTCGATCTCCGTGCCGACCCGGACCCGGCCACCGGTCGGTGTGTACTTGACCGCCGCGAACAGCAGGTGCATGAGGACCTGCTCCAGGCGTACCGGATCCGCGATGATCGGCAGCGACGGGCCGCCGGCCTGGTTGAGGATCCAGATCTGCTTGGTCGCCGCGATCGGCCGGATCGCCTCGACCGCCCGCTGGGTCAGCCGGGTCAGGTCGATCTGGCGCATGTGCAGGCTGTCCGCGCCGCTGCCGACCTCGGCCATCGAGGCCAGGTGGTCCAGCAGGTCGCTGAACCCGCGCACGTGCGCCGCGGTGGCCCGGCCGACGAGGTCGGCCAGCTCGGCGTCGTGGTGGCCGGTGTGGCCGAGATCGGCCAGGTACGACCGCATCAGCCGCAGCGGTGCCCGCAGCTCCCCGCCGACGAGGCCGGCCAGGTCGTCCTTGCGGCGTTCCAGCTCCTGCAGGCGGGCGGTGGTGTTGGCCAGGGCGCTCGCGTACCGGCGCAGCTCGAGCTGCGAGGTGACCTGCCGGGCCAGCGCCCGCAGCGCCTGCACCTGCTCGACGTCGAGCTTGCGGGGCCGGGAGTCCATGACGCACAGGGTGCCGAGGGCAAAGCCGTCGCTGGTGATCAGCGGCGCGCCGGCGTAGAACCGGATTCCCTGGTGCAGGCCGGCCGCGGGATTGCCGGCGAACCGGGGATCGTCGCGCACGTCGGGCACCACGAGCACGTCCTTGCCGAGGATGGCGTGACCGCAGAACGACAGGTCGCGCGGGGTCTCGGTGAGATCGGTGCCGATCTTGGCCTTGAACCACTGGCGATCGATGTCGATGAGGCTGACCAACGACATCGGCACGTCACAGACCGTCGAGGCGAGCTTGACGATGTCGTCGAAGTCGCTCTCGGGGGCGGTGTCGAGCACGTGCAGTTCGTAGAGGGCGGCGAGCCGGTCGGCTTCGTTGCTGGGCAGGGGTGCTGGCATGACTGTCACCTCCTGGAGACACTCCAGGAATACCACCCGAAAGTAGCGATGCGCCCTTTTTGCCAGCTTCTGCTCCCGACGGCCGAACGCCGCTCAGGCCGGACGGTGGCAGACCGCCTCGATGTTGTTGCCGTCCGCGTCGAAGGCGAAGGCTCCGTAGTAGTTCGCGTGGTATTCCGGCCGCAGGCCCGGTGGTCCGTTGTCGACCCCGCCGGAGTGCAGCGCGGCGGCGTGGAAGGCATCGACCGCGGCCCGGTCCGGCGCGGTGAAGGCCACGTGCACCCGGTGCGACGGCTCACGCAGGGCCAGCCAGAAGAACGGCTTGCCGCTGTCGTCGCCGAAACCGACCAGCTCGGGCTCCTGCACCAGGACCTTGACCCCGAGCGGGCGCAGCGCGTTTTCATAGAAGTGCCGACTGTCGTCGATGTGGTGCACCCCGAGGACAACATGGTCGATCATGGTCAGC
The DNA here is from genome assembly GCF_055586185.1 of Actinoplanes sp. NPDC051405. Lineage (NCBI taxonomy): Bacteria > Bacillati > Actinomycetota > Actinomycetes > Micromonosporales > Micromonosporaceae > Actinoplanes > Actinoplanes sp. NPDC051405. Next base: position 1,838 of record NZ_JBVJIR010000011.1, read on the forward strand.
CCCTCTCCCAGCCCCTTAGACCGTATCTCCGGGGTACGACATTCCTTGATCCCGTGCGCCGAGCGGCAGTCAGTATGCGCCGAGCAGAGCAGCGGCATGACTGACCTGCACGGTGTGGGTGACGCAATCATCACCCTCGATCATGTGCAGCAGGAACCCGGTGGGCTCGGCCAGATACCCGGGCGGCGCGTCGGAGTTGAGCAGCAGCCCGGTCTGGCGCCACAGACTCGGCGCGACGGTGAGCACGCTGCCGGCGAAGGCGGCGGTGATGGGCCGGTGCACGTGCCCGGCCATCACCCGGGCGACGTTGCCGTGCGCGGCGACGACCTCGCGCAACGCGTCACCGTCGAGCAGCCGCATGCCGTCGAGAAACCGGATGCCGACCGGCATGGGCGGATGGTGCAAACCGATCAGAGCCGGCACGTCAGGCCGGCGCCGCAGCATGTCGTCGAGCCAGGAGAGCTGAGCGGCACCGAGCCGCCCGGCCGGCGAACCCTCCACCAGCGAATCCAGCGCGACGAGGGTGAACCCCGGATACTCGACCGCGTAGTACGGCTGGCCGCCGAAAACATCGAGCAGTGGCCCGCGGCAGTCATGGTTGCCGGTCACCAGGTGCAACGGCAGCGGAAAGTCGCCGATGATCTCCTTGAGCGCCACGTACTCGTCGGGCCGGCCGTGATCGGTGAGATCGCCGGTGATGACGACACAGTCGGGCCGCGGGTCGAGTCCCATGACCCGGGCGAGAGCCAGCTGGAGGCCGGTGGCGGGCCCGGCCCCGAGCGCCCCGGTGGTGATGTGCGAGTCGCTCAGCTGAGCGATGAACGTCGTCATGCGCCCATGATCCGGCGCAAATCGCGCCGGGCAACCGATCGGTCGTAACTCCTACAGCGTCAAAAACAGGACGTCCATGACGGCGCCGGTGGACAACGCGAGCGCACCGCACCGCTGCCAGCCCGCGCGGGCATAGACCGCCCGCGCGGCGGCTCCTCCGCGGTCCCACCGAACCACTCGCCGGAGGGCAGGTGCCACCCGTAGGCGACGCCGTCCAGCCGATCGCCGGCGAAGGCGCCGACCAGCGCGAACCCGAGACGTCGGACCTCCTCGGGCAGCCGCACGGCGAAGGCCGCGACGTCGTCAGACCCCTCGCAGTACGGGGCTTCCGCATAGACGGCGGCGTAGAGCTCGACCATCTGCGGAAACAGCCCAGGCAGGCCTACCGCGGCCGACCGGCGGACGTGGAGCCGGGCTGCTCCACCCGGGCGGGGTGGTCACTTCACCTTGCGGGTCGACCTCGCCACGATCGGCTCGTACTCCGGATGCTTCTCCAGCCAGCCGCTCAGGAACGGGCAGATCGGCACGACGGTCCGGCCCTGGGCGCGCGCGTCGTCCATCGCCGCCCGGGCCAGGGCCGAGCCGACGCCCTGGCCCTCGAACTGCGGATCGACCTTGGTGTGGGTGTAGGCGATGATGCTGCCGGTCAGCTGGTAGGTGAGCACACCGGCCAGCGCGCCCGCCTCGTCGTGGGCCTCGAAGCGCTCCCGCTCGGGCACGTCGGTCACCGTGAACGTCATCCCGACATCCAAGCACGGCCCGCACGGGATGCCGCCGGTCCCGGGGGAAGCGGAACGGCGATGACCGTCACCCGTTGCGGGTCGGCCGTGCGTACCACCTGATGACGCCGTTCGGCATTGACCCGCTGTCGCGAGGCCGGGCCAAGTGGAAAAGGTGTAGTTTTCCGCCTGATTGTTGCGACAAGGTCGGTTTCGCCCCATGCTTCCTGGTGTCGGCAAATGCCGGCGGTGACTTCGCCGCCGAGGTTCCGGCCATCTCATTTTCTCTGCGGCGTAACCAATCGCCGGCATGCCTGAAAGGCATCACATGCGGATCCGGAACCGGGCGCTCGCCGCCCTCGCCCTCGTCCCCCTGGGACTTCTGCCGGGGGCGGCGGCGCTCGCCGACGACGTCACGAACACCGTCGATGGCACGGTCGACGCGGTGGCCGAGGCGATGCCCCTGACCACGGGTGGCGCCAAGGGGACCACCAAGCTCTACGTCACGCCCGAGAACGGCGACGGCAAGAACGGGTGCAATCTGGTCTCGGGCAGGACGCTGACGGTTTCGGTGGCACCCAGCGCTCCCGCCGTGGCCACGGTCGACCCGAGCAGCATCACCTTCACAGGCTGCGGCGAGGCGAACGGCCGCGTGCTGACCGTGACGCCGCTGCAGCCGGGCACCACGCAGGTCAGCGTGGCGCAGACGGCGAACACGACGAACGGCTCCTTCTCCCTCGCCCCCGCGACGTTCCGGGTCACTGTCAGCGCGCCGCCCAACCTCGCGCCCACCGTGGCCGTGACCGGTGTCATCGGCGGCAACAGCTACAACAAGGGGTCCGTACCGACGGCCGTCTGCGCGGTGAGTGACACCGAGGACGGCAACAGCACCTTCCCGGCGACACTGAGCGCCGTCACCGGACCGAACGCGCAGGACGGCATCGGCGCGCAGACCGCGAGCTGCTCCTACACCGACGCCGGCGGGCTCGTCGTGGCCGGCTCGGAAACGTACTCGATCATCGATCCGACCGCGCCGGTCATCAGCCGCATGCTGAATCCGGCGACGCCGGACGGCTCCAACGGCTGGTACAAGGACGATGTCTCGCTGAACTGGACCGTCAGTGAGCCGGAGTCCCCGCTCTCGCTGGACAAGACCGGCTGCGTGGACCAGTCCGTCACCACCGATCAGGCGCTGAAGACGTACTCGTGCGCCGCGACCAGCGCCGGCGGCGCGGCCCCGCAGCAGGACGTCGAGATCAAGCGGGACGCCACCGCGCCGACCGAGGTCGCGTTCGTCGGCGGCCCGGCCGACGGCGGCCTGTACTACCCGAACAGCGTGCCCGGCATCGGCACCTGCACGGCGACGGACGCCACTTCCGGTCTGGCCGGTTGCGTGGTGTCCGGGTACGCCAACGGCGTGGGCGAACACACGATGAAGGCCACCGCCACCGACAAGGCAGGCAACTCCGCGACGGCGACCGCCATCTACACGGTCCGCAAGCTGACGCTGAACGGCTTCTTCCAGCCCGTCGACATGGGCGGCGTGGTCAACACCGTGAAGGGCGGATCGACCGTGCCGCTGAAGTTCCGGGTGTACGACCGCGGCACCGAGCTGAAGTCGACGGCCATCGTCACCGGGATCAAGCAGGCGGCCGTACCGTGCAACGCCACGGCCTCGGAGGATGCCATCGAGGAGATCATCAACGCCGGGGCCTCAAGCCTGCGCTACGACACCACGGCCGGCCAGTTCGTACAGAACTGGAAGTCCCCGACGGGCGCCGGCACCTGCTACAAGGTCACGCTGACCACGGTGGACGACTCCTCCGTCACCGCCATCTTCAAGCTGAAGTAGCCCGAGAGCACAATCGACCGACCGCGGCCGCCGGGCAGACCCCCGGCGGCCGCCGTTCGTTTCGGCGTGGAACGTGCACAGCCGGCGTGCAGGGGTTCAAGCTGAGCGACGACGCACACCACCGCGGGAGAGGCCAGCACATGGAATACACCCGGCTCGGCCGCACGGGCCTGCGCGTGAGCCGGATCGGCCTGGGCTGCATGAGCTACGGCGACCCGGGCGCCGGCATGCACCAGTGGACGCTGGACGAGGACGCGGCAGCCGTGTTCTTCCGGCAGGCCGTCGAGCTGGGCGTCACGTTCTGGGACACCGCGAACGTCTACCAGGGCGGCACCTCGGAGGAGTTCGTCGGCCGGGCGATCAGCCGTTTCGCCCGCCGCGAGGACATCGTGCTCGCCACCAAGGTCAGCGGAAAGATGCACGAGGGACCGGGCGGCAGTGGCCTGTCCCGCAAGGCGATCCTGGAACAGGTCGAAGCCTCCCTGCGCCGGCTCGGCACCGACTACATCGACGTCTACTACATCCATCGCTTCGACCCGGAAACACCGGTCGAGGAGACCATGGCGACCCTGCACGGCCTGGTGACCGCGGGAAAGGTCCGCTACCTGGGCGCATCCTCGATGTGGGCGTGGCAGTTCGCCAAGATGCAACACGCGGCCGCCCGGAACGGCTGGACCACATTCGCAGCGATGCAGGACCAGTACAACGTCCTGAAGCGCGAGGAGGAGCGGGACATGATCCCGATGTGCCTCGACGAGGGTGTGGGGCTGACCCCGTACTCGCCGCTGGCGAAGGGCCGGGCGACCCGCCCCTGGGGAGAGCAGACGGCCCGGTCCTCGGCGGACACCGTCGCAACGGCATTCGACCGCGACGTGGACAAGCCGGTGGTGGACGCGATCCAGAAGGTCGCCGAGGCCCGCGCGGTCCCGATGGCCCAGGTGGCGCTGGCCTGGGTCCTCGCCAAGCCGGTCGTCTCATGCCCGATCGTGGGCGCGACAAAGCCGAACCATCTGAAGGACGCCTCGGCCGCGCTGTCTCTCACGCTGACTGAAGAGGACATCGCCGACCTGGAGAAGCCCTACACACCCCAGGACAATTACTGGTGGTGAACCGGCGCAGGGACAACGGGCGCGAGACGTCGCAGACGTGCTGGCCGAGGCGACCACGAAAGCAAACCGCACCAGAACCACCCAGCGCGCCCACGAAAGCAAACCGCAACAGAACCCCAGCGCGCCCACGAAAGCAAAGCGCGACAAGACCGCCCAGCGCGCCCACTAAAGCAAACCGCAACAGAACCGCCCAGCGCGCCCAGTAAAGCAAAGCGCGACAGAACCGCCCAGCGCGCCCACTACAGCGCGGGGCGTCCGGGGGCTCGGCCCCCGGAGCAGAAATAACGAGATCCCCCCGTCCGCGCGTTATGCGGACGGAGGGATCCCAGGATCTCGTGGAGCTGTGGGGATTTGAACCCCAGACCCCCTCGATGCGAACGAGGTGCGCTACCAGACTGCGCCACAGCCCCCCGGTCCCGTAGGACCGCAGCAAGGCTAACAGGTCGGCCCAGCCCGCCGCGAATCACCCTCCCCGGCGCGCCGGGGAGATCATTTCGGGCCTCGGCCGCCCGCCTCGTACGGTCGCCCGCGCAGTCCGCCACCCCTGCGGTACGACACCGAGCCGCCGTTGACCGCGGCCGGCAGGTCCGACGGATCGCGGTCCAGCCCCATCGCCGCCCGCCGTACGGCTTCCTTCTGGGCCGCCAGCCGACGCTGCGCTTCCCTTCGTGCCGCTGCCCTGCGCGCCTGCTCCCGGCGTACCTCTGCCTGTCTTGCGGCCAGCCAGGCCGCTTCCCGGGCCTCGACGCGGCGCCGGTGCCGATCCGCGATCGCGCGGTTGCGCAGGTGCACCAGGTAGATGGCCAGCAGGGTGCCGGTCACCGCGAAGCTGATCCAGAAGCCGGGGCCGACCGCCAGCACGCCGATCAGTTCGATCACGTTGAGCAGCAGCAGCGCTGCGAAGACCCGCCGGCGGCGGACCACTGCCGGGGTCTGGCGGCGGACCGGGGGGCGGCGGACCGGCCGGCGGGCCGGGACCAGGCGGAGTTTGCGGGCCGGGGGCGCCGATACGGGGGCGGCCGACACCGGGGCCGGGTCACCCGTTAGGGTCCGCGACGTAACCAGATACTGGCGTCCGGGGTTTACCGGTCGGCGTCCGGGCACAGTGCGGAGCCGACGGCGGCGCTGCAGCACCCGAGCCGTCGACGACGCCCGCTCCGCCGCGAGGCGCTCGGTGGCGTCGTACCGGCGCACGAGCGCCGGTGCGAGGGCGAGCAACCCGGCGGCGGCGAGGACGGCGAGGAGCACCGAGGTCGGCACCCTCACCCCTCCCGTCAGCCTGCGGTGCCCGGGCCGGTGGCTCCGGGCACACAAAAGTCCTAATCTCCCCGAGGCTACGCACGGGAGTCACGATTTAACGGCACGCCGCGCCGGGGACGTACCGTCGTGATGATCAAATAAGTCGGGACGGGCTACTGGGCGTTGGCTCGCAGCCGCCGCCAGCGGGCCACCAGGCCGCCCTCGGCCGCGACCTCTTCGCTGGTCATCGCGTAGCCGAGGTGGTCGCGCCAGGCACCGTCGATGTGCATGTAGCGCGGGTGGTACGCCTCTTCGCGGAAGCCGAGCTTCTCCACGACGCGCCGGCTGGGGCCGTTCTCGGGGCGGATGTTGATCTCGACCCGGTGCAGGCCGCCGGCGCCGAACGCGTGGTCCACCGCCAGCGCGAGCGCGGTCGGGATGACGCCGCGTCCCGCCACCCGCGAGTCCACCCAGTAGCCCACGTACGCCGAGCCGAACGCCCGCCGCACGATGCTGCCCAGGTTGATGTGCCCGACCAGCCGCTCGATGCCGTCCTCGCGCAGACAGACGGCGAACGGCATGCTGTCGCCGTGCCGGGCAGCCCGCTTCATGTCGCGGTAGACGTACAGGTAGGCGCGGGTGGAGTTCATCTCCGCCCACGGTCCGGGTGGGGACGACTCCCACGGGCTCAGCCACGCCTGGTTGGCGATCCGGACCTCGGACCAGGCCCGCGCGTCACTGCGGCGGTACGGCCTGAGCAGCACGGATCCCTCCGCCAGGACGGCAGGCCATCCGGGCGTGGACCCCAGCATCATCGCCTCCGGTCGAGCAGCAACACGTCGACGGTCGACCCGGCTGCCGCCGCGGTGACCCGCTCCCCGAGCACCAGCAGACCGTTGGCCTCGGCGAGGCCGGACAGAGTGTACGGCCCTCCGGCGAGCGGCTGCACAGTGTAGCCACCGCCGCGCCGTTCCGCGACGTGTGCCGGTCGGAACTCGCGCAGCCCGCCGGGTGACGACACGGTCTCCAGCAGGTGCGCCTTGACGCTGGGGCGGAAAACCGGTTCGGAGCCGGCCAGCAGCTGGATGACCGGCCGGGCCAGCACCTCGAAGCCGATCAGGGCGGCGCCGGGCTCGCCGGGCAGGCAGACCACCGGGACCTCTTCGCCGCCGACCGTGCCGAAGCCGAGGGTGGCGCCCGGGCACAGGGCGACGTCGGTGAACTCGACCGTGCCCCGGCCGTGGTCGCGGCGGGACAGCACCCGGCGCAGCATGTCGCCCGGGCCGGTGCCCGTGCCCCCGGTGGTGATGATCAGATCGGCCCGCAGCGTCTGATCCTCCAGCAGGCCGCGCAGGCCCTCGGGGTCGTCGTCGCAGATGCCGATCCGGTACGCGAGCGCGCCGGCCTCGACAGCGGCCGCGGTCAGCGCGTGCGAGTTGGCGTCCACCACCTGGCCGGGCTGACTGGGCCGGCCCACGTCGACGAGTTCGTCGCCGGTGGCCACCACGACCACCCGAGGGCTCGGCCGGACGACGACGTGCCCGATCCCGGACGCCGCGAAGACCGCCACCATCGCCGGGGTCACGTACGAGCCCGCGGACGCCAGCACCCGGCCGACGGGCAGCTCGTCACCCGCCCGCCGGACGCCGGATCCACGCTTCGGGGCGTGCAGGATCTCCACAGCCGCCATGCCCTGGTCGGTCCAGTGCACCGGCACGACCACGTCGGCCCCGATCGGCAGCGGCGCACCGGCCGCCACCGAGAAACACGTGCCGGGGGTCAGCCGGACCGGCCGCCAGCTGGCCGCACCCAGGTCACCGACGACGTTGAGGCGGACCGGACGGGGACCGCCCTCGAACGCCCCGAACGACGGGTGCGATCCGATCCGCCCCGCGGCCGCGAGGTCCTCCCAGCGGGCCGCATACCCGTCGATGGCCGCCTGGTCGAAGGCCGGGTACGGGTGCGGGGCCAGCACGTCGTTGGCCAGCACGTTGCCGTGGGCCTGGGTGAGGTCGAGGTCGAGCGGAGGCAGCGCCCGCAACCTGCGCAGCACGCTGCCCAGGTATTCGGCGAGAGGCATCAGCTCGTTGGCGGCCGCCTCGGCATCGGCCGTAGCGGTCATCCCTTGGCACCGCCGGCGACGAACTCGCCCAGCCAGGCGCGGAACTCTTCGCCGAGGTCCGCCCGCTTGGCCGCGATCTCGACGACGGCCTGCAGGTAGCCCAGCGGCATCCCGGTGTCGTAACGGTGGCCGCGGTAGACGATGCCGTGCACCGGCGTACCGGAATCAAGCAGTGCCGCCATCGCGTCGGTGAGCTGGATCTCGCCGCCGCTGCCGGGCTTGGTGTTGTCGATCGCGTCGAAGATCGTGGCCGGCAGGATGTAACGGCCCAGCACAGCCAGGTTGCTCGGGGCGTCCGCCGGGGCCGGCTTCTCGACCAGGCCGGTCACCTCGACGACGTCCTCGCCCAGGTCGGACGGGCGCACCGAGGCGATGCCGTAGCGCGACGTCTCCTCGGGCTTGACCTCCATGAAGGCCAGGACGATGCCGCCGGTGCGGGCCTGCAGGTCGAGCATCGACGGCAGCAGCGGCTCGTCCTCCTCGACGAACTCGTCGCCGAGCAGCACCGCGAACGCGTTGTCGCCGATGTGCGAGGCGGCGACGCCGACCGCGTGGCCCAGTCCGAGCGGCTCACCCTGCCGGCAGGTGTAGATGTCGGCGAGCTCACTGGTGCGGCGGACCGCGGCCAGCCGCTCGAGGTCGCCCTTCTCCTCCAGCCGGGCCTCCACGTCGGGGCGCCGGTCGAAGTGGTCGACCATGGAGGTCTTGCCCCGGCCGGTCACCAGCAGCACGTCGGTGATCCCGGCCGCGGCGGCTTCCTCCACGATGTACTGCAGGACCGGGCGGTCCACGACGGGCAGGAGTTCCTTGGGTACGGCCTTGGTGGCCGGCAGGAAACGCGTCGCGAGTCCGGCCGCCGGAATGACAGCCTTCACCGCCCGACGGCCGCTCGCATGGGCCTCTGTCGTCATCTGAGGGGTCACCGCACCTTCGCTCAGTTCATGCCCGGACATGCCGCGAGACTATCGGCCACGGGCCTGTCGCGGCGGTTGTGGCCCGCCGGGCGTGCCCGGCGGCACGGCATCTGGACCCGCCGCCTGATCGAAATGCCCCTCCGGTACACCAGCCGAAACCACGGGATCCGTCACAGTTGCCGCGGGCAACGGCGCGGACTCGGCCAGCCGGTAGGTGTCTCTCCCCGCATTCTTCGCGGCGTAGAGCGCGTCGTCAGCCGCATCGAGAACCTGCTGCGCGGTCGTACCGTGCTCGGGGTAGACGGCGATGCCGATCGAGACGCTGATCGCGACCCGGTCGACGGGCTGCCCGGTGGCCGCGTCCTGCCGGCGGGGATCGATCGGCACCGGGATCTCCCGGACCGCGGCGCCGAGCCGCTCGGCCACGATCACCCCGCCGTACGCGTCGGTCTCGGGCAGCAGCACCACGAACTCCTCGCCACCCTGCCGGAACGCGACGTCGACCTCGCGCAGCCCGATCCGGATCCGCCGGGCGAACTCCCCCAGCACCGTGTCCCCCGCGGCGTGCCCGTACTTGTCGTTGACGTCCTTGAAATGGTCCAGGTCGAGCACGAGCACGGTCAGCATCCGGCCGAAGCGGCTGGCCCGTTCCACCTCGCGGCGCAGCGACTCGCGCAGGTAGCGGTAGTTCCAGAGCCCGGTCAGCGGATCGGTCAGCGAGAGCCGCTGCGCCTCCTCATGCATCCGGACGTTGTGCACCGCCACCCCGGCCTGCCCGGCGAAGGTCCGCAGGGTGCGCAGGTCGGCGTCGTCGAAACCGTCGCTGCCGAGCCGGTCGTAGAGGGCCAGCACACCCAGCGTCGCCGGCCGCCCGGAGATCAACGTGTCGCCGGGCACGAGCGGGTCGCCGACGGTGGCCGGGGCGCAGATCGGCACGGCCACGTACGTCCGGCAGGCCGGCTCGTCGAGCGTGCCCCCGTCCGGCGCGCACTTGCCGCGCCGCGGCTCGCCGCTGGCCGCCACGGCACCGAGGATGCCCGCGCCCAGCGGCACCCGCAGCGCGGGCAGCTCGGCCTCCGGCACGTCCCAGCGACCGGTCAGCCCCTCGGCGCAGCGGGCCACCAGCCGGCCGTCGCCCGGGTCGATGAGCAGCACGACGCCGGCCCGGGCCCCGGTGGCCGACAGCGCGGTCTGCAGGATGACCTGCAGGATCCGGTGCAGGTCGTGGGTGCTGGACAGGGTGTCGCCGAGGATGGCGAGATGGCCGCGGAGCTGGTCGCGGCTGGCGGTCAGCGCCTGCACGTACGCCTGGAGCTCGCGGGTCATCCGGTTGAAGGTGCCGGCGAGCCGGCCCAGCTCGTCGTCGCGGCCGACCGGCACCCGGGTGCCGAGCTCGCCGTCGGCCACCTTCGCGACGGCCCGGACCAGCTCCTCCAGCGGCCGGGTGGTGGAGCGGGCCAGCCGGCGAGCGACGATCATCGCCACCCCGGCGACCAGGACGACACCGGCCAGGAGCAGCGCGTACAGGCCGACGGAGCTGTTCTGGCGCACGGACACCACCAGCGGCAGCGGCTGGCCCGGCTCGACGGGGACCGCGCGCAGATAATGGTGGCCGCGCGCGGTGACATCACCGGGCAGCGCGGCGGCCACGGCCCGGCTCACGGCAGCCGATTCGGAGCTCAGGGCGGGACCGGCGCCGGGACTGTCGCCGGCCAGCAGCGTCACCTCGGCGCCGCAGGACGCGGCCAGCCGGGCCACGAACCCGGCGTCCAGCGCCTGCGCGGCCGCCACGGTGACCTGCCCCTGCCGGGCCCGCGCGACGATGGCGGTCACGCTGCCGCCGGTGGCGGGAGCCTGACAGTCACGCTGATCGCCGGGATCGCTCGCCCCGATCCGGATCTCGGAGGCCAGCCCGCGCGTGACGAGCTGGTCCGCGGCGGGTCGCCGGTCCGCCTCCGGCAGCACGGCGACGGCGTCAGCGGCCGCCTGCAGCTGCCGGCACATCGCGCCGATGGCGGTACGCACCGTCGTCGCGGCATGATCGAGTCGCTCGACCGTCCGGTCCCGGCTCACTGTGGCGACGGTCATACCGACGAAGAAGGACCCGAGCAGAACCGGACCGAGCACGACCGCCAGAAAGGCAGTAGTGAGTCGGCCACGCAGAGTCACACGTCCTCCTGGAAGTGGCCTTCTTTGGAGCGATGCTGACATAGTGTGCGCCGTTTGCCGGTTTCTGAAGGGGGTGTTGCATGCCGGATTTCGCCGGTGGAGCGGAAAAACCTCGTCTCGGGAAGATTGCGCTACGCGATCAGCTGCTCGCAGCGCGTAGATCACTCTCCCCGCAAACCCGCGCGAAGGCCGCGGCCGCGATCCAAGCCGTCCTGAGAGATCTCGTACGCGCACAGTCCCCCACGATGATCGCGGGGTATGTCCCACTGGCCCCGGAGCCTGGCGGCCCCGACCTGCCCGAGGTCCTGGGCGACCGGCTCATCCTGCCGGTGCTGCTGCCGGACAACGACCTCGACTGGGTCCGCTACGAGGGGCCGGACACCCTGCGGCCAGGCCCGCGAGGCCTGCGGGAGCCGATCGGACCCCGCCTCGGCGTCGACGCGATCGCTCAGGCCACCCTGCTGATCGTGCCCGCGCTGGCCGTCGACCGCGGCGGCATGCGCCTGGGCCGGGGCGGCGGCTCCTACGACCGCGCTCTCGCCCGCGCCGGACGGGCGTACACGGTGGCGCTCCTGCACGACGGTGAGCTGCTGCCCGAGGTACCGGCCGAGCCGCACGACCGCCGCGTGCACGCCGCCATCACACCGGCCGAGGGTCTCAGCGACACCGCCGACTGGACGAAATAAACTCCGATGACGGAGCATTGGCACTCCTAGACGGCGAGTGCCAAGCCATTGAGCAACACGGAGGACCAGTGCCCACGTACCAGTACGCCTGCACCGAGTGTGGTGAACAGCTCGAGGCGGTGCAGTCCTTCTCCGACCCGGCCCTCACCGAGTGCCCGAACTGCAGCGGCAAGCTCCGCAAGGTCTTCAACTCGGTGGGCATCGTCTTCAAGGGCTCCGGCTTCTACCGCAACGACTCCCGCGCCGGGAACGTGAGCGCCGAGAAGTCCGCCGCGCCCGCCGCCGAGAGCAAGTCGGACTCGTCGTCCTCGACCCCGGCCGCTACGCCGGCCGCCGCGAGCTCCGGTTCCTCCGGGTCCAGCTCGTCCGGCTCGGGGTCTTCCGGTAACGGCTCGTCGGGCTCCAGCCCGGCCAAGACGGCGACGTCCTCCTCCTAGCACGACCGGCTCAGAGCTGGGCGGCTGTCCACATCCCGGGGTTGTCCACAGGGCGGCCTCGGGATCTGCTGTGTGCCGCCTATCGTCCTGATCCCTGGCGCCGGTATCGACGGTGCCTTTGGGAAGGTCAGGAGGCGGCTATGCGCGGCAGGGCCCGCCGGGAGCCCCGGCTGGATCCGGTTCGCTGGCGCCGGCCCGGGCGGGCGACCTTGCTGCGGTCGGCGGTCGTCGCGGTTCTGATCGGTACGGCGACGGTCGTGATGTGGGCTCGGCCCGGCGCCTGCGAGCCCGGCCGAGCCGGGTGCGATGCCTGCGCGGGGTCTACGCCCGAGCCGGGCGCGCGCGGGCTGGGCAGGACAGACCACCCGGAGTTGGCTTCCTTTGCCGCAGTCTCAGCCGTGCGCCCTGCCGAGGTCCACGAGCCGGTCCTGGCGGATGAGCCGACGCCGGATCCGGCCGCTGCTGCCGAGTGTCGCGTTGCCGAGACCGCGACGGCACGTGGCCCAGCCGGCCTTCCGCCGCCGGCCGCCGGAGCCCCCAACCGGTCCGACGTGCCGCTGGGTGCCATCGCTGTGCCGCCGGGCTCGATCGGTGTGCCGATCCGCTTGGCCGAGCCCACCGCTTTGCGGCTCATCCACCCCGGCGACCACGTCGACGTCTTCCGGCTGTCCAGCACCGGCGAGAGCCCGCAAGCCATCGCCACGGCGGCCCTGGTGCTCGAAGTCACCGGAGCCGAGGATCCCACCAGCGGCGGCCTGCTCCTCGCACTGACGCCCACCGACGCCCGGCGAGCCGTGACCACGCCCGGCGGTGGCTATGCCGTCCTGATCCGCCCGGACGGGTAGCTCAGCCCCAGTGCGGCGGGCGGTCCTCGAGCAGGCGGTCGTCGTTCGAATCGTCCCCGCCGAAACCCCAGCCGCGCTCGGTGTCGTCGCGGGTCTGCTCGGGCAGCAGCGGCGTCTCCTCGGGCTCGAAGTCGACGGTGCGCTCGGCGTCGGCATCGCGTTCAGGCTCGTCCAAGATGTCCACGCTACGAGGGTAAGCCGCGTCGCGTGCGCTGTCGGTACCCGAGGGATGTAGCGTCGATGAACGTGAGCGCCCCGACCGGATCCGACGACGACGCGTACTGGCAGCGCCCGGATGCCGAGCCGGAGCCCTTCGGCGCCGGCCGCCCGGCCCCGGCGCCCGATCCCGCCCCCACCTACCAAGGCCCGCCCCGCACACCACCACCGTCGCCGCACTGGCAGCCCCCGGTGGTGCGACAGCCCCCGCCGCCACGCACGATGCCGCCGCAGGACATGGACGCGCTCGACGAATCCGAGGGCTCGGCCCGCACGGTGACCTACGGCATCGGCCTGGTCGTGGGCGCGATCGCCCTCATCCTGATGTGCCTGCTCTGCGCCCGTGTCCTCTTCTGACCCGAAGACCGGCTCAGCCGACTCAGTCCTACGCCGGTCAGCTCCGGCAGAAGGGCGGCCGGGGAAGAACAGGCCGGGGAGAACGGCCGGGGCAAGAGCGGCCGGGCGCGAGACCGCCCGGCTCGAACACGGCCGAGCCCCAGACAGGCCGGGCCGAGAAGGGTCCGGCCGAAGATCCGCTAGACCGGAACGGCCTGGCCGAAGCGCGAGCCGGGCCGAGGACGGGGCCAAGCCGAAGCGCGAGCACCGCTCCGGCCACCACCCCACATGGCGGCCGGAGCGGCGGATCGTCAGGACCCCGAGCCCCACACTGCCTGGGCCCCGGAGTCTCCGGTCCTGAACACGTAATAGCCGGAAACCGCCGCGAGCGCCACCATGATCACCGTGAGTCCCAGGTCCGCTGCGCGAGGTAGCGGGCGTTCGGTCCGGCGCAGGGTCAGGAAGACCAGGATCAGGGTGACGACGCCGAGGCCCAGCGAGAAGTAGAACGTCAGCTCGCCGTACCCCATGTGGTCGTCGATCGCTGCCAGCGGCGGGCCGCTCATGCCGTCCGCCACCAGCCGGCCGCGGAGCGCTTCGCCAGACTCGGTGGCCACCCAGGCCGTCAGCGGCGCGGCGACCGCCAGCAGCACCGCCGCCCAGCCGACCCGTGACCGCCAGCGGGGCACCACCCCGTACACGATGGCCGTCAGCGCCAGCAACGGTACGAAGACCACCGCCGCGTGGATCACGAGAGCGTGTACGGGCAGGCCGTTGATCTGATCGAACACGGTCACCTCCTTCTGTCGCACGGGATCCGGTCCGCCAGACCAGAACTCTCTGACGACGCAAACATCCCCCCTGTGTGCGCCTACGCGCAGTGGACCATTCCGGTTCACCGTCGCGCGCCCCGGTGTCCAGAAAACATGAATCGGTGCCTGACCCGGCAGATGAACCGGTTGAGTACGCACGCGTCCCGTGCTGTCATGGTGTGATGACGACCGGTGAGCAATTGCTGCGGGCTACCGGGCTGCGGGTCACGCGGCCGCGGGTGGCGGTGCTCGATGTGCTGACCCAGGGCGGTCACCTGGAGGTCGAGGAGATCACCCGGCAGGTGCGGGACCGGCTCGACTCGGTGTCCACGCAGGCCGTCTACGACGTTCTCGGCGCTCTGTCGCGGGCCGGGCTGGCCCGGCGGATCGAGCCGGCGGGCAGTCCCGCGCGGTTCGAGGCGCGGGTCGGCGACAACCATCATCACGTCGTCTGCCGCCAATGCGGGAAGATCGAGGACGTGGACTGCGCCATCGGTGAGCGGCCCTGCCTGGACCCGAACGTCAGCCACGGCTTCGATGTCGACGAGGCCGAGGTCACCTTCTGGGGCCTGTGCCCAGCCTGCCGGCCAGAATATGGCACCGAAGCTTCTGTCTGAACCTGTTCAACTTCGGCTTCCGCGTGGCACGCTGGAGGCATGGACAGCAGCCCGGACATCGGACTCTTCGGCCCGGATTCGGTCACGTGGAAAGTGCACAACGAACCGATCGTGACGATGGGCGGCCTCCGCTCCCTCTACCTGCAGGCGCTGCACCCGCGCGCGGTCGCGGCCGTCGCGCAGAATTCCGGCTACAAGTCCGACCCGTGGGGCCGTTTCAACCGCACCTCCGAGTACGTCGGCACCGTGCTCTACGGCAGCACCGACGAGGTGGAACGGGTCGCGAGCCGGATCCGGCGCATGCACTCCCGGATGACCGCGACCGACCCGCGCACCGGTGAACGCTTCCGCATCGACGAGCCGGAGCTGCTGCGCTGGGTGCACGTCGCCGAGGTGGAGTCGTTCCTGTCCACCGCGCGCCGCGCCGGCCTGAAGCTGACCGACGACGAGGTCGACACCTACTACACCGAGCAGCTCAAGGCCGCCGAGCTGGTCGGCCTGGACCCGGCGATCGTCCCGAGCACGGCGGCCGAGGTGGCCGCCTACTACGAGGAGATGCGCCCGCAGCTGGGCATCACCCGCGAGGCCGCCGAGACCGCGCTCTTCCTCACCGTGCCGCCGCTGCCCGATTTCTGGGGCAACCGCGCGCTGCGGCTGGGCCTGAACTTCGGGCCGGCCCGTCTGGCCTACTTCGGCGTCGCGGGCACGGCAGTCGCTCTACTGCCGGCCTGGGCCCGCAAGATGTACGGCGGCCTGGGCCTGCCCACCACGGACCTGTCCGCCGACCTCTCGGTGCGCGGCCTGCGTCTGCTGCTCTCCGCTCTCCTGGCCACCGTCCCGGAGCAGTACAAGATGGCTCCGCAACGCCGCGCCGCACTGGAACGGGTCGGCCTAGCCTGACGCCCGTTCGAGGTGCTCGACCGCGGCCCACGGCTCCTTGGCCGCGACCTCCTGCCCCGCCGGGCACGTACGCCGGAAGTCGCACCACCCGCAGAGGCTGCCCGGATTGGTGGGGAACTCGGCGTCCGGATCCGCCCCGGCCGCCACCGCCTTCTCCGCCGCGATGATGTCGCGGGCGGTGTCCTCGGCCCGCGCCACCTGCCGGGCCAGGGACTCCTCGGTGTGCTCGTGCGCCGCGACCGTGCCAGTGGGCAGGTGGTGCAGCTCGACCCGGTGGCACGGCCGGCGGAACACCCGCTGCGCCGCATACGCATAGAGCGCGAGGGCCTGTGAGCCGCGGGCGTCGTCGGCGTCCAGCCCGGACCGGCCGGTCTTGTAGTCGACGATGACCGCCTCCGGCCCCTGCTCACCCTGCCGGGCGTCGATGCGGTCGGCCCGGCCGTTGAAGGCCAGCACCGCCGTCTTCGTCGCCACCACCCGCTCCACGCCCAGCGGCTCCTCCACCGGATCGAGGCCGGCCACATAGGTGTCGAGCCAGTCGAGGGATCTGCGGTAGGCGATCCGCTCCTGCTCGACGTCGCGGTAGCCCTCTCGGACCCAGGTCGCCTTGAGCAGTGTGGGCAGCGACTCGCGGACCCGGCGGTCCGGTGGCACGGCATACCAGTTCTTCAGAGCGGTGTGCACGCTCGCGCCCAGGGAGTTGTGCGCCCAGGGCGGCCCCTTCGGCGGGGACGGGCGGTCGACGTAGGCGTAGCGGTAGCGCCGGGGGCAGTCCGCATACGAGCCGAGCTTGCTCGGCGTGCAGACGAAGAGCCGCTCGGGCATGCCGGCGAAGCCCAACTGCTCGGGCACCGCGGCCGATCGGGGGGAAGTCCTGGGCACCCGGTAATCCTGCCAGCACCCTGTGACAAGAGTCAGGCCGCGGCGGTGTACAACTCCACGAAGGCCGCGACCGCGTCCGCGATGAGCTGCACCGCGATGGCCGCCAGGAGCAGACCGGCGATGCGGGTGAGCACCTCGATGCCGCCGGGGCGCAGCAGCTTGACGATGCCGCCGGAGAAGCGCAGCACCAGCCAGACCGTCATCATGACCGCGAGGATGCCGAGGCCGATCACCGTGTAGTCGTTCAGCCCGTCCGCGCGCTGCACGAACAGCATGGTGGCGACGATCGCGCCCGGGCCGGCCAGCAGCGGTGTGCCCAGTGGCACCAGGGCCACATTGGTCGTGCCGCCCTGCTCGGAGGGCTCGTCGGTCTTGCCGGTCAGCAGCTGCAGCGCCACCAGGACCAGCAGCAGCCCGCCCGCGCCCTGCAACGCGGGCAGCTGGACGTGCAGGTAGTCGAGCAGCGTCTGGCCGGCCACCGCGAAGATCACGATCACGCCCAGCGCCAGCAGCACCGCCTGGGTGCCGGCGCGCGTGCGCTCCCTGGCGGGCAGCGTGCCGGTCAGGGCCAGGAACACCGGCACCATGCCCGGCGGGTCGACGATCACCAGGAGGGTCACGAAGACCTCGCCGAACAACTTCAGATTCACGGGATCAACCTAGGCGCCCGCGCGGAACGATGCCCTGAACTGCGGCGACCGTCACCCCAGCACAGGAACGCCGCTGGCAGCCGCGACGATCTGCTCGTACGCGGAGGGGTCGGTGGTGAATGCACCCAGCCGGACCGTCTTGTGCGTGCCGTGGAAATCCGACGAGCCGGTCACGATCAGGCCGAGCTTCTCGGCCAGCGCGCGCACGTGCGCGCGCTGCGCGACCGTGTGGTCCTCATGGTCGGCCTCCAGGCCGAACAGACCCGCGGCGGCCAGCTCCACGATCAGCTTGTCCGGCACGATGCGGCCGCGCACGGTCGCGTTCGGATGGGCGAAGACCGGCACCCCGCCGGCGGCCCGGACGGTCCGCACGGCCTCGAAAACGTCAAGATCTGCTTTGGGTACGAAGTAGCGTGCGCCCAGCCACCGGGAGGCGAAGGCCTCGCTCGTGGTGCGGACCAGCCCGGCCCGGATCAGCGCCTGGGCGATGTGCGGGCGCCCGACCGATCCGCCCGCCGCGTAACCGCTGACCTCGGGCCAGCTGATGTCCACCCCGTCCGCGCGGAGCAACCCGACGATCTTCTCCGCGCGCTGCTCACGGTCGTTGCGCAGGCGGATCAGGTCGGCGGCCAGGGCCGGATCCCGCGGGTCGAACAGGTACGCCAGCAGGTGCAGCGGGATGGCCGGCTCCACGCCGTACCACCGGCAGGAGAGCTCGGCGCCGCGGACCAGAGCCAGACCCGGCGGGCGCGCCGCCTCGGCCGCCGCCCAGCCGCCGGTGGTGTCGTGATCCGTGATGGCCATCACGTCCAGACCGGCCTCTGCACCCGCGGCCACCAGCTCGGCCGGGGTCAGCGTGCCGTCGCTGGCGGTCGAATGGCAGTGCAGGTCGATGCTGGGCAGGTCGATTCTGGTCACCCGGAGACGCTACCGGGTGGCCGCCGCGGAGCACTGAGGAGCGTCAGGCGTCGTCGCCCGCGTCACCGTCCTTGCCCAACCGGGCCTCGACCGCCTGCGGCTCGTACATCTCCTCGACGACGCGCAGGTACAGCTCGTTGGGGTTGGGCAGGTGCTTGACCTCGCGCAGCGCCTGGTCCTGGCCGGCCGACTCCAGCACGAACGTGCCGTAGCTGAGCATGCGGCCCAGGGCGGACTGCTCGTACTTCATGTCGGTGACCCGCAGCAGCGGCATCATGGCGACCTTGCGGGTGATGATGCCGTTGACCACCATGACCCGCTTGTTGGTCAGGATGAACCGGTCGAAATACCAGTCGCCGACCTTCCAGGCGACCCAGCCCATGACACCGAGCCAGATCAGCACGGCCGCGGTGACCAGGCCGTCGATCTCCTGGCGGGTCAGGAAGCCGGCGAGGTAGCCGAGCAGCAGGGTCGAGCCGATGCCGACCAGCAGCGGAGTGGACAGATGGATCCAGTGCCGCTTCCACTCGCCGCGGTAGCGCTCGGTCGGGAAGAGGTAGCGGGAGACCAGGGTGGTCGGCTCGTCCTCCAGCGGCAGCACCCGCCGGGGTCCACCCGGGACGCCGGAGCCGTCCCCGCCGAGGCCCTGGAGCTCTTCCTCGGTGAAGACGGGGGCGTCGTATTCACCCGGGTCGCGGTATTTCTCGTCGCGCGGATCGCTCCCGTAGCCCGCGCTCGGCGAATAGCCGGCGTCGGGTGAGTAGCCGGGACCGGCTGATGCCACGCCCCGGCGGTACTCGGGACCGTCGTCGCGAAACGCCGGATCGTTGTAGCCGAAGGTGTCGTCGTCGTCCCGAGGGCGGCGCGCACCCTCGTCTTCAGGTTGCCGCGGCTCGCCAGGACCCATCAGGTGATGTTAAGCGACGAGGTTGGTGAAGAACGTTCCGAAACCACGGGCGATGTCCCCGATGGTGTCGCCCAGGGACTCGAACACCGCGGCGGCCGAGTTCGGGTTGAAGGCGATGAAGAAGATCAAGAATGCGATGCCAAGCCAGGTGAGAACCTTCTTGATCATGGCGGGCCTTCTCCTCCGTTGCGGGTGACGGTCATCGCCGCGGCAACACTCACGGTATCAGTTCAACTGCGCTCTGTGAACATTGTGCCCGAAAAGCCGATGGCGTTCCCGCAGGTCAGGCCTTCGAGTTCAGGCCTTGCCGTGCAGGTACGGGCTCGGCGCTCCGTACACGAGCTCGGGCGGCACCCCGTCGGACAGGTCGTGCAGGACGACATGCTCGGCCAGGAAGTAGCCCGCGCTTGCCGGCCACGCTACCGCATAGAGCCACATTCCTTTGGCTTCACTCACATAGGCGCTGCGATCTTCCGGAGACTTCACGCACCACAGTGGAGTCGGGTGCCCGCCGACCCTGATCTTGGCGTGCGGGCCGGCGTGTCCACCCGGGTCGCACTCGCCCAGGGCCTGGGTGATCAGGTGGCCGGGATCGATGCCGGGGATACCGGCGAAGCGGGTCCCCAACCCCACGCCCGGCTGCTCGGCGATCAGCACGAGGTCGGCCGGGCCACCGCCCAACGGGTCCGGGCCGCTGCAGGACAGGGCCGTCGCGCGTACGCCGGAACGCTCGTCACCCGCCCAGCCGACACCGGTGACCATCCACCCGGGCGGCAACGGCCACGGGCACCACAGCGGCATGTGATCGACAGTGGGGGCCACCCGCCGCCGCACGCTGTCGAGGATCTCCGGGCCGATGTGCTGCGCCACGTGGAACGGAGCGACGTCGCCACAGTTGTCGCAGCGCCAATCACTGTGCATCAGGTCCGGCGGCCGGACCTGCGCAGCACAACGGGGGCAACTCACTGTGACACCCACCCTCTTAAGGTGGGGCCCGGCCGGGTCGCCGTCAAGCGAATCGGCAGAACCGGGTGAAGCCGTTCGCCCGGCCGGGCCGCCCGCGATGATCACCCGGGCGGAGGACCCGCGTGGGCGCGTACCCAGGAATGCATGGCGATGCCGCTCGCCACGCCCGCGTTGATCGAGCGTGTGGAGCCGTACTGGGCGATCGAGAAGAGTGCGCTGCACGCGGCGCGGGCGGCAGCGGAGAGCCCGGGACCCTCCTGGCCGAAGATCAGCACGCACTCCCGCGGCAGGGTGACCGTCTCCATCGGGCGCGAGCCCGGCAGGTTGTCGATGCCGATGATCGGCAGCCCCGCGGCCGCCGCCCAGGCGGCGAACTCCTCGATCGTCGGATGGTGCCGCACGTGCTGATAGCGATCCGTGACCATGGCGCCCCGCCTGTTCCACCGCCGCAGGCCGACGATGTGGACCTCGGCGGCGAGGAAGGCGTTGGCGTTGCGCACCACCGTGCCGATGTTGAAATCGTGCTGCCAGTTCTCGATGGCCACGTGGAAGCCGTGCCGGTGCTGATCGAGGTCGGCGACGATGGCCTCGCGGCGCCAGTAGCGGTACCGGTCGACGACATTGCGCCGATCGCCCTGCGCGAGCAGCTCAGGGTCGTAATGATGGTCCGTGGGCCAGGGACCGGGCCAGGGGCCGACGCCGACCTCGAGCTCCGGCTCGGCCTCCGCCTCGGGACCGGCCGGGCTGAGCGGCGCGGTCGCGCCGAGCGGTGGCGCCGCGCCGATCGGCGTGGCCGGACCGAGCTGGGCCGCCGGGCTCAGGGGTGCCGCCGGACCAGACGAGGCCGCCGGGCTCAGGAGTGCGGCCGGGCTCACAGGATCTTCGGCGGTCATGGTCGAGCAGGCTATCCAGGGGCTCGCGGGCCACACCCGGGGGGAGACGCAATGAGCGGCGGGGCCCTCCCCGGCACCCGCCGCCCACGCTCTGTTGAGACAGAGTTTGCCTTACCCTCCGTATCGATGTGAAGGGTTCCCGACAGTGACCCAAGTCACATTTAACTTTGTTACCTATTACCTTCGGTGGTTACCTCATCGTTATCAAACTGCGATAGGTGGTCACCGGACCGGGTATCGAGGCAGCTTGATGCGCAAACTGGACGACACCGGGTTGTTCACAACTGAGAGCGCTCTCCCTACTTTGGGTTACGCTGAGTCGCTCAAGGTCCACGCCGCGACCGCAAAAGGTGCCTCAGACCACGTGTCACTGGCGCCGACGGCGGGAATCAGTGGGGACGTGAGCAGGTTGGACCGCACGTAGGCCAATTTCCCGTGGCCTTTTTCCCGTGGACGGAGAGATCATGGCGACCGTTGCGCTGACCACAGAGAATTTCGACGAGGTGACCGGCAAGGACGGCATCGTCCTGGTCGACTTCTGGGCCAGCTGGTGCGGGCCCTGCGTCCGCTTCGCGCCGACGTACGAGCGTTCCTCGGAGAAGCACACCGAGATCACCTTCGGCAAGGTCGACACCGAGGCCCAGCAGGAGCTGGC
The DNA here is from genome assembly GCF_055586185.1 of Actinoplanes sp. NPDC051405. Lineage (NCBI taxonomy): Bacteria > Bacillati > Actinomycetota > Actinomycetes > Micromonosporales > Micromonosporaceae > Actinoplanes > Actinoplanes sp. NPDC051405. Next base: position 23,513 of record NZ_JBVJIR010000011.1, read on the forward strand.
CGCGAAGTTCGACATCCGCTCGATCCCGACGATCATGGCAGTGCGCGACGGCGTCATCGTCTTCTCGCAGCCCGGCGCCCTCCCCGAGTCCGCGCTGGAGAGCCTGATCGAGCAGGTCGAGAAGCTTGACATGGACGACGTGCGCAAGCAGCTGGCCGCGCACAACCACTGACCCGCGAGGTCACCGGCGCGGGGGGGGGGGGGGGGGGGGGGGGGGTTTGGGTTTGGGGGGGCCCCTCTCTCGTTCCGATTTTCCTTTGTGGGGGGAAGGA
>NZ_JBVJIR010000011.1:23794-54486 GCF_055586185.1 Actinoplanes sp. NPDC051405
GAGGGGGCAGGGGAGTGCACGAGCGACGCGGGACCCCCCCCCCCCCCCCCAACCACCCCCCCCCCCCCCCCCCCCCCCCCCCCCCCCCCCCCCCCCCCCCCCCCGCTTTCGCGTCCGGGCCACACTTCTTTCCGGTACGGCTTCCCGGTGCGGGTAGACAGTGGATCGAACATGTGTTCGAATCTTCGCCATGCGATGGTCACACCTGTCGGCCCCGGCCGGCGACGACTCGCTCCCGGACAGGGCAGCGCCGGCGGCTCCACCCCTGCCGCTGGCGCTGCCCGGCGCGACCGTCCGCACCTTCGACACGCCTGGGTTCGCCGGCATGACGTTCTACGAGATCCGGGCGAAGTCCCTGATCAACAGGGTGCCCGGCGCGTCCCGCGTGCCTTTCGAGTGGACGATCAATCCCTACCGGGGCTGCTCGCACGCCTGCTCCTACTGCCTGAGCGGCGACACCCCGATCCTGCTGGCCGACGGGTCGACCCGCCCGCTGTCGCAGGTGCGGGTCGGCGACGCGGTGCTGGGCACGATGGGCGCCGGCCCGCACCGGCGCTATGTGCCGACCACGGTGCTCGACCACTGGACCACCAGCAAGCCGGCCTTCCGGGTCACCCTGGCCGACGGCACCCGACTGGTGTCCAGTGGTGATCACCGCTTCCTCACCGACCGCGGCTGGCGGCACGTCAGCCCGGCCGAAGCCGGCCTTCCGGCCCTGGCGGTGGGTGACCGGCTGTCCGGCGTGGGCGGCTTCGCCGACGCGCCGAAGGAGTCCCCCGACTACCGCACCGGCTACCTCTGCGGCCTGGTCCGCGGTGACGCCGGGGCCCCGGCCGGCGCCCGGGAGAGCGACGCCTGGATCCGCGCGGACTCCTACCTCGAAGACATCCCGATGCACGTGGCGCTGCGCTGGCCGGAGCTCCCGTCCGGCAGCTGGTATCGCGGCTTCCTGGCCGGCGCGTTCGGCGCCACCGGCTGCACCGACCGGCTGGCCGTCGTCTTCACCAGCCGCGACCAGGGCTTCCTGGACCGGATCACGGACGCCCTGACCCACCTCGGCCTGCCCAGCCGCCGCCCGCCGCACCCGCAGCTCGGCGAGGTCTACTCCGTAGAGGTCGCCCGCGACCTGTGGGCCGCCCTGCGCTTCCGGCACCTGACCGGCGTGAGCGGGGCGCCGCTGGACGCGGCCGGGGTCGGGGTGCGCAGCGAGCCCCAGCTCACCGTGGCCGACATCGAGGACCTCGGTCTGACCCTGCCGCTCTACGACATCACCACCGGCACGGGCGACTTCATCGCCGACGGCGTGGTGAGCCACAACTGCTTCGCCCGCAACACCCACACGTACCTCGACCTGGACGCCGGCCACGACTTCGACTCCAAGGTGGTCGTCAAGGTCAACGCGGGTGAGCTGGTCCGCCGCGAGCTGGCCGCCCCACGCTGGTCCGGCGCGCCCATCGCCATGGGCACCAACGTGGATGTCTACCAGCGGGCCGAGGGCCGCTACCGCCTGATGCCGCCGATCCTGACGGCCCTGCGCGACTTCGCCAACCCGTTCTCGATCCTGACCAAGGGCACGCTGATCCTGCGCGACCTGGAGCTGCTGCGGCAGGCGGCCACGGTCACCGACGTCAGCCTGTCGATGTCGATCGGCTTCGTCGACGAGCGGATGTGGCGTGCCGTCGAGTCCGGCACCCCGAGCCCCCGCCGGCGCCTGGACGCGGTGGCCCGCCTGACCGACGCCGGCTTCTCGGTGGGAGTCCTGATGGCCCCGATCCTTCCCGGCCTGACCGACTCGGACGAGTCCATCGAGGAGACCGTCGCGGCCATCGCCGCCGCCGGCGCGGCCAGCGTCTCCCCACTGGTGCTGCACCTGCGGCCGGGCGCCCGCGAGTGGTACGCGGCGTGGCTCACCCGCGAGCACCCGGAGCTGGCGCCGCGCTATCGCGAGCTGTTCCGGGCCGGCTCGTACGCACCGCAGTCGTTCCAGAAGGAGATCGGCGCACGGGTGCGGATGGCGGCCCGGCGGCACGGACTGCACCGGGCGGCGATGGGCGAGGCTCGCACGGCCGGCGCGAACGGAGCACCGGCGGCGGCGTACGGGGAGACCGCCCCGGCCATCCGCGAGGCCGAGCCCCAGCAACTGACCCTGCTGTGACCCGGCCGCGCGTGGCTAGAGTCGAGGCATGAGGAGTGCACAGCAGATCCTGGCCGAGGCGAACGTCATTGCCGTGGTCGGGGCCTCTCGGGATCCGCACAAGCCGTCGCACACCGTGCCGTTGCAGATGCTCCGGTACGGGTGGCGCATCATTCCGGTCAACCCGTTCGTCGACGAGGTCTTCGGGATCCGCACCGTGCCCACGCTCGCTGACCTGGACGAGCCCGTCGATCTGGTCGACATCTTCCGGCCCGCCGCCGACGCGCTGGAGATCGTGCGGCAGGCCGTCGCCATCAAGGCTCCCGCTGTCTGGTTGCAGACCGGCATCGTCTCCGCCGAGGCCCGCCGGATCGCCACCGAGGCCGGGATGGACTACGTCGAGGACCGCTGCCTGGCCGTCGAACGGGCCGTCGGTCAGCTCACCAAGTTGTCCTGAGCCGATCCGGCAGGTCGGATACCCTGCGTCGGGTCCCCTCGACTACGCCCCGGCTAGTACCGTGCCGGGGTGAACGAGGAGGACCTCTGATGACTTACCCGCCGCCCGGTGGTACACCGGATCCATATCAGCCCCAGCAGCCCTACGGGCAGCAGCCGGGTTACGACCCCAGTTCGCCCTACTCGCAGGACCCCTATGCGGCTCCTGCCAGCGGCGCGCCGTCCAGCGGACAGCCGTACGGGCAGCAGCCGCCCTACGGTGCCCCGTCCAGCGGACAGCCCTACGGCCAGCCGCAGTACGGGCAGCAGCAGCCCGGCTACGGCCAGCCGTACGCGCAGCAGCCCTACACCCCGCAGGCGCCGACCAACACCATGGCCATCCTGGCTCTGGTCTTCGCCTTCGTGTTCGCGCCCGCCGCGATCGTCATGGGGCACGTCGCCAAGAAGCAGATCCGGCAGACCGGCGAGTCCGGTGAGGGCCTGGCCACCGCCGGCCTCTGGCTGGGTTACATCTTCACCAGCATCTACGTGCTGATCTGTGCCTTCTACATCGTCGTGGCGATCTTCGCGATCGGCTCGTCCGGCAGCACGACCTACTGACGTACGGCCCGCCCGGTGGACCAGCGTCCACCGGGCGTTCCGGCGCCTCAGCGGAACTCGGCCTCGCGGACGCTGTTGCCGCCGTCCACCACGAGCATCTGCCCGGTGATGTACGACGCCGCGGGCGAGCACAGGAAGGCGATCGCCGCCGCCACCTCGTCCGGGGTGCCCGGGCGCCCGATCGGGGTGCCGAGGCCCTGCTTGATCTCCGTGACGGTGGAGGCGGCCGTGTAGATCGTGCCCGGCGCCACGCAGTTGACGTTGATGCCGTCGGCCACCAGCTCCATCGCCAGCGCCCGGGTCAGCCCGACGACGCCCGACTTCGCCGCGGCGTAGGCGGCCTCGGTGGGCAGGGCGTTGATCGGGCCCGCGGTCGCCGCCAGGTTCACGATGCGGCCCCAGCCCTGCTCGGACATGCCGCCCACGAAGGCCCGGCTGCACAGGAACGCGGTGCTCAGGTTCCGGTCGATCTCGGCGCGCCACTCGTCGTACGTCAGCTGGGCGACCGGGCGCAGCACCTCGGGGCTGGTCCGGCTGGCCAGGCCCGCGTTGTTGACCAGCACCTCGACGTCGCCGAGCTGGTCGAGGACCGCGTCGGCGAGCGCACCGACCTCGGCCTCGTCGGTGAGATCGGCCACGAAACCGGTGACGCCCAGCTCGGACGCGCGCTCGTGGATCCGCCGGGTGGTCGACACGATCGCCACCCGGGCGCCGAGGTCCCGCAGCCGGCGCGCGGTCGCGTACCCGATGCCGTCCGGGCTGCCGGCGCCGGTGACCAGCGCGACCTTTCCGTCCAACCGCAGCGTCACGGGGCCCTCCTCCGGCTCGGTCACGGGATCGTCCTGGGCAGCACCGGACTCGGCGACCGGATCGGGCCCCAGGTCCTGCTCAGGCTCGGAACTGGGCGCGGCAGACCGGGGCCGGCGGCCGGCCGCCGGGCGGGTGGCGTCCCGCCTCGAGCGGCTGCCGCTGGCGGTACGGGCGTCGAAGACCATGCGGCGATCCTGCCCGCTCCCGCGAGCCGGGGCAAACATCGGACCACCGTGGCGTGCGGCGACCGCACACCGCGCACAACCAGGCACGCGGTGTGCGCGGCACCGTGACACGGCCGCCTATTCTGGCGGGCGCAGATGCAGCGCCGGACGGAGGCAGTCATGACCTATCCACCGCCGCCCGGACCGGACGGCACCTATCCGCCACCGCCGGATCCACCGATCCAGGCGTATCAACCGCCGCCGCCCAACCCGCAGCAGTACGGCTACGACTACCCGGCACCCCAGATCCAGGGGTACGGCGTCCCGCCCACGCCGGGTTACGACTACGGCAACTCCGGCAGCCCGTACTCCCAGCAGGGTTATCCGTACGCGCCGGCCCGGCCGACCGAGGGCCTGGCGATCGCCTCCCTGGTCGTGTCCTGCGCCGGGGTGGCGGGCCTGTGCCTCTGGTCGATCGGCGGGCTGCTCGGCATCATCGGTGCGATCCTCGGTCACGTGGCCCGGAGCCGGATCCGCGCCACGGGTGCGGGCGGTGCCGGCCTGGCGCTGGCCGGCATCATCGTCGGCTGGGTCGTCACCGCGATCGCGGTGCTGGGCATCGCCGTCTTCGTCATCTTCCTGGTCAGAGACTCCGGCAGCACCTACTGAGAGCTGCTGAGGGCTCAGCCGCCGGGCTGGGGTGCGGTCGGCACGCCCGGCTCGGCCAGCGGAACCACCGGGCCCTGCTCGACGAAGATCAGCGGCGCGGTCCGCCCGTAACGCCGCGGCATGGCATCGCGCGCCCGCTCGACGTCGCGCGTGCCGATCTCCACGCCCCGCCCGTCGTGGCGGGCCACGACGCTGGAGATGCGGACGCCGTTGGCCTGCCAGGCGTCGAGGTCGGCGACGATCCGGTCGTGCCAGCCGGTGAGCTCGGCCAGGCTGTGCGCCGCGTCGCGGACCACGATGCAGGTGTCCTGCGCGCTCTGCCGGATGAAGTCGTCGAAGGCGGCCGACGGCACCCGGTGCACGATCGCGCGCACCCGTTCCTGGTCGACCTCCAGCCCGGCGTAGCTGCCGGCGTGCTCGGCGCGGCCGCCCGCGTCGATGCGGGCCATCGCCGCGTCCAGTTCCGGAGGCGTCGCCGGCATGACCCGCCCGCCCATCGTCACGGTCGCCGGCCGGCGGGAGAACTCACAGCCGGCCGTGGTCCAGCCCCCGGTCAGGCCGGGCTCGGGGATCTCCGGCTCACCGCAGGAGCTGGTCACGAGCACCGCCCCGAGCAGCAGGCAGCAGAGCCGGTATCGACAGCGGCGCATCTCATCCCACCTCTCTACCGCGCGCGGCGGTAGTTCGCCAGGTTCAACGAGGCGAGCCGGGCGTCAGCGCGGGGTGGGATCCGCCACGTCGGCCAGCGACGCCGTGGTCCGCCGCCGTTCCCGGCTGCCGCCGAGCACCACGACGGCCACCCCGAGCATCAGCAGCGCCAGACCCGGCAGGGCCACCAGTCGCGGCGTCTGCCCCAGCCAGGCCCAGGCCAGCAGCGCCGCGCCGGGCACCTCGAGCAGGATCAGCACGCTGACCTTGGTGGCCGAGGTCCGTTCGAGCGCGTAGTTGAACATCGAGTGCCCGAGCAGCTGGGCCCCGACCACCAGAGCCAGGATCGCGGCCCAGGTGCGGCCGTCGTAGCCGTGCAGATCCACCCCGGCCACCAGGCAGACCACGAGCAGGATCGCCGCGCAGGTGCCGTAGCAGACCCAGGTGTACGTCGTGGTGCTCAGCCGGGACCGGGCCCGTTCCCCGAACGCCGTGTAGATCGCCGCGGCGATCGCGCCCAGCAGGGCCAGGACATCCGCGAGGACGGCCTGGGCCGACACGCCGATGTCGAGTCCGGTCGCCCAGACCGTTCCCGCGACGGCCAGGCCGATGCCCGTCCAGCCGGCCACCGAGGGGCGCCGGCCCTGCGCCATCGCGATCAGGCCCTGCCAGACCGGCTGGGTCGCGACCAGCGCCGTGGCCGTGGCCACGGAACCGAGCTGCACGCTGGGCATCCAGGTCGCGAAATGCAGCGCCAGCGCCACCCCGGCCAGGACTGCGAACAGCCCGGTGCGGCTGCGCAGCGTGGCCAGCTCCGCCCGGCGCGGGCCGGCTGTGATCGGTGTCAGCGCGGCGAAGGCCAGGCCGTTGCGCCAGAACGCCACGGCCAGCGCCGGAGCGGCCACGAAGGCGATCAGCGGGGCCGAGGTCGAGACGGCGAGCACCGCCACAGCCAGGGCCGCCCCGGTCAGCCACTGAGGCCGTTCGCGGGGTGACTGCATATTCATCCCTCGCCGTCGCTTCTTGCATATCTACACATCACAGTTTGTCGACCTAAGTTGAGCGGAAAGTGAGCCAGTCGTTACGCTCGCCGCCGATGCATTTCCGTCAATCCCTCAGGAGAGTGGTTTTCGATGCCCGCGTTCCAAGCGGTCGTGTTCGACTTTTTCGGCACGCTGACCCGTTCCGTGCGGCGGGGGCCCCAGCACGCCGACATCGCTCGAGCGCTGGGCTGTGATCCCGACGCGGTGCTGAGCGTCCTGGATCGTACGTTCCAGGTCCGGGCCCGCGGAGACCTCGGGTCGGCCGAGGCGACCCTGCGCTGGGTGACCGAGCAGGCCGGGGGCCGGCCGCGTACTGCCCAGCTGCAGGCCGCCGTGCCGGCCCGGGTCGACGCACTCAAGGCCGACACGCGGCTGCGGGCTGACGCGGAGAGCGTTCTCCGGGCCGTCAAGCAGCGTGGCCTGCGCACCGCGCTGATCAGCGACTGCACCCACGAACTGCCTGCCTTCCTGCCGAGCATGCCGATCGCCCCACTGCTCGACGTCAACGTCTTCTCCGTCGAGGTCGGCCGGTGCAAGCCGGACCCGCTGATCTACCTGGAGGCGTGCTGGCGGATGCGGGTGGCCCCCGAGGACTGCGTCTACATCGGTGACGGCGGCAGCCGCGAGCTCACCGGCGCCGCTGCCGTCGGCATGACCGCCGTCCGGCTGGCCGCCCCCGACCTGGCCGACCACCTGGTGTTCGACGCGGACGACGACTTCGCCGGCCCGAGCGTGCCGTCGCTGACCGCCGTGCTGGATCTGCTTGATCCCGTACCCGCGCTGACCTGATTGCATGCAGGATGCATCAGACCCTCGCCGACGCGGCCCGGCGCCGGCCGGGCCGCGTGCGAGGATGACCGGGTGACGACCGAGCTCGTGGCTGAGGCGATCAAGAAGGCCGGCATCGCCTGGATCAACGCACCCGGCGGCCCGCCCCTCGCCCTGTGGGTCATGCCGCTCGACGGCGCACTCACCCTGGTCTGTGGCCCCGGCGAGCAGGCCGCACCCGGCCTGGCCGAGGCGACCCGCGCCTCGGTGCGCCTGCGCGGCGACAACGGCGGCCTGATCGTGATCGTCGAAGCGCGGGTCGAGCGGCTCACCCCGGGCACCGAGGAGTGGACCGAGATCGCCCCGCAGCTGGCCGGCAAGCGCCTCAACGCGAGCGGCACCGCTGAGGAGCTGACCGCCCGCTGGGCCGAGACCGACTGCGCGGTCCTGCGCCTGACGCCGGTCGACGAGCCCGTTGCCGCCCCGCATCTGCCGACCGGCTCGCAGGCGGAGCCGCCGCGCGAGACCCCGGCCCGCATCAAGGTCCGCCGCCCGTTCCGCCTGCACCGCGTCCGCAAGCGCAAGCCGTAGGCGGACCGCCCGAAAAACCAAGATCAAGGTCTTGCTGTCCCAGGTGCGTCGGGGTTTCGGGCCGTCGCTCCCGCGGGCACCGGGCGGGCCCGGCCAATCGCCTGGCGGCTCATGAACGGCCGAGCCCACCCTGCCGGCTGCGTGCTCGCAAGACCCGAAGCTGTCAGCCCACGAACGGTGGCACCTTGATCTCGCCCTGGGCCACCGGGATCACGTGGCCGGAGACCGTGGCCAGCGTCGCCGCGCCGCCCGTCGCCGTCACCGTGCACTCCAGCAGGGACGGCCGGTGCATCTCGATGCCCTGATGCACCGTGTACGACGTCGTCCCCTCCTCCGGCAGCCAGCCCCGGGCCACCAGCCACACGCCCAGCCCCAGGGCCGCCGAGCCGGTCGCCGGGTCCTCGGGCACCGACACACCCGGGCAGAACACCCGCACGTACGCCGTCCGCACGGCCTGCTCCCAAGCGAAGACGCTGATGCCCGTCACGCCCAGCGCGCGGGCTCGCGCCGGGTCGGCCCACGCGCGGGCCAACGCTTCCCGGCGCACCGGCAGGAATACGAATTCCAGTCCGCAGCCGGCCGCCGCCGGTTCCGCTGCCGCCCCGGCGAAGTCATCCGCCGTCAGGCCCACCAGATCCAGCAGGTCCCGGGCCGGCAGCGGCGCGCCGAGCGTCGGCTTGCCGCCGGTCAGCGTCGCCACGTCCGAGCCCACCGTGATCGGCAGCATCCCGGCGCCGCACTCCTGCACCACCTGCCCGGGCTGGGCCAGGCCGCGCCGGACCGAGGTCACCGCGGCGCCGACACTCGGGTGGCCCGCGAACGGCAGCTCCGTCTCCGGAGTGAAGATCCGCGCCCGGTACGTCGCACCCGCCGTCGACGGCAGCACGAAGACTGTCTCCGAAAGGTTGAACTCCCGGGCGAGTGTCTGCATCTGGTCGCCGGCCAGCGCCTCGCCGCCGAAGACCACGGCCAGCGGGTTTCCGGCGAAGGGGCGGTCGGTGAACACGTCGACGATCTCGTACGCCACGGTAGACATGGTTCGACGCTAACTTAGGCTGGTGCGGTGACCATGGGGAGCAGGGTTTATCTGGCGCGGCTCGCGGCGCTGCCCGTTTTCGACCCCAACGGCGACCGGGTGGGCCGGGTGCGCGACGCCGTGCTGCGGTTACGCACCACCAACCGGCCGCCGCAGGTCGTCGGTCTCGTCGCCGAGATGGCCCTGCGCCGCCGGATCTTCCTGCCGATCGGCCGGGTGACCTCGATGGACGCCGAGGCCGTCGTGCTCAGCACCGGCATGCTCAACCTGCGCCGGTTCGAGAAGCGGCCCAACGAGCTGCTGGTGCTCGAGGAGGTGCTGGACCGGCGGGTCACGGTTGAGCCGGAGGATCGGCAGGGCCCGGGCACCACCGGCACGGTCGTGGACCTGGGCATGGAGCTCAACCGCAACAACGAGTGGCTGATCACCCGGGTGGCCGTCCGCCAGCACACCGGCCGGCTGGCCCGGCGCGGGCACACGTACCAGGTGGAGTACGACCGGATCCGCGGCCTGGTCGGGCCGACCGACACCCAGGGCACCTCCAATCTCGTCGCCCTGCTCGAACAGATGCGGCCCGCGGACATGGCGAACGCCCTGCAGGACCTCGCCGACGCGCGGCGCAACGAGGTCGCCGCGGCGCTGAGCGACCGGACGCTGGCCGACGTGCTCGAGGAGCTGCCGGAGCACGACCAGGTGGAGATCCTGATCCAGCTGGACCGGGAGCGCGCCGCCGACGTCCTGGAACGGATGGACCCGGACGACGCCGCCGACCTGCTCGCCGAGCTGCCCCAGGCCGAGCAGGCCGTACTGCTGGACCTGATGGAGCCGGAAGAGGCGGCGCCGGTCCGGCAGCTGATGAGCTACACCCCCGGCACCGCCGGCTCGGTGATGACCTCGGAGCCGGTGATCCTCACCCCGGACACCACGGTGGCCGAGGCGCTGGCCCGGATCCGCGAGCCGGAGCTGTCCCCGGTCGTCGCCGCCCAGGTCTTCGTGGCCCGGGCGCCCTCGGCGACCCCCAGCGGTAAGTACCTCGGCATGGTCCACTTCCAGCGGCTGCTGCGGGAGCCGCCCTCGTCGATCCTGGGTGGCCTCATCGAGACGGACATAGATCCGCTGACGCCCGAGACCAACCTCACCGAGATCACCCGGCGGATGGCGACCTACGACATGGTGGCGATGCCGGTGGTCGACAACGCGTACCGGCTGGTGGGGGCGGTGACCGTGGACGACGTGCTGGACCACTCGCTGCCCCGCGACTGGCGTGACCGCGACGCCCAGGACGCCAAGGACGAGGCCGACGCGCTGCTGCGCCAGGCCCACACGGAGACGGGCTCATGACCGAGCCCCGCCGGGACCGCCTCGACCAGCCGATCGAGCCGGGCCGGGTCCGCCTGCCCCGCTTCGACCCGGAGGCCTTCGGACGCTGGTCGGAGAGCATCGCCCGGTACATGGGCACGGCGAAGTTCATCGTCTACATGACGATCATCATCGGCGCCTGGTTCGCCTGGAACACCCTGGCGCCGAAGGACATGCGCTTCGACCCGTACACGTTCACGTTCCTGACCTTGATCCTGTCCCTGCAGGCGTCCTATGCCGCGCCGCTCATCCTGCTCGCGCAGAACCGCCAGGCCGACCGGGACCGCCTGACGATGGAGGAGGACCGCCGGCGCGCGGCCATGCAGAAGGCCGACACCGAGTATCTGGCCCGCGAGATCGCCTCGCTGCGGATCGCCGTCGGCGAGGTCGCGACCCGCGACTTCCTGCGCTCGGAGCTGGCCCGGCTCGCCGACGAACTCGACGAGGCGGCCCATCGACGGCAGAAGCTGGAACGCAAGGAGTGGGAAGAGGAACGCACCTGACAGCGACGTAGCATGGTCGTCATGTCCGCACCAGCCCCCACCATCGAGGACGCGATCCAGGCGGCCCTCGCCACCGTCGACGATCCCGAGATCCGCCGCCCGATCACCGAGCTCGGCATGGTCAAGGGCTTCACCGTCGCCGGGTCCGGTGTGAAGGTCGAGCTGCTGCTCACCGTCGCCGGTTGCCCGCTGCGCGACAAGCTCACCAACGACATCACCGCCGCGGTCACCGCGATCCCCGGGATCACCACCGTGGAGATCGACTTCGGCGTCATGACCGAGGAGCAGCGCAAGTCCCTGCAGGCCACGCTGCGCGGCGGCGGCGAGTCCGCCGAGCCGGTCATCCCGTTCGCCCAGCCGGGTTCCAAAACCCGGGTGTACGCGGTGGCCAGCGGCAAGGGCGGCGTGGGCAAGTCCAGCGTCACGGTCAACCTGGCCGCCGCCCTGGCCAAACGCGGGCTGTCGGTCGGTGTGGTCGACGCCGACATCTACGGCCACTCGGTGCCCCGCATGCTCGGCGTCGAGGGCCGGCCAACCCGGGTCGAGGACATGATCATGCCGCCGCAGTCGCACGGCGTGAAGGTCATCTCGATCGGCATGTTCACCTCGGGCAACGCCGCCGTGGTGTGGCGCGGGCCGATGCTGCACCGGGCCCTGCAGCAGTTCCTCGCCGACGTCTTCTGGGGCGACCTGGACGTGCTGCTGCTGGACCTGCCGCCGGGCACCGGTGACGTGGCCATCTCGCTGGCCCAGCTGCTGCCCAACGCCGAGATCCTGGTCGTGACCACGCCCCAGATGGCCGCGGCCGAGGTGGCCGAGCGGGCCGGGGCGATCGTCCAGCAGACCCACCAGCGGCTCGTCGGCGTGGTGGAGAACATGTCCTGGCTCGAGTTGCCCGACGGCACCCGCATGGAGGTCTTCGGCTCCGGTGGTGGGCAGACGGTGGCCGACTCGCTGACCAGGACGGTGGGCGCCTCGGTGCCGCTGCTGGGTCAGATCCCGCTGGACACCCGGGTCCGCGAGGCGGGCGACGCCGGCACGCCGGTGGTGCTGGCCGACCCGGACTCCCCGGCGGCCAAGGCGCTGGACGCGGTGGCCGACCGGCTCGCCATCCGGCGCGAGTCGCTGGTCGGCAAGCCGCTGGGCCTGCTGGTCAACGCCCGCAAGTAGGGCCTAGGTAGCGTCCAGATCGAATCTGCGCGGCGCCGGGGTGGACTTCTCCACCGCGGCGCCGTTGCTCTGCGCCTTCAGGTCGGCGGCGGAGGCGACCTCGTCGAGGTCCGCTTTCACGCCGTTCAGGTCGCTCTTGACGTCCTCGAAGAGGCCCTGCAGCGGCTTGCGGATGGCCTGCTCGTCGTCCTCGCTCAGCAGATGCTTGCGGATGAACGCCTTCGGGTGCAGGTCCTGCAGCTGGATGTCGGTGCCCAGCTCACGGCTCAGGTCGGTGGTGGCGTTCTGGGCCATCGCCCGCAGGCCGCGCAGCATCCGCAGGCCGTCGCCGATCACCTTGGGCAGGCGCTCACCGAAGATCAGTAGCGCGAGCATCAGCAGGGCGCCGATCTCCCACCAGTTGAGGTTCTCGAACACGCGCGGACCTCCCTCGTCGCGTACCTGAGCAAGAGTACGCACGCACTCTGTGCCCGCGCTGCCCGCCCATGAGGACGGTTCACTTCGCGTCGGCCGCCAGGGTCACGGAGGCCGTCTGGGTCTTGGTGCCGCGCCGGTATTCCACGGCGACGACCGATTCCGGGGCGTACTTGCGGACCAGCGCGATCAGGTCGGTGCCGTCCTCCAGCAGGTGACCGTTGATCTTGGTGATCACGTCGCCGGACTTCAGCCCGGCCGTGGCCGCCGGGCCGGTGGGCTGGACCGAGCGGAGCCGGGCCCCGGACGAGCCCGCGGAGCCGGACGTGCCACCGGTGGAGACCTCTGCGCCGATCACCGTGCGGCGGGCCTTGCCGTGGTCGATGATCTCGCGGGCGACCCGCATGGCCTGGTTGATCGGGATGGCGAAGGCCAGGCCGATGTTGCCGGCCTCGGTGTCGCTGCCGCCGACGGACCGGATCACCGAGTTCATGCCGACCACCCGGCCGGCCGCGTCGACCAGCGGGCCACCGGAGTTGCCCTGGTTGACCGCCGCGTCGGTCTGGATGGCGGCGTAGTAGCGGACCGTGCCGCCCGGATCGCCGGCCTGGATGGTGCGGTCCAGCGCGCTCACGATGCCGGAGGTGACGGTGTTGACCAGAGCCAGCGGCGAACCGAAAGCGAGCACTGGGTCACCCACGGCAATGGAGTCCGAGTCGCCAAGTGAGACAGCCGTCACACTCTTCTTTGCGACTTTGATCACTGCGATGTCCGATTCGGGGTCCCGCCCGACCACGGTCGCCGAGGCGGTGGAGCCGTCGCTGAAGGACACCGACATGGAGTCGTTCGCACCCTCGACCACGTGGTCGTTGGTCACCACATAGCCGTCCGGGGAGATCACGAAGCCCGAGCCGATCGCGCCGGTGACCCGGACGGTGACCACGCTGGGCAACACCTGCTTGGCCACGCCGGCCAGCGAATCGGGAGCCCGCTGGGCAGCCGAGGGGGCCGCCAGCGGCGTGCCGCCGAGCTGGGTGCCGCCGCCGACGCCGCTGCGGGTGGCGAACACGAAGCCCAGCGTGCCGCCGAGACCTCCGGCCAGCAACGCGGTGACCAGGCAGATGAGCAGGACCGGGGTGATCGACCGGCGCGGCGCGTCCGGGTCGACGACGGGCTCGGGCTGCGGGCCGGTGCTGACCGGGACGGTGGGCACGACCACCGCCGACGGTGCATACGGATCCCGCCACGGATCGGTCAATGCGTCGGACCACCACGGCGACCCGGCCGACGCTCCAGGCGTGGCGGACGGCGGCGGTTGAGGCTGGCGCCAGTTCCAGCCGTCGGTCACGTCGGTGCCTCCCCTGGTCGGTACCGGAGCGCCGGGCTCCGGCATCCAGGATGACACGGATCGGTGGAGATCATCCGGTCAGTGGGACCCCGGGCCCGGGCCCGCCGCTTTCCGCCGCCGAAGTCCCGGTGCGCGAAGGGTGAGCATCGCTCTACGCTCATACCCGATGTGCACCGGTTCCGGACCGCGCATCCTCTCTCCAGACGGAGGTCGTCATCATCACCGCAGCCCGATCGTTCGGCGCCCCGACCGCGCAGTCGGTGCAGTTCACCGAGGCCTACGCCGCCGAGGACATCGTCCTGCAGACCGCCCGCAACCTCGCCCACGAGGTCGGCCTGGCGGCCGTCTCCCCCGGCGCGGGGTCCGTGCTGAGCGTGCTCGCCGCGGCGGGCAGCGCCAAGGCGGTCGTCGAGATCGGCACCGGTACGGGCGTGAGCGGCGTCTGGCTGCTCCGCGGCATGCGCGCGGACGGCGTCCTGACCACGATCGACGTGGAGAACGAGCACCAGCGCATCGCCCGGAGGATCTTCCAGGAGGCGGGCTTCGCGGCGTCGCGGACCCGGATCATCACCGGCCGCGCGCTGGACGTGCTGCCCCGCCTCGCGGACGGCGTCTACGACCTGATCTTCGTGGACGCGGACGCCACCGAGTTCGGCGCCTGCGCCGACGCCGCCCTGCGACTGCTGCGCCGCGGCGGGATCCTGGTGGTCAACGGCGCACTGGCCGGCGGCCGGATCAGCGACCCCTCGGCCCGCGACGTGGACACGATCACGATCCGCGAGACGGTCAAGGCCGTCCGCGAGTCGGAGGAATGGATCCCGGCCCTGATCCCAGCCGGCGGCGGCCTGCTGACCGCCGTCAAGCGCTAGCTAACCACCGCAACAAGGTGCGGGCGCCCCAGCCGGTGGCGCCGCTGGTCAGGTCGCCGTCGTCCTCGCCGGCCCAGCTGGGTGCCGACATGTCGAGGTGGGCCCAGCGGTCCAGGTGGTCGCCCAGGAACTCGCTCAGGAAAAGCGCCGCCACCACCGAGCCCGCGCCGCGCGCCGGTGAGCTGTGCCGGTCGGCGATGTCGCTGTGCAGGTATTCCAGGTAGTCGCCGGGCAGCGGCAGGCGCCACATCGCCTCGCCCGCGGCGGCTCCGGCGGCCGCCAGCGCCGCGGCCAGCTCGTCGTTGTGGCTGTACAGGGCCGCGGTGCGCTTGCCCAGGGCGACCGCGTTCGCGCCGGTCAGGGTGGCCAGGTCGACCAGCACGTCCGGGTTCAGCTCGGCCACGGCGTACGCCAGGGCGTCGGCCAGGACCAGCCGGCCCTCGGCGTCGGAGTTGGTGCTCTCGGAGGTCGTGCCGTCGTACTGGGTGATGACGTCGCCCGGCCGGTAGGCCGAGCCGCTGATCGCGTTTTCCGCCAGCGGCGCGAGCGCGGTGACGCGTACGGGAAGGTGCAGATCGGCGGCACCCAGGGTGGCCGCGACGACGGCCGCGGCCCCGCTCATGTCCTTTTTCATCAGTTTCATGGCGTCGCGGCTCTTGATCGAGATGCCGCCGGTGTCGAAGGTGATTCCCTTGCCCACGAGGACCACATGTCGGGACGCGGTGGCCGGCTGCCAGCTCATCTCCAGCAGCCGGGGCGGGCTCGCGGAGCCGGCGCCGACGGCCAGGATGCCGCCGAAGCCCTCCGCGGCGAGCTGCTCCGGCTCGCGGACCGTCACCGTCAGGCCCGGGCGTGTCGCCGCCTCGGCGACGATCTGCGCGGCGAACCAGGCGGGGTTCTTCACCGAGGCCGGCATGTTGGCCAGGTCGCGGGCGAGCCAGGTCGCGGCGGCGGTCACCCGGGCCGTCTCGAGGCTCTGGGCGTAGCTGCCGGGGTCGTCGACCCGGATGGTGATCTCGATGCTCCGGGGCCCGGTGGGGGCGTCCCGGAAGCGGTAGGAGCCGAACCAGAGGCCCTCGGCCAGCCCGCGCAGCGACTCGGCGGGGACGCCGGGCCCCGGCTCGATCTGCACCTGCTCCCCGGGGCGTACGGCTCGGGCGATCGCGGCGCCGGCGGCACGCCAGCCGGCCTCGTCACCGGGTCCGACCCCGGCCAGCAGGACTCTCGCGGGTCGCCGCGTCGGGCGCGGCAGCATCTGCACCGCGCCGGGTCGCCCGGGATCATCCGCGCTGCTCAGCAGGGCGACGACCTCGGCTTCCAGCTCGGTGCCCACGGTGTCGGCACCCGTCGGCCGGCCGTCGGCGCCGACCGCGAGCACTCGGGTGGAATCGTCGGCGGGTCCGGGCGTCAGCCTGATCGCGAACACTGGAGGATGACCTTTCCGCAAGACGTGGAAAGCCCGCCGGTACGGCAGGTACCGTACCGGCGGGCCACGTGAAACGTCAGCCGGCGATCGCCTTCAACGCGTCACCAAGCGCGTTGGCCTCGTCCGGAGTCATCTCAACGACGAGACGGCCACCACCCTCCAGCGGGACGCGCATGACGATCCCGCGCCCTTCCTTGGTGACCTCCAGCGGACCATCGCCCGTCCGCGGCTTCATCGCCGCCATCTTGTCTCCCCTCAGACCTACATCAGGGTCGCGGTGGGTTACCCCACAGCCACTTCGTCAACGCGCCGTGCTCAGCCCCACGGTGCGCCGTACCTCGTATCCGACCGGCGGAGTCGCCCCCGCTGGACCGACCCGAGACCGCAGCGCTGCGAGCCCCGCCCGACGTCACGCGACGTGGCCCACCGTGCCGATCAAACATTTTCCCTGATGAACACCGGCGAACCCAAACCCAGCCCGGGCTGATGTGACAGCGTCTAGCATATCGCCTTTCGGGCTGTCACAATGTGCGGTCATGCAGGCGCGGTCGGCACTCTTCGACCTCTACGGCGACTATCTGCGCCCGAGAGGCGGCCGCGCGCCGGTCGCCGCCCTCGTCAAACTGCTCGCTCCGGTCGGCATCGCCCCGCCCGCGGTCCGCACCGCGGTCTCCCGGATGGTGCGTCAGGGCTGGTTGCACCCTATGCGACTGGTTTCCGGCCCGGGCTATCTACTCACCCCGAAAGCCGCGCGCCGACTCGACGAGGCGGCGGCCCGGATCTACCGGACCGGCCGCAACGGCTGGGACGGACGCTTCGATCTCGTCCTCACGCATGCCCCGGTCCCGCGCCGCGAAGCAAAACGACTGACTTTTCTGGGGTACGGCATGTTGGGCGAGTTGGCCTGGGTCGCCCCACGCGCCACCGACGAGGTGGACACGGTCCTGGCCGATGCCGGCGTCGGGTACGAGCGGTTCAGCGCCAGCCACGCGGCCGGCTCACCGGGAGCGGCCGAGGTGGTCGGACGCGCCTGGGACCTCACCGAGATCGGCCGGGCGTACGAGGACTTCATCGCCACCCAGCGCCCGATCGTCACGGCGGTCAACGCCCGCAGTTCCGACGAGGAGGCGTACGCGGCCCGCTTCCAGCTCGTGCACGCCTGGCGCTCGTTCCTGTTCCGCGACCCGCAGCTGCCCCCCGCCCTGCTGCCCGCCCGCTGGCCCGGCGCCAGCGCGGCGACGTTCTTCGACCGGCACGCCGCCCGGTTGCGGCCGGCCGCCGACCGCTACGTGGAGAGGTGCCTGGCGTCAGTGTCACGCGGCGGACGTGTGGGATTCTCAGAACCATGACCGCCATCCAACCGCCCCACCCGCCGCCCATGAGCGGACTGAAGACCGATTCCTTGCTTGTCGACCGCACCGATGCTGTCGTCACCCTCACTCTGAACCGGCCCGACGCCATGAACGCCCTCGACGTGGACCTCAAGGAGGCCCTGCGGGACACGCTGGCGTCGATCGAGACCGACCGGTCCATCCGGGCGGTCGTGCTGGCCGGGGCGGGCAAGGCCTTTTGTGTGGGCCAGGACCTCCGCGAGCACGCCCGCGACCTGGACAAGGGCGCCACCGAGCTGGACACCGTGCGGCAGCACTACAACCCGATCGCGCAGCGGCTGGCCAGCCTGCCCAAGCCGGTGGTCGCGGCGGTCGGGGGCACGGCGGCCGGGGCCGGCGCGTCGCTGGCGCTGCTGGCCGACTTCCGCATCGGCGGCCCGCGCACCACCTTCCTGATGGCCTTCGCCAACGTCGGCCTGGCCGGCGACACCGGGGTGAGCTGGTCGCTGCCGCACATCGTGGGCCGGGCCCGGGCGCTGGAGCTGCTGCTGCTGGCCCAGCCGGTACGCGCCCAGGAGAGCTTCGACTACGGCCTGCTCACCCAGCTCGTCACCGACGACGAGCAGGTGCTGCCGACCGCGCAGGAGCTGGCCGCCCGGCTCGCCGCCGGCCCCACGGTGGCGTACGCGGCCATCAAGCGCGAGCTCTCCATCGGTACGGCCGGCTCGCTCTCCGACGCCCTGGCCGCCGAGGCCCAGGCGCAGGCGATCTGCGGGCGTACGGCCGACCACCAGGCGGCGGTGACGTCGTTCGTGGCGAAGGAGAAGCCGGTCTTCGAGGGCCGGTGATTCTTCGGCGAGGTACCGCCGACGGTATGAGTCTTTCGGGATACCCGCATCAATGCAGCTAAATGTTTGACTTCCCCCATCGAGATGAGGTGCAGCCGCAGGGCGCATCTCGGGCTGGGGAGGTCTGGATGGCAAGGTGGCGCAGGATCCTGAGCGGGGCGGCAGCCGCTCTGACAGTGGCCGCGATGGGCAGCCTGATGCAGTCGTCGCCCGCGGCGGCCGCCCCCGACGGCCCGGACATGGTCGTCGGCGGCACCACGGCCACGCAGGGTGAGTTCCCGTTCATGGTCCGGCTGTCGATGGGCTGCGGCGGCGCGCTCTACAGCCCGACCCTGGTGCTGACGGCCGCCCACTGCGTGAGCGGCACCGGCACGAACACGTCGATCACCGCGACGATCGGCGTCGTCGACCTCCAGTCGACGAGCAAGGTCACCCGCAAGTCGAACTACGTCTACCGGGCCCCCGGCTACAACGGCAACGGCAAGGACTGGGCGCTGATCCGCCTGGCCAGCCCGGTGACCGGCTTCGCGACCCTGCCGATCGCCAAGACCACCGCGTACGACTCGGGCACGTTCACGATCGCCGGCTGGGGTGCGGCGACCGAGGGCGGCGGCCAGCAGCGCTACATGCGCAAGGCGACCGTGCCGTTCGTCAGCGACGCCACCTGCAACTCCAGCACGATGTACAACGGCCAGATCATCGCCAGCAACGAGATCTGCGCGGGCTACGCCGCCGGCGGCGTGGACACCTGCCAGGGCGACTCGGGCGGCCCGATGTTCCGCCGCGACTCGGCCAACGCCTGGATCCAGGTCGGCATCGTCAGCTGGGGCGACGGCTGCGCCCGGCGCAACAAGCCCGGCGTCTACACCCAGGTGAGCTACTTCGCCGCGACGATCGCCTCGGCGGCCTCCAGCCTCGGCGGCTGATCTCCGGGACAGACACGCGAACGGGCCCGGAGCTTGCCGCTCCGGGCCCGTTGCGCTGTGCGCCGATCAGTCGTCGTCCTCGTCCTCTTCCGGATCCTGGTTGGCCTGCTCACCCAGCACGAACGCCTGCATGGCCAGTTCGTCGCCGGACGGCGAGACGAACGTCGGCAGCTCGGCCGGGCCCAGCTCCAGCACGTACGACCAGAACTGCCGCACCGCCTCCGCCGGGGTGGCGGCCTCGATCGGCAGGTCCAGGCTGACCAGCCAGGTCTGCCGGTCCGGGCCGGAGTTCAACCGGACGGCGAACCGCTCGTACTGCTCCTCGTCGATCTCGGCGACCGGCTCGGCCAGCTTGAGCTCGCCGGCCGGCACCGGCTCGTCGAAGGACCGCCGGGTGTAGGTGACGGCCAGCTCGGGCACGCCGTGCGCGCCCCGCCGGGCCGGCGCCCCGTCGACCACCCCGAGCGCCACCACCTGCGGCGCCTGCTCGTCCGCGACCAGCAGGACCCGGTCACCGGCCGCCGGCCGCACGCCGGCCAGGCCCGCCACGGTCAGGGTGTCGTGATGGAACAACCGCTCGGTCGCCCACCGATCCGCTGGAATGATCACCGCCCACTGCGCCATGCGCACCATCACATCACGAGCGCGCGGAGCACCCGGCGCAGGCTCGGACGGGCGTGACGGGCCTGGCACTGAAGGCGTCGGCGCGACGGCCTGAGCGGGCCGCTGACGGCCGCACGGGGCTGCCGTGACCTCGGGCATGGCGCGGCGGGCGGAGCGCCGCACACTCGCGCTGATCAAGCGCGAAGCTGATGAAGTGCGGAGCTGATCAAGGCGACGAGGCGCCGCACGGCCGTGGCCGCAGATTGCGGGTATTCCGCCAGGAGACCTCTCACGCCGGGCGCAGCCCGGCGGTCAGGGGCGGACCGGAGGGACGAAGCAGCCGGCGAGGTGATCGTCGACCATGCCGGTCGCCTGCATCAGGGCGTAGGCCGTCGTCGGGCCGACGAACTTGAAACCGCGCTTCTTCAGCTCCTTGGCCAGCGCTGTCGACTCCGGCGTGATCGCCGGGACGTCCGCGCGGGTCGCCGGGCGGGGCCGGGGCGGCGGCGCGTAGGCCCAGAGGAGGGCGGCCAGGCCGTCCGGCAGGTCGGCGGCCACCCGGGCGTTGTGCAGGGCCGCGTCGACCTTCATCCGGTTGCGGACGATGCCCGGGTCCGCCATCAGCCGGGTCGCGTCGGCCTCGGAGAACGCGGCCACCGCCGGGATCGAGAAGCCCGCGAAGGCCGCCCGGAAGGCCGGGCGTTTGCGCAGGATGGTGATCCAGGAGAGCCCGGACTGGAACGCCTCCAGGGTCATCCGCTCGAACAGCGCGTCGTCACCGTGGACCGGGCGGCCCCACTCGAGGTCGTGGTAGGGCAGGTAGTCGGGCGTGCTGCCGCCCCATCCGCATCGGGCCCGGCCGTCCGCCCCGACGACCAGGCCGGCGTCGGTCACGTCTGTCATGCCGGAAACCGTACGAGGTCGGTGTGACAGAAATCAGGGCAGGCGGCCCTGCTCGACCAGGCGGCCGAACTTCTTGAGCGCGCCCTTGAGGCTGAGCTTCGAGCCGGGCCAGATCACCGGCCAGGCCAGCTTGGCCGCGGCACCGCCGGGCAGGTGGAACCACTCGTGCATGACGACCTGGGTACGGTCGCCGGCCATCGCCGTGCAGCGCATCGCGCCGGGGCCGCGCAGGATGTTGCCGCAGTGCACCACGCGGACCTCGTACGGCGCGTCGACCCGCACCACCCGCATCTCGTCGCGCAGCCCGGCCCCGCCGACCCCGGTGATCGCCTCGATCAGGCTGCCCTCGCCGCCGTCGCCCTCGACCACCCGCACCTTGGTGAACGGGATCCACTCGGACTGCCGTTCCCAGCTGGTGAACGCCGCGAAGACCCGGGGCGCGGGCGCGTTGACGATGACGGTCGCGGTGACCTCACCGGTGCCGGGGGTCGCGGCGTCGCCGAGCCCGTCGACCGGCCCGGGCGCACTCACCGGCTCTCCGCCGGTTCCTCGTCACCCGCCGGCCGGGCAGGTGCCTTCTCCCCGGCGGCCGGCTCAGCGGCGGCGGGAGCAGCGGCAGGGGCAGCGGCGGGTGCGGGCTTGTCGTCCGGCGGCGTGACATCAGGGACCACAACCGGCTCCGGCGGCGGCGGGGCGATCGCGGCCTCGCGGGCCCGGCGCAGCACGTCCGCGTCAGCCGTACGGCCCTCGCGCAGCGCGGCGACCTCGGCCTCCAGCACGCCGATCAGCTCGCCCTTGTAACCGATGTCATAGGCGGCCCGCTGCAGCGCCTGGTCGACCTGGGACATCCGGTAGCCGCGGAACGCGGTGTCGAACCGGGTCCGGAACACGTCCTCCTCGCCGAGCGGACGGTCGCTGGGCAGCGGCAGGGACTTGCCGTCCGGCTCGACCGGCGTCAGGCCGGGGTCGCCGCCGCTCACCATGACGGTCACACCGAAGACGATCGCCGCGACGACGAGCGCCACGACGACGAAGAGGAGAAGCTGGCCCATGGGCACGATCGTGGCACGAACCGCTGCGGGTGTGCGAGCCCGCCACCCCGCCGGGCCGCAAACGCCCGAATGGATCGAGGGGCGTCAGGTCCAGGTAAGGATCTTCTTGCGCCAGGCGTACACGATGCCGAGCGCGAGAACCGCCACAAAGACGCCCATCTCGGCCACGGTCACCAACCCGAATCCGGGGCGGTCGAAGACGACCGCCCACGGGAAGAGGAAGACCGCCTCGACGGCGAAGAGCACATAGAGGTACGCGTACACGTAATAGCGGATCTGAGCCTGCGCCCAGTCACCGCCGACCGGGTCGACGCCGCTCTCGTAGGTCAGCCGCTTGCCCGCGGGCTCGGCCGGATGGGCGGGCCTGAGCAGCCTGTTCGCCCCGAACGCGCCGACGAAGACCAGCACGCCGGCGGCCAGCACCAGCCCCAGCGTGGCGTACGAACCCAGATACCCCTGCACGGCCGCAGCCTAGCGAACCGAAGAGTGGACTCGGGTGGCTCAGGCAAGCCTTACCTGGCTACTGTGGTCAACGGTCTGAAGTCGGACACGCCCCGCGCCCCGGCGCGGTAAGGAGCGCCGACGTAGGCTGGAAGTGACTATTGCGGGCCGGCTCATCGACGTGCGTACCCGCCGGCCGGCTCCTTCAGGAGGTTGGAACGTGGGCGCTCCCGCGAAGCGTGTCGAGCAGCTCGATCGTGTGGTCATCCGGTTCGCCGGGGACTCCGGTGACGGTATGCAGCTCACCGGTGACCGGTTCACCTCGGAGACCGCGCAGCTGGGCAACGACATCTCGACACTGCCGAACTTCCCGGCGGAGATCCGCGCGCCGGCCGGCACCCTGCCCGGCGTCTCGAGTTTCCAGGTGCACTTCGCCGACTACGACATCCTCACGCCCGGTGACGCGCCGAACGTGCTGGTCGCGATGAACCCGGCCGCGTTGAAGGCGAACCTGGGCGATCTGCCGCCGGGGGCGGACATCATCGTGAACACCGATGAGTTCACCAAGCGGAACCTGGCCAAGGTCGGCTATGCGGTCAGCCCCCTCGAAGACGGCTCGCTGGACGGTTTCGCCCTGCACCCGGTCGCGTTGACGTCGATGACCATCGGCGCGCTGGCCGAGCTCGGAGTGGCGAAGAAGGACGCCGAACGGGCCAAGAACATGTTCGCCCTGGGCCTGCTGAGCTGGATGTACTCGCGCCCGTTCGCCTCCACGATCCGGTTCCTGGAGCGCAAGTTCGCCAAGCGCCCGGATCTGGTCGCGGCGAACAAGGCCGCGTTCCAGGCGGGGTGGAACTTCGGGGAGACGACCGAGGACTTCTCGGTGCGTTACGAGGTCAAGCCGGCCAAGATGCGGCCGGGCACCTACCGCAACATCACCGGCAACGCCGCGTTGGCGCTGGGCCTGGTCGCCGCCGGCGTGCGGGCCAAGCTGCCGGTCTTCTTGGGCGCGTATCCGATCACCCCGGCCTCGGACATCCTGCACGAGTTGTCCAAGCACAAGCGGTTCGGTGTGACCACGATGCAGGCCGAGGACGAGATCGCCGCGATCGGCGCCGCCCTGGGTGCCTCGTACGGCGGCGCGCTGGGCGTCACCACCACCTCCGGTCCCGGCGTCGCGCTCAAGGGCGAGACGATCTCCCTGGCCATCGCGTTGGAGTTGCCGCTGGTCATCGTCGACGTGCAGCGGGCCGGGCCGTCGACGGGCATGCCGACCAAGACCGAGCAGGCCGACCTCAACATGGCCCTGTACGGCCGCCACGGTGAGGCCCCGCTCGCGGTGATCGCGCCGAAGTCACCGTCGGACTGCTTCCACGCGGCGATCGAGGCGGCGCGGATCGCCCTGAAGTACCGCACGCCGGTGATCCTGCTCTCGGACAACTACGTGGCCAACGGCTCCGAGCCGTGGCTGCTGCCCGACGTCAACGACCTGCCGGACATCTCGGTCGCCTACACCACCGAGCCGAACGGCGAGGACGGGCGGTTCCTGCCGTACCTGCGGGACCCGGAGACCATGGCCCGGCCGTGGGCCATCCCGGGCACGCCGGGTCTGGAGCACCGCATCGGCGGGCTGGAGAAGGCCGACAAGACCGGCGACATCTCCTACGACCCGGCCAACCACGAGTTCATGGTCCGCACCCGCGCGGAGCGCATCGAGAACATCCCGGTCCCCGACGTCGAGGTCGAAGACCCGGACGAGAACTCCCGCGTGCTGGTGCTGGGCTGGGGCTCCACGTACGGGCCGATCGGCGCGGCCTGCCGGGCCCTGCGCCAGCGCGGGCTGCCGATCGCCCAAGCCCACCTACGGCACCTCGCACCCCTGCCCGCGAACCTCGGCGAAGTCCTGGCCGGGTTCGACAAGGTCGTCATCCCGGAGATGAACCTGGGCCAGCTCGCCCACGTCATCCGGGCCAGGTACCTGATCGACGCGGTTCCCTTCAACCAGGTCAGCGGTCTGCCGTTCACGGCCGCGACGCTGGAGAACATGCTCGAGGACGTGGTCAAGAATGGCTAGCCCCACTATTCCGTTGACGCCGGTGAAGCTCACGGCGAAGGACTTCAAGTCCGACCAGGAGGTCCGCTGGTGTCCCGGCTGCGGTGACTACGCCATCCTGGCCGCGGTCCAGCAGTTCATGCCCGAGCTGGGGATCGCCCGGGAGAACACCGTGTTCGTGTCCGGGATCGGCTGCTCGTCGCGGTTCCCGTACTACATGAACACCTACGGCATGCACTCCATCCACGGCCGCGCGCCGGCCATCGCGACCGGGCTGTCCGCCTCGCGTCCGGACCTGTCGGTATGGGTCGTCACCGGCGACGGCGACGCCCTGTCCATCGGCGGGAACCACCTGATCCACGCGCTGCGCCGTAACGTCAACCTGAAGATCCTGCTGTTCAACAACCGGATCTACGGCCTGACCAAGGGCCAGTACTCACCCACCTCCGAGCTCGGCAAGATCACCAAGTCGACGCCGGCCGGGTCGGCGGACTCGCCGTTCAACCCGCTGTCGCTGGCCTTGGGCGCGGAGGCGACGTTCGTGGCCCGCACCATCGACTCGGACCGTAAGCACCTGCAGTCGGTGCTGCGGGCGGCGGCCCAGCACGAGGGCTCGGCGTTCGTGGAGATCTACCAGAACTGCAACATCTTCAACGACGGCGCGTTCGAGGTGCTCAAGGACCCGAACACCCGCGACGACCACCTGATCCGCCTGGAGCAGGGCCAGCCGATCACCTTCGGCGCGCAGGGTCAGTATTCGGTGGTCCACCCGGCCGGCGCTTTCGGTCTGTCGGTGCGTGACAGCGCTGAGCTGGGCGGCGAGACCCCGGTCGTGCACGACGCGACCGTCGACGACCCGGCCTACGCGTTCGCGCTGAGCCGGCTGTCGGGCTCGGACCTGGGCACGACCCCGATCGGCGTGTTCCGCAACGTCGAGCGCCCGTCCTACGACGAGCTCATCCAGAAGCAGCTCGAAGACGCCAAGTCGCAGGTGACCGGCACCCCGGACGAGATGCTCAGCGACCTGCTCAACGCCGGCGACACCTGGACCATCCTGTAACTCCGGCGCACGCATCAAGATCGGCTCAGGCCTCCGGGCCTGGGCCGATCTGCGTCAGACGGCTACGCCGACGCCGCTGTTCTCCTCGTCCCGGATGTAGATCAGCATGTCCCCGGTGTCGATGGTGACCGACTGCTGACCGCCCAGCGGCAGCACCTTGCCCCGGCGGATCAGGGCCACCACCAGCGTCTGCAGCTCGCGCGGGTTGCGGCCGACCTCGTCGCGCTCCGCGGACCGCATCGCCAGGGCCATGCCCTGGCCGGGGGTCAGCAGATCCTCGACCACGTCGATCAGCGGCGGGGTCGTCGTGGTCAGGCCGAGCAGCCGGCCGGCGGTCGACGACGACACGATGACGTGGTGGGCGCCGCTCTGCTTGAGCAGGGCCGCGTTCTCCTGCTCGCGGACCGCCGCGATGATCCGCACCTGGCCCGCCGTCAGCTGCCGCACCGTGAGGGTGATCAGGACGGAGGCCTCGTCGCTGTCGGTGGCGATGATGACCGACTTGGCGTTCTTGACGTCCGCCTCGAGCAGGACCGCCGAGCGGGTGGCGTTGCCCTCGATCGCGACCAGCCCGTTGGCCCCGGCCTGGCGCAGGGCCTCGTCGCGGCTCTCGACCACGACGATGCGGGACTTGTCGTAGCCCGTCTCCAGCAGCGCGCTGACCGCGGCCCGGCCCTTGGTGCCGTAGCCGCAGACGATGATGTGGTCCTTCAACTTGCGCCTCCACCGGGTGACCCTGATGTTCTTGCGGTACTGGTCCGTGAGCACCTCGAGGGTCGTGCCGACCAGGATGATCAGGAACAGCACGCGCGCCGGGGTGATGAACACGATGTTGACGAGGCGCGCGTCGGGCGTGACCGGGGTGATGTCGCCGTAGCCGGTGGTGGAGAGCGACACGACCGCATAGTAGAAGCAGTCGAGCAGGGTCAGCCCGTCCTCGTTGAGGTCGCGGTAGCCGTCGCGGTCGATGTAGATCACCAGCACGGTGAGCAGCACGATGGTGAAGCCCGCGGCCACCCGCACGGCGAGCGCTCGCAGTGGTCCCTGTCGGACCAGAGGTAATCGGATCACTGAACGGCCGCCTGCACGTTCACACCATAGCGGCCGGGTCCCACACCGCATTTCAGGACAGCACATGACAGGCCCGCCGCGGAATACCCACCGGTAAGTTGAGGCATCGTTAAGGAAAACTCCATTGATCGTCTTGTATCTAGAAAGCTGTCGATCCAAGACTGGCGGCCTACCGCTGGAGGTTTCGATGAAACGGTCCGTCCGCCGTACCCTCGTCGTCCTGATCTCTGCACTGGCCCTGCTGGCTCCCTCCGTGGCGGCCTCGGCCGCCGCGGACAGCAAAGCCACCGTCCTCTCCCGCTGGACCCAGACCGCCGCGTCGAGCAGCACCGCCTGGAACGACGCCCGGCTCAACCGCGACCCCTGGGCCGGCTACGGCTTCGACTGGACCACCGACTACTGCTCGTCCAGCCCGGACAACCCGCTCGGCTTCAACTTCTCACTGTCGTGCTGGCGCCACGACTTCGGCTACCGCAACTACAAGGACCTGGGCGCGTTCCCGGCCAACAAGGACCGGCTGGACGACATGTTCTACGCCGACCTCAAGCGCAAGTGCGCCACCTACAGCACGGTGACCCGGCCGGCCTGCTACAGCCTGGCCTGGACCTATTACCAGGCCGTGAGCATCTTCGGATCGCTCGAGGCCGTCAACCCGTCCGACATCGACCGGGCCCGCGAGCTGGTCGAATAGCCGGTCTGGCCCCGGGCCGGCCGGTGCGGCCGGCCCGGGGGTGGGGTCAGAACATGGCCGGTCAGCCCAGGGTCTGGGCGAAGCGGGCCGAGCCGTGTTCGAGGTCCGGATGCTCGACGGCCAGCGCCATCGCGACGGCCCGGCCGAAGCCGATCTCCGCCCCCTCGGCGTAGGCCGCGTCGAAAGCCGCGTCGCCGAGGATCCGCCTCAGCGCGGCCTGCTGCCCGGACCAGAAGCCACCGAACTGGGTCGCCCGGCACGCCCCCCGCACCGACTCCGCGCCCCCGAACAGGACAGTCGCGGTGGCGGGGTCGCCGCCGACGGCACACCGCACGGCGATGGCCGCGACGGCGTCCGCGGCGGCGCCCCGGAAGCCGTGCCGCAACCGCGACCGCAGGGCGACGACCAGGTGGTCGTGCGCGGCGACCAGGTCGCGGCGGCGCAGGGCCACCATCCCGAGCAACCAATCGACGGTACGGCGGCCACGGTCCTCCGGCCGTCCCGCCTCCAGCTGGCGGGCACTACCGAGCAACTCCGCAGCCTCGTCCAGGGCGTCACGCCGCCACAGCAACTCGGCGAGGGTGACCACCGCGGGCAGGGCGGCAGCCGGCACCCCGCTGCGTTCGGCCCGGGTGATGACGTCGCGGCACACCTGCTCGGCCTCGACCGTCCGGCCGGCCTCCACGAGCGAGAGCCGCTGCCCGGAGAGGGCCCGGACCAGCAGCGCCGGGTGACCCACCCGGCGGGCGATGTCCTCGGCCCGGTCCAGGAAGCGGGTGCGTTCCTCCCGGTCGTCGGCGAGTCCGGCATGGACCAGGTACGCGGAGGCCAGCTCGACCGGGTCGATCCGCTCGCCCTGCTCGGTGCGCTCACCGTCGATCCGCCGGTAGAGCCGGAAGAGCAGGTCCCGTCCGTCGCGGGCCCGGCCGTGCTCGCGCCACCACGGAGCCAGCGCACCGGCGAGCCGCAGCCCGGCCCGGACACTGCCACCGGTGGCGGACCAGCGCAGTGCGGCCTGCCACTCCTGCACGTACGGCGCGAGCTCGGTGAGGGAGACGGTCCGCGGCTGCCCGTCGGTGTCGACAGCGACACCGTCGAGGGTGTGCAACGACCAGTCGACGTGCCGGTCCCGGGTGGTCTGTTCCTCCCCCGCGGCGGCGAGCCGGCGGGTCGCGTACGCCCGGACCTGCTCGGACATCTGGTAGCGCGGCCCGGCGACGACCTCGACGAGGGACCGGTCGGCCAGCTCCGACAGGGCGCCGAAGGCGTCCTCGCCGGACCACTCCACAGTGCCGAGCTCGACCGGGCCGGCGAAGACGGCCAGCCGGCGCAGCAGCCCGGCGGCGCCGTCGCTGAGGCCGCGGTACGACCAGTCGAGGTTGCTCGTCAGGCTGCCGTGCCGGCCGGGCTCGGACCGGCCGGCGTCGAGCGCGGCGATCGGATCGTCGAGGCGGGCGGTGAGCTGGGCCGCGGACAGCAGCCGCAGCCGGTCGGCGGCCAGCTCGATGGCCAGCGGCGCGCCGTCCAGCTTCGCCGCGATCCGGGCCAGGTCGGCGGCCTCCCCGGCCGGACCGGGCCGGCCGCCCCGCGCCGCGACGGCCCGGGCAGCCAGCAGAGCAGCCCCGTCGGCCGGCGCGAGCCGCGGGATCCGCCAGACCAGTTCCCCGGGTACGCCCAGCGACGTGCGCGAGGTGGCGAGGACGTCCAGCCGCCGGCAACTGGCCAGCAGCCGGCGCACCAGCTCCCGCGCGGCGTGGTGCCGGGCCTCGCAGGTGTCGAGGATCAGCAGGATCCGGCCCTCGGCGCAACGCTCGATGAGACTGTCGAGCAGGGGACGGGCCGGCTCACGCCGGACACCCATCGCGGCGGCCAGCGCCTCGGCCGGATGCTCCTCGGCGAGATCGACAAGCCAGATGCCATCCGGGTACGCCGCGCGCAGCTCCTCAGCGACGGCCACGGCGAGCCGGCTCTTACCGGCCCCGCCCGCCCCGGCCACGGTGACCAGGCGATGGGTGGAGATGAGTCCCTTGAGCTCGGCGATCTCACTCTGCCGCCCGACGAACGGAGTGACGGCGGCCGGCAGGTTGTCCACAGGCGCGCCGGGAGTGCGCGGCCGGGGGAAGTCACGTTCGAGCCCGGGAGCGACCAGCTGGAAGAGCCGCTCGGCGTCGTCGAAGCCACGCAACCGGAACGGGCCCAGGTCCAGCAGGTCGACGCTGTCGATCAGCGGTGCCCGGGTCGCCCGGTGTTCGCGGTCATGCTGGCGTACCCCGCCGGCCCCCACACCCACGAGCTCCGCATTGCTGGGAACCAGGTCGGACGACCAGGTGGAAACGGCGAGCGCGGTCGCCTCGGAGCAGAGCACCTGACCACCGTGCGCAGCCGCGGCAACGCGAGCGGCGCGATGCACCTCGGCGCTCGTGTACTCACCGGCGACCGGAACGGCCCAACCGGTGTGCAGGCCCATCCGAACGCGCGGCGCCGCGTCGGCACTCGGCCACGGGTACGCGGCGAGTGCACGCTGGGCGGCCACACAGGCAGAGACGGCGGCGGCGGCGTCCCGGAACGCCACGAAGAAAGAGTCACCCTCAGTGAAAAGCTCGGCGCCGGCGTAATTACTCAGCGCTGCGCGCACGACGCCACGATGGGCGTTGAGCACACGGCCATAACCTTCGCCGAGCATCCGGGCGAGCCGGGTGGACCCCTCGATGTCCGTAAACATGAAGGTCACAAGCCCGCTCGGCAGCTCGGTCCGTACCGCCACGGTGAGAACCTCCGCCCCCTTGGGAAGTCGCGCTTCATGCTGCCGTACCGCAATCACACGGCACATCGTAGGAACGGTCGGTAACCGCCCTCCCGCCACGGCCGACCCCGCAAGGGCGACCCACGGTGGGGGTCATCGACGGTCACGCACGGCACTACGCGTGACGTAACGACGAGGTTCACGTTCTGGTTGCGCCGCGGTCGGTCAATTCCACCGACCCGTTCGGACGGCCCCGCAGGAGTAGCCCTTTGTGCGACTCCATGAGGTCACCCGACGATCACCACAGTGTTACGCCGCGGGACCGGCCACAGTCGACTGAAATAGCAGATGTCGGCGTGGGGCTCGGTGATACCTCGGGTTGGAAATAGGTGTTGGGCTCGGCTGCGCCTGCCTCATTTAGGGCCGGGTCACTGGAGCGGGGCCGTGGGCCTGGGGATGTGGCCACTCGGGTTTTGCGCCGTAGTTGAGCTTTCTGGGTTTTGGGTGGTTGGCGGGTCGCCGGTGCAGGCGGCGGCGTGCCGGACGTTCTGTCCGGGTCGGGCGGTGGGTTCGGGTCGGGCGAGACCGGTTGGTTTGTGAATCAGGCGCAGGGAGCCGGTCGGGCCTTCCTGGGTGGTGGTTCCCGCACAGGCTGCCGGTAGCGGCTGCTCGGATGGTGATTCCGGCGCGGGTGGCCGGTCAGGCCGCGTTGGTCGTGGTTTCAGTGCGGCGTGGTTCAGTGCGGACAGCCGGTCCGGCCGTCTCGGTGTTTGGCCGGTCGGGTCAAGCAGGTTTTTGGATCCGTCGCGGGCGGCCGGTCAGGGTGCGCCTGGCGTTGGTTCCGGTCGACCACCCAGGTCGTGATCCGCCGAAGGCAGCCGATCGACCACCCACGTCGTGAACCGCCGAAGGCAGCCGATCGACCACCCACGTCGTGAACCGCCGAAGGCAGCCGATCGACC
>NZ_JBVJIR010000011.1:54582-56042 GCF_055586185.1 Actinoplanes sp. NPDC051405
ATCCGCCGAAGGCAGCCGATCGACCACCCACGTCGTGAACCGCCGAAGGCAGCCGATCGACCACCCACGTCGTGAACCGCCGAAGGCAGCCGATCGAACACCCAGGTCGTGAACCGGCGAAGGCAGCCGATCGACCAGCCCGGTCGTGATCCGGCGCAGGCAGTTGGTCAGGCCACCTCGTCTTAGTCGGGGCCGGGATCAGTCGGGGCGACCGGATGCTGTCAGGTGGCCTTAGGGGCTGATTCCACGGCTGAGGCAACTGCCGCCGATAGGTCGGCGGCAGCAAGTGCAGCCGCTGTCCGCCGGTGACCTCACCCTGGTAGGAAGCTCGGATGCATGCTGCTGTAACTCGGCTAGTCACCACCGCCCGCAGCGAGCAGGATGCAGCCTCCCGCCGGCCGCCGGTCCGCCTTCGTCGGCAGCGAGTTGGGCGCAGCCGCTGCCGGCTTGAGTCGGCGGGCGTGATTGCCGGGCGGGTCCCCGGGCGTCGGGCTTCTCAGCAGCCGCAGGCGCCGCCGCAACAGCCTCCGCCCCCGCCGCCGCCTGATTGGGGGGCGGGCGTCGCGCCGCTCCGGCCGGTCACGGCAACTGTAGACAGGAGTTTCACCGTGTCCGCGTGCCCCTGCGGGCACGTGGCGGGGGCGGCGGATTCGGCCATCGGCCGGTTCAGCTCAAAGGTGTCGCCGCAGGCGCGGCAGCGAAAGTCATAGCGCGGCATGGAGACAGGGTATGGCTCCGCTGTGACAGTTCGCCGCCCTGGTCGCCCGGGCTGTGGATGACGCATCGGGCGAGGTCCATGGGCGCCGGGGGTCGCTGTCGCCCGGTAGTGTCGTTCGGGTGGCGGACGGGCAGGACAGATCCCCGAAGCGGCGCGGGCCACGGCCTCCGGCGCCGCATCTTGGCGGGCCCCTTGGTAGCTCCGGCGCGGCGCCTGAGGAGGCGTTTCCGGCGGCGGGCTCGGTAGAGGGCGATGATGCCGCGCGGGCGGCTGGTCAGTCCGGCGAGTCAAGCCCTGGATCGACCACATCCGAGCACGTGCCCGACAAGTCGGACTCACCCGCAGAGAGGGCGACTGATCGCCCTGGCGGCACATATCAGCCGAGCGTTGTGGCTACCGGCGCTACGAGTGGCACATACCAGCCGAAGGTTGTGGCAACCGGCGCTACGAGTGCTGCGGCTGTTGGGCCGGGAACAGGCACCGACGGTGCGACCACCGAGGGCGAAAGGGCCGCTGGCTCCACGGCACCGCCGAGCGGGGGCGCCGCACCGGCTGCGGGCGCTACGACTGGGGCGTCGGCGGAAACGGCAGGCAAGGCAGATGAGAAGGCCGGGCCGGAGGGGAAGGCTGACGACGGCAAGGCTGCCGTCGAGCCTGCCGCGGACGGCAAGGCCGCACAGGGCAAGGCCGCACAGGGCAAGGCCGCACAGGGCAAGGCCGCACAGGGCCAGGCCGCGGACGG
>NZ_JBVJIR010000011.1:56141-273947 GCF_055586185.1 Actinoplanes sp. NPDC051405
GCAAGGCCGCGGACGGCAAGGCCGCGGACGGCAAGGCCGCGGACGGCAAGGCCGCGGACGGCAAGGCCGCGGACGGCAAGGCCGCGGACGGCAAGGCCGCGGACGGCAAGGACAAGGATTCGGCCGCGACGGCCAAGCCAGACGGGGAGAAGCCCGCCGACGCCACCGCAGCGGCCGGCGCTCTCAGCGTCGGCGAGCCGGCGGACAAGACGAAGTCCGGATACAAGCCCTACTCCACCGACAAGGCCGCCGAGGCCGACAAAGCCGCCGTAACCGACAAGGCCGCCGACGGCAAGACGACCCGGACCAACAAGGCCGCCGACGGCAAGACGACCGGGACCAACAAGGCCGCCGACGACAAGACGGACAAGGGCAGCACTCCCCCGGACAAGGCCGCCGCTGAAGGCAAGACCACTGCCGAACACAAGGCCGAGGGCAAGGACAAGGCCGAGGGCAAGGACAAGGCTGAGGGCAAGGACCAGGCCGAGGGCAAGGCTGAGGCTGAAGGCAAGGACAAGGACAAGGCCGGGAAAGACGGCCAGCCCGGGGACAAAACCCCAAGCACAACCGCCCCCACAGCAGCCGCAGTAGCCGCCGCCTCGCAGGGTCGGGCCACCCGGGTGCTGCGCCGGGCCAACCCCGTACGCGTAGTGCGCAGCACCGCCCGCAGCACCTCAGCCTGGGCCAAACGCCCCAGCGGCCGCCTCATCCTCCCCGCCATCATCGCCGTTCTTCTTCTCGGCGCCGCCGGGACAGCCGGTGCTTATCTCGTACCGCGGGCTTTGCAGTCTGTGCCGACGCCCAGCGTGACGCCCGGTTTCGGGCTTGACGCCGACGCTTCGGCCGGGGCTTCTGCCGGCGCGCTGCCGGGGCCCGGCGGCGTTCCCAGCGCTTCCGCCCCCGTTGTCGGCGGGGTCGTGCCGGGCACCCAGCCCCCTGTCGGCGGCGTGGTCGGCGGCGCCCGGCCGGCCGATGTGCTTGCTTCCTGGGCGCAGGACACCGGCACCCGGGCCGGCATTCCCGTTGTCGCCGTGCAGGCCTACGGCTACGCCGAGCTGGTGGTCGCCCGGACCACCCCGAGCTGTCATCTGAGCTGGACCACGATCGCCGCTATCGCCAAGGTGGAGTCCGCGCACGGCTCTGCCAACGGCGCCGTCCTCAATGTCGACGGGTCGGTTGCCCCGCCGATTTTCGGGTTGCCGTTGGACGGTAAGGGTGGGCGGCAGGAGATCCGGGACACCGATCAGGGTGCGCTCGACGGTGATTCTCAGTTCGATCGGGCGCTGGGTCCGTTGCAGTTCATCCCGCAGACCTGGAATTCGATCTCTGTCGGCAATGGTGTTGATGCCGACAACAATGGTGTTTCCGATCCCAACGACATTGATGACGCGTCGCTGGCCGCGGCCAAGTATCTGTGTCAGGGCGGGCGTGACCTCGCTCGGCCGGATGCCTGGTGGGACGCCATTTTGTCGTACAACGCGGTGCGGCCGTACGCGCAGAAGGTGTTCGATGCGGCCAACGAGTACGGGCAGCGCAGCCGGGTCTGATCGACAACCCACAGTGACGGGTCGCGTACATTTGTCCACCCGGCACTTCCCTGAAGGTCCATGTACCGGCAAGCTGTACGGGTGAGGGTGCGTGAGTGGGATCCCCGGACCGCGTCGGCGGGGGAGATCCGATCGCTCGTGGAGACGTACAACGCGGTGCTGGCTGCCGATCTCCCCGACGATCCACCGTGGCAGGACGTCCAGGTGGTCGACTACCTGGCCGAGACCATGCCGGGTGAGCGCCGGATCAGCTGGGTCGCCGAGGACGACCGCCTCGCCGAGGGTGAGAGCACCATCTACGGCCACGTCAGTGTGCTGCTGCTCGGCGACATCGGGGTGCTGGAGGTGCTGGTCCATCCCGACCTGCGCCGCCGCGGCCTCGGCCAGCAGCTTGTCGGGGTCGCCGCGCGCCGGGCCTATCTCGAGGGTTTCTCCTCCATCGGGGTCGAGGCCATCGGCGACACCCCGGCCATCGCGTTCTACGAGGCGCTGGGCTTCGAGCAGGAATACGTGGAGACCCGCAGCGTCCTGACCCTGTCCAGCGTGGACTGGAACGCCCTGCAGGCCATGGCCAACGGCATCAGCGCCGGCTACCGCGTCGAGTACCACCCCGGTGGGCCGCCGGCCGAGCTGCTGGAGGCGTACGCGCAGGCCAAGCTGGAGGGGCAGGACGGTGACGACAACGACCTGGATCTGCGGCCGAGCTCGTCCGACCCGCAGCGGCTGCGGGACAGCCTCAACACCCTGCACCGCCGGGGCCTGAAGCCGTACATCGTGCTGGCCATCCACGAGGCGTCCGGTGCCGTCGCCGGGCTGACCGAGGTGGTCGTGCCCGCGCAGCATCCTGAACGCGCCGACCAGTACGACACGATCGTCGTCCGCGAGCACCGCGGTTACGGCATCGACCGGGCGATCAAGGCCCGGATGCTGTTCGAGCTGCGGTCCGCCGAGCCCGGCCTGCGCGAGGTGCAGACCTGGAACGCGCAGCACAACGAGTCCATGCTCAAGGTCAACGCGGAGCTGGGCTTCCAGTCCGACCGGGACTGGTACGAGTACGGCGTGGACGTGTCCCAGCTGGTGCAGAGACTCGAGCCCACCGACTGAGCTGTGGAGGCTCCGTGCGTTACCGCCGCTTCCTGCCCTTGCTCGCCCCGCTGCTGACCGCCGCCCTGTTCCCCGGTGTGGCCCGGGCCGCCGACGAACCGCTGGCCGTCGGCGCTGTGCAGGGGCCGACGACGGACGCCGAGAATCCGCGCACCGACCGGTCACCGCTGGCCAACCCGTCCGGCAACGGCACGAGCAGCGTCCTGTACGACGTACGCGGGGTCGTCACCCAGCGCACCCTGGCCCGCACCGCCGCGGGCACCGACCAGCACGGCTTCTTCCTGCAGAGCCGCCGGGGCACCGACGACGGCGACCCGGCCAGCTCCGACGGGATCTTCGTCTTCATGGGCGCCTTCACGTCCTTGATCGGCGGCTATGTGCCGGCCGTCGGTGACGAGATCGTGATCCGGGCCCGGGTGTCGGAGTTCTTCTCGCTGACCCAGCTGTCCGGCGCCTCGCTGGTCACGAAGCTGGCCGAGGGCGTGCCGCTGAGCGACGTCCAGGTCGACGACGCGGCGCCGCCGGGCGAGCTGGCCGCCGCGGACCGCTTCTGGGAGCGGCACGAGGGCATGCAGCTGCGGGTCCGCGACGGCGCCGGGGTCGTCGCCGGCCGCAACGTGTTCAGTGGCACCGCCGACTCGGAGATCTGGGTCATCGACCGCGACGATCCGCTGCTGGACCGGGCCGACCCGTACGCGCGGCGGGTCTTCCGCGACGCGCACCCGCTGGACAATCTGCCCGGCACGGTCGACGACGGCAACGGCGACCGGGTGCTGCTCGGCACCATGGGCGTGAAGGCGACCGCCGCTGACAGCAGCGCGCTGCTGCCGCCGGCCAAGACCTTCGACCTGCTGTCCGGCGACGCGGTCGGCGGCCTCTACTACTCCTTCAACAAGTACGGCATCCAGCCGGCCACCGCCGCGTTCACGCCCGGCGCGGACCCGTCGCGGAACAACCCGCCGAAGGCCGCCGCACGCAGCACCGAGTTCGCCGTCTCGACGTACAACGTGGAGAACCTGTACGACTTCCGCGACGACCCGTTCGACGGCTGCGACTTCACCGGCAACACCGGCTGCCCCGGCGTCAGCCCGCCCTTCGACTACGTTCCGGCGAGCGAGGCGGCGTACCGGGAGAAGCTGGCCGACCTGGCCGACCAGATCGCCGCCGGGCTGCACTCCCCGGATCTGATCCTCGCCCAGGAAGCCGAGGACCAGGACATCTGCACGGTCACCGGCGGCGCCCTGACCTGCGGCGCGGTCAACGACGCGGACGGGCAGCCGGACACGTTGCAGGAGCTGGCCCTGACGATCAAGGGCAACGGCGGTCCGGCGTACGCGGCCGCGTACGACCGCACCGGCGCCGACGCCCGCGGGATCACCGCCGCGTTCCTCTACCGCACCGACCGTCTCTCGCTCGCCCCCGCGACCGCGGCCGACCCGGTGCTGGGCGCGGCACCGCAGGTCACCTACCGCGGCACCCCGCTGGCGAGCAACGCCGACGTGTCCAACCCGAAGGCACTGAACGCCGTGCTGCCGGCCGACGTGGACAGGTCGACGGGTGTGGACGGTTCGAACGTCTTCACCCGGGCGCCGCAGGTCGCGCTCTTCGACGTCAAGGCAGCGCCGGGTGCGGCCGAGCGGTTCCAGCTCTGGGCGGTCAGCAACCACTACTCGTCCGGGCCGGACAGCCGGGTCGGGCAGCGCACCGAACAGGCCGCGTACGGGGCCGCGATCACCACGGCGATCGAGGACACCCACGCGCACGCGCGGATCGCGTACGGCGGTGACCTGAACGTCTTCCCGCGCCCCGACGACCCGGTGCCGGCGGCTCCCGGCGACCAGCTTCGCCCGCTCTACGAGGCCGGGCTGCACAACCTGTGGGACGACCTGGTGGCGGACGCGCCCTCGTCGGCGTACTCGTACGTCTTCGACGGCTCGGCCCAGACGCTGGACCATCTCTTCGTCAACGACGCCCTGCACGGTGACCTGATCGAGATGCGGGCGGCGCACCTCAACGCCGACTGGGCGGCGGCGGACGAGGGGAACGGCTCGAAGGGCTCCAGCGACCACGATCCCCAGGTCGCCCGCTTCCACTCCCGGGCGGCACTGTCGGTCGCCGACGCGAGCGTGGTCGAGGGCGACAGCGGCACGACGTCGCTGGTGTTCCCGGTGACGCTGTCCCGGCCGCTGAGCCGGTCGGTGACGATCTGTGCGAGCACGGTGCCGGGGTCCGCTTGGGTGGGAGTCGACTTCACGCCGTACCTGGGCTGCCGGGTCGTGCCCGCGGGCGCGACCGGTCTCACCTTCCCGGTGCAGGTCCGGGGTGACCGGTGGAAGGAGCCGGACGAGAAGCTGACGCTGGTGGTGGCGGGCCTGGCGGGCATCCGGCTCGCGGACGCCCGCGCGACGGGCACGATCCAGAACGACGACTGAGCCCACCCGCGGCGGAAAACCCATGCAAGTTCGTTACATGAGGGGTACGGCGGTCAGTACCGTTCGCGCAGCAGCTGAGCAGCCTCGGTGGCCCAGTAGGTCAGCATGATCTGGGCCCCGGCCCGCTTGATCGAGGTCAGGGTCTCCAGCATGACGCCCTGCCGGTCGATCCAGCCCTTCTCCGCGGCCGCCTCGACCATCGCGTACTCGCCGGAGACCTGGTACGCGGCGACCGGCACGTCGACCCGTTCCCGCACGGCGGCGATCACGTCGAGGTACGGCAGAGCCGGCTTCACCATGACCATGTCGGCACCCTCGGCGACGTCCAGCTCGACCTCGCGCAGCGCCTCCCGGACGTTGGCCGGGCTCTGCTGGTAGGTGCGGCGGTCACCCTGCAGGCTCGACTCGACGGCCTCCCGGAACGGGCCGTAGAAGGCGCCCGCGTACTTCGCCGAGTAGGCCAGCACCGAGACGTCCTGGTAGCCGGCCTGGTCGAGGGCCTTACGGACCACCCCGATCTGGCCGTCCATCATCCCGGAGGGGCCGACGACATGCGCCCCGGCCTCGGCCTGGGCCACCCCCATCCGGCCGTAGATCTCCAGGGTGGCGTCGTTGTCGACCGTGCCGTCCGGGGCGAGGACGCCGCAGTGCCCGTGGGAGGTGAACTCGTCCAGGCACAGGTCGCCCATGACCACGGTGGCGTCGCCGACCTCGGCGATCAGGTCCCGGAGGCCCACGTTGAGGATGCCGTCCGGGTCGAGGCCGGCCGAACCGGTCTCGTCCTTGTTGGCGTTGTCCGGGACGCCGAAGAGCATCAGGCCACCGACCCCGGCCGAGACGGCCTCGTGGGCGGCCTTGCGCAGCGACTCCCGCGAGTGCTGCATGACACCGGGCAGCG
Organism: Actinoplanes sp. NPDC051405; assembly: GCF_055586185.1. NCBI lineage: Bacteria > Bacillati > Actinomycetota > Actinomycetes > Micromonosporales > Micromonosporaceae > Actinoplanes > Actinoplanes sp. NPDC051405. The sequence continues at coordinate 62,123 of NZ_JBVJIR010000011.1, forward strand.
AACTGATCGGCCGCGGCTCGGTCAGACCCTCTTTGAGGAACAGCGGCAGGATCAGCTCGGCCGGTGCGACCCGGGTCTCCTCGACCAGGCGCCGCAGCGCGGGGGTGCGGCGCAGACGCCGCGGACGCACATCGGGGAACGCCATGCTCACTCCCTCAGCCAGGCCGGCCGCGTGAGCCGGCGGAACCGGGCCGGTCGGACAACCGCCCCGGCCAGGCCGGCAACAGCGCCGGTCCGGCGAAACCGGGTCGGCGCGGAGCCGGCTCGGCAAACTGCGGGCCGCGACATCGACGACCCCGACCGGGCCGGCGCGCAACCGGCCCAGGTGGTGCAGCGGACCGGCCCGTCACCGGGCCGGTCCGCGTGAGATCAGCGGAAGCGCAGGGCCGTCGGGCCCTGGACCTTCGAGCCGCGGCGCTGCTTGGCCGGCATCGCCGCCAGCTTCTCGCGCAGCTCCACCGCGTACGACGCCAGGGCCTCGACCAGGTCGGGGACCGAGGCGTGCTGCGGCTGGACGTCGACGCGCAGGCCGAACTCCGTGGCCGTCTCGGCCGTCTTCGGGCCGATCACCGCGACGACCGTGCGGGCGTGCGGCTTGCCCGCGATGCCGACCAGGTTCCGGACCGTCGATGACGAGGTGAACAGCACCGCGTCGAAGCCGCCCGACTTGATCGCGTCGCGGATGTCGGCCGGCGGCGGGGCCGCGCGGACCGTGCGGTACGCCGTGACGTCGTCGACCTCCCAGCCGCGCTCGATCAGGCCCGCGGCCAGCGTCTCCGTGGCGATGTCGGCGCGCGGCAGCAGCACCCGGCCGACCGGGTCGAGGATCTCGTCGTGCGGCGAGAACTCGGCCAGCAGGCCCTCGCTGGACTGGTCCCCGGCCGGGATGAGCTCCGGCTGGATGCCGAACGCGCGGACGGCGTCGGCGGTCGCCTCACCGATGCAGGCGATCTTGACGCCGCCGAAGTGGCGGGCGTCCAGGCCGTGCTCGGCGAACTTCTCCCAGACCGCGCGGACCGCGTTCACCGAGGTGAAGACCACCCAGGCGTACCGGCCGTCGACCAGGCCCTTGACCGCGCGTTCCATCTGCGCGGGGGTGCGCGGCGGCTCGACCGCGATCGTCGGCACCTCGCACGGGATGGCCCCGTACGCCCGCAGCCGGGCACTCATCGCGCCCGCCTGCTCCTTGGTGCGCGGGACGAGGACCTTCCAGCCGTACAGGGGGCGGTTTTCCCACCAGCTCAGCTTGTCGCGCTGGGCGACCTCCGCGCCGACGGTGAGCACCACCCGGCCGGTGAAGCCGAGCGCCGCCGCGACGAAGCTGTCCACCGACGAGGTCGTCGTGTACTGAGTCTCGCCGGTGCCGTCGCCGGTCACGCCGACCGGCGTGCCGGGCTCGACGCCCGCGGCCAGCAGGCCGTCGCGGACAGCGGCGAGGTCACCGGCGTCCACGGCGACCGCGAACGAGCCCTTGACGGCGGCCGCGGCCAGCGCGTCGAAGTCGAGCGCGGTGACGTCGTCGATGTCGGCCGCGGTGCGCACGCCGGGCAGCGGCACACCCGCGTAGGTGGCCACCCCCTCGGCCTGGCCCAGGCCGGGCACGACCTCGAAGTGCACGGCGGTCCGGGCGACGGCCTGGACCTCCTTGACGACGGCCTCGTGACCGAAGGGGTCACCGGCGACCAGGTGCACCGCCGACAGGCCGGACTTGGCCGCGGAGAGCAGCACCTTGGCGACGTCGCCGGGTGCGCCCTCGGCGGGGCTGAACTGGGTGTCGCCCTTGGCTTCCGCCCGGATGGCCGCGAGCAGCGACTCGGGCACCCCACGGTCGTAGACGACCTGGTCGGCGTCGGCGAGGGTGTCGTGAGCCCGGCGGGTCAGCAGGCCGGGATCGCCGGGTCCGGCGCCGACGAAAGCGATACGCCCTGCGGACTTGCGGGCGGTGCGGGTGGTCATTCTGTGCTCCCCATCAGGGTGTCGGCGCCGTTGTCGAGGAGATCGGCGGCGAGCGCCTTGCCGATCTCCGCCGCGTCGGCGGGCGTTCCGGTGCGCGACAGCCGGACAGCTCGGGCCCCGTCCGGGCTGATCACCGCACCGCGCAGGTAGATCTCGTCGCCTTGCTCGCCTTCGGCGAGCTCGGCGTGTGCCGCGACCGGTGCGGAGCAACCGGCCTCGAGCGTGGCGAGCATCGCCCGTTCCGCCGTGACGGCGGCGCGGGACGGTGCATGATCGAGTGCGGCCAGCAGCTCGACCAGGTCTGCGTCGTCGGATCGGCACTCGATCGCCAGCGCACCCTGGGCGGGGGCGGGCAGCATGAGCATCGGGTCCAACGTCTCCGTGATCTCGGCGGCCCGGCCGAGACGCACCACGCCGGCCCGGGCCAGGACAACCGCGTCGAGGTCGGCCTCGGGACCGAGCACCCTCGCGATGCGGCTGTCGACATTGCCGCGGATCGGCGTGACCTGCAACTGTAGGCCCAAAGCATGCAGTTGCGCGATTCGGCGCACCGCGCCCGTGCCGATCGTGGCGCCCGGCGCCAGCTCCGCGAGGGTCAGGTTGTCGCGCGCGATGAGCGCGTCCCGCGGATCCTCGCGCGGCGGGATGGCCGCGATGTGCAGGCCCGGGTACTGGCCCGTGGGCAGGTCCTTGTACGAGTGGACGGCGAAGTCGATCTCCTTCGCCGTGAGCGCGTCGCGCAGCGCGGAGACGAAAACCCCGACGCCGAGCTGGGCGACCGGCGCGGCGGAACGGTCACCGGCTGTGACGATGCGCACGAGCTCGACCGGGCGGCCGGTCGCGGCGGTCAGCGAGTCGGCCACGAGCTGGGACTGGGCGAGCGCGAGGGCGCTGCCCCGGGTGCCGAGGCGCAGCGGTGTGCTCACGCTTGTCCTCCGATCTCGGGTACGGCGTCAGCCTTGGTGGCGTGCGGGACGTCGAGGTCGAACAGCTCCCGCAGCAGGGCCGCGTACTGGTCGCCGCCGGGTTCGGCGGCGAGCTGACGGACCCGTACGGTCGGCGAGTGCAGCAACTGCTGGACGACCCGGTGCAGGGTACGGGAAACGTCGGCCCGCTGCTCCTCGGTGAATTCCGGCCGGCGCGCGGAGAGCTTGCGCAGCTCGGCGCTGACCACGTCGTCGGCGCGGGTGCGCAGGGCGGCCACGGTCGGCGCCACCTCGGCCCCGCGCAGCCAGGCGAGGAAGTGCTCGACCTCGGCGGTGACGATCTGCTCCACCGCGGCGGTCTCGGCGGCGGCCGGCAGGGTGCGCCGGCTCGTGGCCAGGCTGTCGATGTCGACCACGGTGACGCCGGGCAGCGCGCCGACCTCGGGGGCCACGTCGCGCGGCACGGCCAGGTCGAGCACCACCAGCGGCTTCTCCCGGCCGGCCAGGTCGGCGGCGGTCAGCACCGGCTCGGTCGACGCGGTGGCGCAGACCACGATGTCGGCCGCGGCGATGGCCTGGTCGAGCGCGTCGAAGGGGACCGCGGTGGCGCCGTACGCCTCGGCGAGCCGGTCGGCCCGGGCCGCGCCGCGGTTGGTGATCTGCAGCGGCCCGACGCCGGAACGGGTCAGCGTCGCCACGGAGAGCGCGCCCATCGAGCCGGCCCCGACCACCAGGCCGGTGCGCCCGGTCAGCTCGCCACCCAACGTCGCCGCGGCCACCTCGAGGGCGGCGGTGACGACGCTCTGCCCGGCCCGGTCGATGCCGGTCTCGGCGTGCGCCCGCTTACCGACCCGCAGCGTCTGCTGCATCAGCTCGTGCAGCAGCCGGCCGGCGGTGTCCGTCTCGGTCGCCGCGTGGTACGCGTCGCGAAGCTGGCCGAGGATCTGCGACTCGCCGACGACCATCGACTCGAGGCCGGCCGCGAGCCGGAACGAGTGGCGCACGGCCGCCTCGTCGTAGTGGACGTAGAGGTGGGCGGCGAGGTCCTTGGCGCCGATGCCGGAGTGCTCGGCGAGGACGTTGCAGACGTCGCCGAGGCCGCCGTGGAAGCCGGAGACGGCCGCGTACACCTCGACGCGGTTGCAGGTGGACAGCACCACGGCCTCGCCGACGTACGGCTGCGCGACCAGCTTCTCCAGCACGGCCGGGATGTCGGAGCCGGCGATGGTGAGGCGTCCGAGGGTGTCGACTCCGGCGGTCCGGTAGGACGCACCGACGCTGAGCAGATTCACGACCCGACCGCCTCCTGGTTGCCCGCCTCCGGTGAGCGCCCGCCGGGGATCGCCGTCAGCGACGCCTTGCGGTGCTCGTGGAAGGAGAGGATCTGCAGTTCGATGGCGAGATCGACCTTGCGCACGTCGACGCCCGCCGGGACGGACAGCACGCAGGGCGCGAAGTTGAGGATGCTGGTGACCCCCGCAGCCACCAGATCGTCGGCGACGGCCTGCGCGGCGCCCGCCGGGGTGGCGATCACGCCGATGGTGATGCCCTCCTCGACGACGGCCTGGCCGAGCTCGTCGATGTGCCGCACGGTCAGGCCGTTGAGCGGCTTGCCGACCTGCTCGGCGTCGGCGTCGAACAGGGCCACTATGCGGAACCCGCGGCTGGCGAAGCCGTCGTAGCCGGCCAGCGCGTGGCCGAGGTTACCGACGCCGACGAGCGCCACGGCGCGGCGCTGGTCGAGGCCGAGGATGTACTCGATCTGGTCGATGAGCAGCGCGACGTCGTAGCCGACGCCGCGGGTGCCGTACGACCCCAGGTGGGAGAGGTCCTTGCGCAGCTTGGCCGAATTGACCCCCGCCGCCGCGGCGAGACCCTCACTGGAGACCGTTTCGGAACCGGTCTCGGCAAGGTTGTGCAGGGCGCGAAGGTATTCCGGTAGCCGCGCGATCGTCGCCTCCGGAAGATCCGGGAAGGCCGGGACTGCGCCGGTGGTGGCCGGCGTGCTTCCTTGACGCTGCTGACTCATCTGACTCCGTGCCGACGAGGCGAACCTACGGTGAGCCCTGCTGCAGGTCCTGGACCGGTGACGCCTGCTGGGACCGGCTGTGATAGCGGGGCTCGTCGGAGTCACAGAGTAGGCGCTTGTGAAGGCGTGCACAAATCGCGATCTTGATAGCGGAACTGGACAAAGATCGAGTCGGCGTGTTATCCGCCGGCCCTCTGCCGAGTATTACCGCTCGCCACCCTGGTATGCCAATGACGTCGACATTCCGACGACGAGTATCACAGTGTCTGCGCGAGGCGCACCGCATCGACGAGGGTGTCCGTGACCGGACGGCCGCTGGCCCGCAGCCGGGCCGGCTCGGTGAAGCCGCCGGTGTAGAGGACGCACGCGGCGCCGACGGACTCGGCCGCCTCGGCGTCGTCCAGCGAGTCACCGATCAGCACCGCCTGCTCGCCGGGGAGGCCCAGCTCGGCCAGGTGCCGCGCGAGGTGGCCGGCCTTGAGCCCGCCGTCGACCTCGGTGGGCCGCCCGTCGACGCGGGTGAACATGCCGGCCAGGCCGTAGGTCTGCACCGCGGGCACCAGCTCGTCGTGGAACCACATGCTCAGCAGCGACTGGCTGCCCGGCCAGGCCTTGATCGCGGCCTCGGCGTCGGCGGCCAGCGAGGTGCTGGTCAGCCCGACCCGGTACGCCTGGTGGAAGATCCGGTCGAGCTCCTCGAACTCCTCGGCGTCGACCGCCCGGCCGAGGATCTCGGCGTAGAACTCGGCGACCGGGCGGCGGAAGCGCTGCCGGTGCTCGTCCGCGTCGACGCTGCGGCCGCCGACCGCCTTGAAGGTGTGATTGGTCGAGGAGACGACCAGCGACAGGTCGTCGAGCAGGGTGCCGTTCCAGTCCCAGACAAGGTGAGTTCGAGCCACCGCGCGAGATTACAGGCGGGGGGCACCTGCTGGTCTACTCAAATCCCGCAACAGGCGATCTTCCTCGACGCGCCAGTAGCCGTGCTCCTTGCCGTCCAGCAGCACCACCGGCACCCGGTCGCCGTAGTCGCGTTCCAGCTCCACCGAGTCGGAAATCTCGACCCGGGTCCACTGCCCGGGGGCGATCCGGTCCAGGGTCTGCTCGGCCACCTCGCACAGGTGGCAGCCGTCCCGGCTGATCAGGGTGATCCGCGTCATCGGAGTGCTCCTTTGCGTACCTTTCCGATGGCCGAGTGCGGCAGCTCGGTGACCAGCTCGATGCCGGCCGGCAGCTTGAACCGGGCCAGCTCGGCGGCGCAGTGGACCTGCAGCTCGGCGGGGGTGGGCGGGGGGTCGAGGGCGGGCACCACGTAGGCGTACGGGGCCTGCCCGGTCAGCTGGTCAGGGATGGCGATCACCGCCGCCTCGGCCACCCCCGGGTGCGCGTCGAGCACCCGTTCGATCTCGGCCGGGTAGACGTTGAAGCCGTTGACCAGGATCAGCTCGCCGATCCGGTCGACCAGCACCAGGTCGCCGTCCGCGTCGGCGTACGCGATGTCGCCGGTGCCCCACCAGCCGTCGGCGTCCGGGCCGTCGTGAGCGTCCGGCCAGTACCCGGAGAAGAGGTTCGCGCCGCGCACGACGATCTCCCCCGGGTCGGTGCCCGCGCTGACCTCCAGGTCGAGATCGATCTCGGCGTCCTCCTGGACGTCCGCGACGAGCCCGTCGCGCCACAGCACTTCGCCGTCGGCCGTGCGCAGCAGCAGCGAGACCCCGGGCAGCGGGCGGCCGATCGAGCCGGTCTTCTCGCGGTGACTGACCGCGGTCGTGGTGAGCACCGGGGCGGCTTCGGTCAGGCCGTACCCGACCAGCACGGTCTTGCCGGTCGCGGCCGTGAAGGCGGCCGCGTCGGCCGGGTCGAGCGGCGCCGCGCCGCACACAGCCGTCCGCACCGCCGCCAGGGCCTCGCCCGCCGCGGGCTCGCGTGCCCACGCGGCATACATGGACGGCACCCCGATCACGGCCGTGACCTGGTGTTTCGCCATCAGGGAGAGGGTCGCCGCCGGCTCGAAGCGATCCACCAGCACGCCGCAGGCGCCGTAGTGGGCGATCGCGCCGAGGCCCGTGTTCAGCCCGTAGGCGTGGAAGAACGGGATGGCGAGCAGGACCACGTCGGTGGCGCTCAGCACCGGCGGCTCGATGAGCGCGAGCTGATCGTGGTTGGCGGCGAGCGCACGGTGGGTGAGCATGGCGCCCTTCGGCCGCCCGCTGGTCCCGGAGGTGTAGAGCAGGACCGCGAGGTCATCGGCGGCGGGCGCGGGGTGCGGCGCGTCCACTCCCCCGGACGCCAGCTCCCGCACCGGTACGGCTACCCCCTCGGACAACCGCAACCGGCCCAGCACCGCATCATCGGCAACCACCCGGGCGGCCGAGCTGTCGGTCAGCGCGAAGGTCAGCTCGTCGGCGGTGTAGCCGGGATTGAGCGGCACGGCGACCAGCCCGGCCCGCAGCACCGCGAAGTAGGCGACGGCGAACTCGACGGTGTTGCCCAGCACCAGGGCCACCCGATCGCCCGCGGCGGTGCCGGTGGCCAGCCGAGCGGCCCCGCGCGAGACGCGTTCGTCCAGCTCAGCCCACGTGACGACGGTGTCGCCGGCGATCAGGGCGGGGGCGTCGGGGCGCTGCCGCGCGGATGTGCGGACCGGGTCACGCGCGCTGTTCTCCACGACGCCCGAGTCTGGCACAGAAGACCCTCGATCGGGTGGCCGGACAGCCGGTCCGGGCCCCCTTTCGAGGTGTCCTACATGGTGACAGATGTTCCTGATGTGCAGTCTGCGCCACTTCGGAGTAATTTCGCACAGCGCACACAGTGTGCGACTGCCCGTGGTCAAGCTCCGCAATACTTCCCGTCTGTGTAACGGAGTCCACATCCGTGGGTGAGGTCGGCCTGCCCTTTGCGGCCGCCCCACCCCTTTTGTACGTGGATCCGGTTCTGGACACCCCTCATCGACGGCCCGCCGGGTCAAGGAGGCGCAGTGAGTCATGTGTACGCCGGCGATCCGTACAGCCGTGATGTGTTCGCGGCGCGTCTCGCGCTCACGGAGGGCCTGAGCGCCCTCCGCCGGGGCATCGACGGCACGATCGCGCACGCGATCCGCAGCGACGGACCCAAGCGGACCCGGAACCGGCCGCACATCAACGAGTCCCCGAGCCGGCACCTGCCGCCGACGGGAAACGCCAAGCCGGGCAGCGGGCGGGTGGCCGTACCGGGCCGGCCCGCGCAGCCGCCACAGCAGGCCGGCCCGGACCGGCGGGCCGGAACGACCGACGAAACGGTCGTGGTCCCGACCCAGAGCACCACCGGGCCACCGAGCGAGGCCGAGCCACCGAAGTATCCGGCGCGTCCCGACCCGGGTGACGCCGCCGCCGAGGTGTGGGCCCTGGTCGAGCGGGCCCAGGCCGGCGAGTCGGCCGCCTTCGGCCTGATCTACGACCGGTACGTCGACACGGTCTTCCGCTTCGTCTACTTCCGGGTCGGCAACCGCCAGCTCGCCGAGGACCTCACCTCCGACACGTTCCTGCGAGCCCTCAAGCGGATCGGCAGCTTCACCTGGCAGGGCCGTGACCTGGGCGCCTGGCTGGTCACCATCGCCCGCAACCTGGTCGCCGACCACTTCAAGTCGGGTCGCTACCGGCTCGAGGTGACCACCGGCGACGTGCTGGACGCCGACCGCGAGGACCGTGGTCCCGAGGGCAGCCCGGAGGCCGCCGTCGTCGACCACATCACCAACGTGGCGCTGCTCACCGCGGTCAAGCAGCTCAACCCCGAGCAGCAGGAGTGCATCGTGCTGCGCTTCCTGCAAGGCTTCTCGGTGGCCGAGACCGCGCAGACCATGGGCAAGAACGAAGGCGCCATCAAGGCACTGCAGTACCGGGCCGTCCGGGCACTGGCCCGGTTGCTGCCCGAAGGGTTCCAGTGGTGACGGCAATTCACCGTATGTCGATCTCTGTGAGCCTCGCCGCCCTGCTGACACCCGTAACCGGGCCCGCCCGTCGCGCGTTTGTCCGGATGCGACCAGTGGTGGGCCGTCGGCCCGCCGGTTCCGTCGCGACCGCCGGCAATCTCACCGGCGAATCAGTCACGAGCGAAGGGAGGTGCCCGCGGTGAACTTGAACATCTTCGATCGCCGGAGCGCCGAGCGCTTCGCGGAGCTGCTCGACGAGACCAACGGCGGCCGTCGCCATCACACCCGGGGGCAGGCCGACGAGCAACTCGCCGAGCTGGTCGCCATCGGGCACAGCCTCTCCGCGGCACGGTCCGGGGTCCACGTGGATCCCGAGTTCCGCACCGGCCTGCGAGCGATGCTCGTGGCCACGGCCGAGCGGGACGGTATCGGGGCGACCGCCACAGCCACCGAGCAGGAGCCGGCCGAGCCGGTCCGCAAGATGCTCGGCAAGACCGGCCGCCGGATCCGTGCCCGCGGTGCGATCGTCATCGGCGTCGCCGCCGGTGCCATGGCCGTCTCGGGTATCTCCGCAGCGAGCGAGAACGCCGCACCGGGCGACGCCCTGTACGGCGTCAAGCGCTCCACCGAACGGGCCCAGCTGGCCATGGCCGGCTCGGACGTCACCCGGGGTCAGCTGTCGCTGACCTTCGCCCGCAACCGGCTCGCCGAGGCGGCCGCGATGAAGGGTGACAACCCGAGGTTCCGTCAGGTCCTCGGCGACATGGACAACGACACCCGTCAGGGCGTCAAGCTGCTCACGTCCGCCGCCGTGGCCCGCAAGGACAAGACGCCGCTGAGCTCGGTCGACACCTTCGTCGAGAATCAGCGGCGGGTGCTGAACCCGCGGCTGGACCGGCTCAGCCCGGACAACCGGGAACGGGCACAGACCTCGATCAAGCTGCTCGACTCGGTGCACGAGCGGGCCAAGGACCTGCGGGCCGGGCTCGCCTGCGACACGGTGACCCAGTCCGGCGGCGACGCGATCGGTCCGAAGCTGCGCGACTGCACGACCGGCGCCGCCACCGGCTCCCCCGACGAGCAACCGTCGGGTCAGGTCCAGCGGGAAGCGACGACCGGCAGCGGGAACAAGGGCGACGCCGACAAGAAGGCGAAGCCGAAGGACACCGGGGAGCCGACGGTCGACCCGACCCGCGGCGGCAAGGCTGTCCAGCCCGACGCCGAGGTGCCGGCCACCAGCACTCCGGCGGAGACCCCGGAGCCGCTGCTCACCGAGGACCCGGCCGGTGTCGTCCCCGACGACGAGGACAAGGGCCTGCTCGGCGGGCTGCTGGGCAACCTCTTCGGGAGCTGACGGAGCTGAACAGGTAGGGCCTGAACGTGGCGAGGGGCGGTGTCCGACTGCGAAAGTCGGGGCCGCCCCTCACTGCACATGCTACAAGCCGAACGGGTCCGGGCGCTTCTCCAGAAGAGTGTGCAATGTGGCCTGGATCGTCTCGCGGACCTCGTCGGCCAGGTTGTAGACGACCATCGGGTCGTCGGCATACTCGGTCAGGTGCGCGGTCGGGATCGGCGGGCAGAACTCGATCAGCCACTTGCTGGGCAGCGGGACCAGGCCCAGCGGCCCGAGCCACGGGAAGGTCGGCGTGACCGGGAAGTACGGCATGCCGAGCAGCCGGGCCAGCGGCTTGAGGTCGGCCAGGATCGGATAGATCTCCTCGGCCCCGACGATCGCCACCGGCACGATCGGGGTGCCGGTGCGCAGCGCGGCCGAGACGAAGCCGCCGCGGCCGAACCGCTGGAGCTTGTAACGCTCCGAGAAGCGCTTGCCGATGCCCTTGAAGCCCTCGGGGAAGACCCCGACCAGCTCACCCTCGCTCATCAGGCGCTCGGCGTCCGGGTTGCAGGCGACCGTGGCCCCGGCCTTGCGGGCCAGCTCGGACAGCACCGGCAGCCGGAACACCAGGTCGGCGCCGAGCAGCCGCAGATGCCGGTCGCTCGGGTGCTGGTCGCGCAGGGCGACGGTGAGCATCAGCGCGTCCAGGGCGAGCGTGCCGGAGTGGTTGCCGACCACGAGACCGCCACCGGTGTCCGGCACGTTCTCGATGCCGAACACCTCGGTGCGGAACCAGTCGCGGTAGAGCACCTTGAGCATCGGCTGGAAGACGGCGTCGTTGAGCTCGGGGTCGAAGCCGAAGTCGTCGACCTCGTACGCCCCGGCCAGCCGCCGCCGCAGGAAGGCGAGCCCGTTGGCCACCCGCTGGTCCCAGACGTCGATCGGGCCCGGCTGCGGCTCCGGCCCGGGCTCGGGGGCGCTCGCCTCGATCTGGGCCGGCGCGTGGCCGTTGGCGGCGGGCAGGGCCCGGCGGCGGCCCGGCCGGTTGCCGTTCAGGGGCTTCGGCGCCCGGGCCGCGGGCAGCTCGAAGTCCGCGTGGCCGGGCAGCGCGGCGTGGAACTCGTCCTGGGTCATGAGGATGCGTGCTCCTGGTCCTGCGTCGCGGCGGCCCGGACCCGGCGGATGCCGTCGAGGATCGCGCGCTCGGCAGCGGCCAGCCGGTCGGCGTTCAGCGCCTGGCCGGTGCGGTGACCGTGGATGAAGTCGTCGAAGGCGGCCGCGGTCGTACGCGGGCTGAAGCCGAATTCCTTGACCAGCCGGCTGGTGTCGACCACCCGGCCGTGCACGAACAGGTCGATCTGATCCAGGCCGATCTGACCGACGCCGACGTTGCGGGCCAGCGCGGCGACCGAGGACAGCGTGCCCTCGGGCAGCGGCAGGGAGATCCGGCCGGCCCGGCGTACGGCCTGGGAGAGCGCCAGCACACCCGCGCCGGCGACGTTGAACGTGCCGGGATGGTCCTCGACCACCGAGCGGTGCAGGATCTCCAGCGCGTCGTCGACGTGCACGAACTGCAGCCGGGCGTCGCGGCCCAGCACGGTCGGGATCACCGGCTGCGCGAAGTAGCGGGTGAGTGAGGTCTCGGCGGTGGAGCTCAGGAACGGCGCGAACCGCAGCACGGTGGCGGCGACCTCGGGCCGGCGGCGGCGGAAACCACGCACGTAGCCCTCGATGTCGAGGATGTCGCGCGCGAAGGAGCCCCGCGGGACGGCCCGGGGCTCGGTGTCCTCGGTGAAGACGGCCGGGTCGCGGAACGAGGCGCCGTACGCGGCTGTGGAGGAGCGCACCACCAGCTTGCGCAGCCGGTCGGCCCCCTGGGCGGCCGCGAGCAGCTGCATCGTGCCGATGACGTTCTGCTCTTTCATCGCCGCGCGGCCACCACTGTGCGGATCAGGCGCGCTGGTGACCGCCAGGTGCACGACCGCCTCGGCGCCGAGCTCGGCGATGGCACCGCTCGCGGCGCGCGCGTCAGCCTGGATCAGCTCGACGTCCGCCAGCAGGCCCGCGAGGGCGGGCGGCGGATCGAGCGGATCCAGGCCGATGACACGTTCGACACGGGGGTCCGCGGCGAGCCGGGCGGCGACCCGGGCACCGAGGAATCGGCTGACCCCGGTGACCACGACGACCCTCGGCGGGGCCGCGGGAGAAGACGTCACCACGGGCGCGCCTTTCGCATGCGGCGATGGGTGAGGCAAGTGACCGGGCCGGGCGTCACGCCCGGCCGGACATCACTTGCCGAGACGGCGACGCTGGACGCGGGTCTTGCGCAGCAGCTTACGGTGCTTCTTCTTCGCCATACGCTTGCGACGCTTCTTGACCACGGAGCCCATACGAAATGCCTCTCGAAACCATGTGGGGCCGGTCCCTGCGCACCCGCAGGCACACCCGACCGAGCTTGACGGCGGCCCGCCCCGCACCGGCGCCGAACAGGAAGCGCACAGGTGTCACGGGGGCGAACCGCTCCAGCGTAGCGGCCCGGCCGGGTCGGGACCAACACGGCCCCATGGTCACGCCGTTTGGCTGAACGCTCCCCGCAGGTACGTGTGGACAGCGTGCTCCGGCACCCGGAACGAACGACCGACCCGTACGGCACTGAGCTCGCCGCCGTGCACGAGCCGGTAGACGGTCATCTTGGACACCCGCATCAGGGCGGCCACCTCGGCCACGGTCAGGAAGCGCACCTCGGCGAGGCGCTCCTCGGCTTGGGCTGGACCCGTCATCTCCTCGCACCGATCCTTTCGCAGGCGCCTCCGCCGCGGCCGTCAGGCCGTGCGCCGCGGCGGGCGGGCGCGCGTGTCATCAGTACGGTATCGAGACTCCTGTGATCAAGGCGATGCGTTCCGTGAAATAACCACAAAAAGTCAAGCCGACACGCCCCTTGTGGCGTGTTCTCCCCCGAAAGGTGACTTACTTCTTACTGGTCAGAGCGCGGCCGAAGAACGCCACGTTGGCCGGGCGCTCGGCCAGGCGGCGCATCAGGTAGCCGTACCACTGGTCGCCGTAGGGCACGTAGACGCGCACGGTGTGGCCGGCGGCGGCCAGCCGGGCCTGCTCCTCCGGGCGGACGCCGTAGAGCATCTGGAACTCGAACTCGTCGGCCGAGCGGTCGAACCAGCGGGCCCGGTCCTCGGCGATGGCGATCAGCCGCGGGTCGTGGGTCGCGATCATCGGGTAGCCGTCGCCCGACATCAGGATGTTGAGGCAGCGCACGTACGCCTTGTCGACGTCGAGCGCGGACTGGTACGCGACCGACTCGGGCTCCGCGTACGCGCCCTTGCAGAGCCGCACCCGCGAGCCGGTGGTGGCCAGTTCCCGGCAGTCACCCTCGGTCCGGCGCAGGTACGCCTGCAGGACCGCCCCGGTGCCCGGGTGGTCCTTGCGCAGCTCAGCGAGGATCTCCAGGGTCGAGTCGGTGGTGGTGTGGTCCTCGGCGTCCAGCGTCACCGTGGTGCCCGCCGCGGCCGCCGCGGCACAGATCTCCTGCGCGTAGCCGAACGCCATCCGGTCGTCGACCTTCTGCCCCAGCGCGGACAGCTTGACGCTGACCTCGGCCGCCGGGGTCAGGCCGGCGCCGCTGAGCCGGCTCAGCAGGGTCAGATACTGGTCGCGGATGGCGGTCGCCTGCTCGGCCGTCAACGTGTCCTCGCCCAGATAGTCCAGGCTGATCGCGAGGCCGTCGTCGGCGAGCTCCCGGCTCGCGCGCAAGGCGTCGTCGACACCGGCGCCGGCCACGAACCGGCGGACGACCCCCTTGCTGACCGGGGCGGAGGAGATCAGCCGCTCCATCCGGGACGACCCGGCGGCGGCGAGAAAGACGGAACGGAGCATGCGCCGAGCGTATCGCCCGTCCTCGCAACCCTCGCGGTAGAGCTGTCTTTGTCCTTCACGGTGCGGCTACGGTTGTCGGGTGAACTTCGATGCGTACGCGCGTACGGCCGTCGAGCTGGTGAATGCCGGGCTCGCCGACCTCGATGGTCTCCGGGCGCTGTTCAGCGAGGAGCAGGCCTGGATGCGGGACGAGGTGGGCGAGAAGGACCTCGGGGTCTTCCGCCGGGCCCAGCGCCGGCTGCGCGACGTCTTCGAGTACGGCACCACCGGGCGCGACGCCGACGCCGTCATTGAGCTGAACGCGTTACTGGAGGCGTACCCGGTGCAGCCGCGCATCTCCGGGCACGACGCGTCCGACTGGCATATGCACGTCACCAGCCGGGGCGCCTCGGTCAGCTCGGAATACCTGGCCGGCGCGGTCTGGGGCCTGTCGGTGTGGCTCTGCGAGTACGGCAGCGCCCGCTTCGGCATCTGCGCCGACGAACGCTGCGGCAACGTCTATCTCGACACGTCGTCGAACAACTGCCGGCGCTTCTGCTCGGAGCGCTGCGCGACCCGCTCGCACGTGGCCGCGCACCGGGCCCGCAAGCGCGCCGCGACGCTCACCCCCGCGTAGCGGCCGGGGTCGCCGTCGCCGCGGGCGCCAGGTGGTGCCGGGCGAAGGCGAGCGACTCGCGCAGGTCGGCCTCGCGGACCGCCCGGCTGGTCACCTTGCGGGTGGAGACCTCGAGCGCCACCGAGCCCTGGAAGCCGCGCCCGGCCAGCGACTGCAGCAACTCGGCGCACGGCTGATTGCCCCGCCCGGGCACCAGGTGCTCGTCGCGGCCCTCGCCGGTGCCGTCGCCCAGGTGCACGTGCTTGAGGCCCTTGCCCATCCGGTCGGCCAGCTCCATCGAGTCCGTCCGCGAGGCGGCGGCGTGCGACAGATCCAGCGTGTACGCGTCGTAGCCGGCCTCGGTCGGATCCCAGCCCGGCACGTACGGCACGAAGGTGCGCCCGGCCATCCGGACGGGGTACATGTTCTCGATCGCGAACGTGATGTCCGGGTGGCGCACCTGGATCTTGGCCAGGCCACCGGCGAAGTTGCGGGCATAGTCACGCTGCCAGGTGAACGGCGGGTGCACGACCACGGTCGGCGCGCCCAGGGTCTCGGCGAGCTGGGCGGCCCGGTCGAGCCGCTCCCACGGGTCCGGGCTCCACACCCGCTGGGTCACGAGCAGGCAGGGCGCGTGCACCGACAGCACCGGAACCTCGTAGTGATCGGAGAGGCCCTGCAGTGCGCCGGCGTCCTGGCTGACGGCGTCCGTCCACACCATGACCTCGACACCGTCGTAACCCACCGTCGCCGCCATCTCGAACGCGGCCGCGGTCGGCTCGGGGAAGACGGAGGAGCTGGACAGGAGCACGGGGACACGGGAAGTCACCCGTCAAGCGTAGACCCGTCCGGCACACCGGCCAGTTCCCAGTCGGGATATAAACGGCGAAACGCTCTGCCGCACGGGGGTTTACCACCCGCACGCGTACGCTGTCGCAGGTGAGTCGCCGCACCCAGATACGCATCGTGATGGACGAGGCGGCCGCCGCCCGTGCCCGCGAAGTTCCGCTCGACTTCCCCCGGGAATGGCTCGAGTTCACCGACCCCGCCGACGACCAGCACGTGGTCCGGGCCGACCTGACCTGGCTGCTGTCCCGCTGGACGTGCGTCTTCGGTTCCGCCTGCCACGGCATCGTGGCCGGCCGGGCCCAGGACGGCTGCTGCTCGCACGGGGCGTTCTTCACCGACGCCGACGACGAGGCCCGCACCAAGAACGCGGCGGCCAGGCTGACGCCCGAGACGTGGCAGCACTACCGGCGCGGTTTCAAGAACTACACCGCGATGGACACCATCGACGGCGAGAAGCCCGCGCGCCGGACGGCGACCCAGTCCAAGGAAGGGCCGTGCGTGTTCCTCAACGACGCCGACTTCGCCGGGGGCGGTGGCTGCGCGCTGCACGCCCAGGCGCTGCGCGACGGCGTGCACCCGCTGACCTACAAGCCGGACGTCTGCTGGCAGCTGCCGGTGCGCCGCGAGCAGGACTGGACGAAGCGGCCCGACGGCACGAAGTACCTGCTGTCCACGCTGACCGAGTTCGACCGGCGCGGCTGGGGTCCCGGCGGGCACGACCTGGACTGGTGGTGCACGTCCTCACCGGACGCGCACGTCGGCACCGAGCCGATGTACAAGTCGTACGCGCCCGAGCTGATCGCGCTGGTCGGCCAGGAGGCGTACGACGAACTGGCCCGGCTCTGCGACATCCGCCTGCAGTCCAAGCTGGTCGCGCCGCACCCGGCGACGGTCGCCGCGGAGGCGGCCCGAGCGCCGAAGAAGCGCGGCGGACGTGAGCCGGCGACCCCGCCACAGGCGAGCTGACCATTGACGGGAGTCCATCAGTTAATTTACTAACTGAATGTCCCCCCGACTTCCCCTGCTCGTCAGCGCCCTGGCCCTGGTGGCCGCCGGCACCACGGTGACCAGCTCATGGAGCTCGGTACGGGCCAGCACTGGCAACCACCACCGGTTCACCGACGTGTCCTGGAACGGCACGGTCGCGCCCGGCGCCACGGTCAGCTTCGGCTTCAACGCGGCGGCTCTGGGCGTACCCCTGGGTTGCACTGGCCGCCGCCCGGCCGGGCCAGACGATCCGGCTGGCGCCCGGCATTTACCGCGGCGCGTTCCTGGGCCGCGCGGCCGGCACGGCCGCCGCGCCGGTCACCCTGACCGGCCCGGCCACGGCGATCCTGACCAACCCCGAATCATCGGGGACCAACTGGTCCTGCTACGGCAACAGCGGCGGCATCGACGCCTCGGACCGGATCCAGGTGCTGAACAACCGGGTCGGCCCGGACGTGGCGGCGGAGCACGTGGACGTGAAGGAGGGCACGGTCGGTGGCGTGGTCCGCGGCAACACCTGGAACGGGCAGGGCATCGCGGGCCAGAACTCGGCCGACTCCTGGCTGGACAACGTGACGTCGACCTCCAAGTGCGCGGGCAACCTGAACGTGGTCCACGCCTCGAACACGGTCACCGGTGCGACCAGCGGCCTGACGAACATCGCGGTCACCCCGTGACAGCGGCGGGCGCCGGCCCGCCAGGCCGGCGCCCGTCGCCTCACAGCTCGGTGAAGTTGTCGAACCCGATGGTCTTGAGCACCTCGGTGCGCACGTCCGGGCACTCCGCCTTGGTCTGCACGTCGAGCTCGGTGTCCGGCGGGACCAGGCCCCGCTCCTGATAGAAGCTGGACAACTCCACGGTGACCTGGGTCATCGCGGCGAACTCCCCGCCCGCCGCCTTCCAGCGGGACACGTTCTTCTCGAGGAAAGCGCACAGGTCGGTGGCCGACACGGTCTTGCTGTCTCCCGCGGGCGTGGCCGCCGCCCCGGTGGTAGCGGCCGCGGCAGTCGGTGCGGCCCCCGACGACGAGCCGGTGCCGGAACTGCCGCAGGCAGCAACGGAGAGGGAGACAAGGCCGGCGACGGCGATCGACAGCACGATCCGACGCGAAGGGGAAGAACTCATGAGACACCTCGGTTCAGGCCCGGCGCAGCGTGCTCGCTCGCCGTGGTGACCTGAAGCTATCGGCTGCTCACACCCTCCACATCGCACGTTCGTGCCACCGGGCCTACGGCTCGAACTTGTATCCCAGACCCCGGACCGTGACGATGAAGCGGGGCGCGGACGGCTCCGGCTCGACCTTCGACCGCAGCCGCTTCACGTGCACGTCCAGGGTCTTGGTGTCGCCCACGTAGTCGGCGCCCCAGACCCGGTCGATCAGCTGGCCCCGGGTCAGCACCCGGCCGGCGTTGCGCAGCAGCAGCTCCAGCAGCTCGAACTCCTTCAGCGGCAGCTGCACCGACGAGCCGTCCACCGTCACCACGTGCCGTTCCACGTCCATCCGGACCGGGCCGGCCGCCAGCGTCGGCGTCGTCACCTCCGCCGCCTCCGCGCCCTGCCGGCGCAGGACCGCGCGGATCCGGGCGACGAGCTCACGCGGCGAGTACGGCTTGGTGACGTAGTCGTCGGCGCCGATCTCCAGCCCGACGACCTTGTCGATCTCACTGTCCCGGGCCGTCACCATGATGATCGGTACGGCGGAACGCTGCCGCAGCTGCCGGCACACCTCGGTGCCGGACATCTCGGGCAGCATGAGGTCGAGCAGGACGATGTCGGCGCCGGTCCGGTCGAACTGCGTCAGGGCCGAGGTCCCGGTCGCCGCGACCGACACCTCGAAGCCCTCCTTGCGCAGCATGTACGACAGGGCGTCGGAGAACGACTCCTCATCCTCGACCACGAGCACGCGAGCCAATGGGGGTTCCTTCCTTGAAGGGCGGCCTGGTCAGGCCGAAGGGAGCCCGGCCGGGCCGGACTCGATCTCAATCGCCGCCGGTAACGGCATGGGGGTTTCCGGGGGTCGCGCCGGTAGGCGCAGGGTGAACGTCGAGCCACCGCCAAGTGTGCTCGACACCTCGACACGGCCGCCGTGATTGGTGGCGATGTGCTTGACGATGGCCAGGCCCAGGCCCGTGCCGCCGGTCGAGCGGGAACGGGCCTGGTCGGCCCGGTAGAAGCGTTCGAAGATCCGGTCGACGTCGTGCGGGGCGATGCCGATGCCCTGGTCGGTGACGTCGATCTCGATCCAGTCGTCGTCCTGGCGCATGGTCAGGCCGACCTTGGTGTCCTCGCCCGAGTAGGCGATCGCGTTCTCGACGAGGTTGGTGACCGCGGTGGCCACCTGGCTGTCGCTGCCGTACACGGTCGCGCCCTTGGGACCGGTGTAGACGACCTCGATGCCCTTCGCCGACGCCGTGGTGCGGGTGCGGTCGACGACCTCGGCGATCACCCAGTCCAGGGCGACCGGCTCCGGGGCGGGCAACGGTTCGGCGCCCTGCAGCCGGGTCAGTTCGAGCAGTTCGTTGACGAGCCGGCCCATCCGGGCGGACTCGTGATGGATGCGCTCGGCGAACCGCCGGGCCGCGATCAGGTCCTCGGAACGGTCCGCCAGCTCGGCCTCGGGCAGCTCGGTCGCGTCGAGCAGGGCCTCGGCGAGCAGTTGCAGCGCGCCGATCGGGGTCTTGAGCTCGTGGCTGACGTTCGCGACGAAGTCCCGGCGGACCCGGGCCAGCCGGTGCGACTCGGTCACGTCCGCCGCCTCCACCGCGACGTGCGTGGAATTGAGGGCCACGGCGCGCAGGTGCAGCCCCAGCGGTGCCTGGGCCCCGCCGGCGCGGCCGCGCGGCAGGTCGAGCTCGACCTCGCGGCGCACGCCGGTGCGGCGGACCTGACCGGCGAGGGTACGCAGGATCGGATGGGCCGCGATCGTCCCGGGAGCACCGCCGGAGCGCAGCAGCCCCATGGCCCGCGCCGCCGGGTTGACCAGCACCGGCTCGTCCTGCGCGTCGAGCACCACCACGCCGACGCGCAGTGAGTCCAGGCTCTTGCGGCCGAGGCCCTTCATGCCGTGCTTGCCGAGGCGCTCCTCGTCGATGTCGATCTTTCGTCCCCCCTCGGTCGACCGGGCCGCGGCCGGCTTCTTGCGGGCCGCGGTGACCGGCGGCCCGGTCCGGCCGCGCCGGGACAGCAGGAACCCGGCCACCCCGCCGAGGGCGAGGGCGACGAGAACGAGGGCTGTGCCGAACACCGGATCCACGCTGCGATCGTAGGGTCATTGTTTACCTGGACCGTACGGCTAACCGGACAAATCCGGCGCGCTTCGAACAATGTTCACCACCAGGCCCGGCGTCGTTCACCGCCGTTCATGTTCAGGCCGCCGCGCCCGCCTAGCCTGGGCCCCGCGAGTCCAGCTCAACCCGGCTGCCACCGGTTCGCCGGCAGCCCCGAACCCCGGGACGAAAATCATGCGCGAGGAGTTTCAGGCCGACCTCAGCGAGGTCAGTCGCCTGCTGGTGACCATGGCGGAATCGGTCCGCGCCGCGATGCGCAAGGCGACCACCGCCCTGCTCAAGGCCGACCGGGAGGCCGCCGACGCGGTGGTGGCGCGCGACGCGGAGGTCGACGACATCTACCGCCAGGTCGAGGCCAAGGTGGCGGACACCATCGCCCGGCAGGCGCCGGTCGCGTCCGACCTGCGGATGGTCATCACCGCCCTGCACATCTCGGCCGACCTGGAGCGGATGGGCGACCTGGCCGAGCACGTGGCCAAGACCGCCCTGCGCCGGCACCCGTCACCGGCGGTGCCGGCCGAGCTGCGGCCCGTCTTCCGGCAGATGGCCGAGGTCGCCGACCGGATGGCCGACAAGATCACTACGGTCCTGGCCAGCCCCGACGCCGACCTTGCGGCCGAGCTGGAGAAGGACGACGACGCGATGGACGACCTCGAACGCGACCTGTTCAAGATCCTGCTGCACGACGACTGGCCGTACGGGGCGGAGACCGCGATCGACGGCGCGCTGCTGGGCCGCTTCTACGAGCGGTACGCCGACCACGCGGTGAACGCGGGCGAGCAGATGATCTACCTGATCACCGGCAAGCCCGTCCAGAACTGACCTACGAGCGCGAAAAAGGCCGGGACGCCACGGGGGCGGCCCGGCCTTTCCGCTGTCAGCTTGCCGGAGGTCAGCGGCCCTGGTTGGCGACCGCCGCGGCGGCCTCCTTGGCGACCTCGGGGTCGAGGTAGGCGCCGCCGGCGGTGACCGGACGCAGGTTCTCGTCCAGGTCGTAGCGCAGCGGGATGCCGGTCGGGATGTTCAGCCCGGCGATCGCCTCGTCGGAGATCTGGTCGAGATGCTTGACGATGGCGCGCAGCGAGTTGCCGTGCGCGGTGACCAGCACGGTCTTGCCGGCCAGCAGGTCCGGCACGACAGCGTCGTACCAGTACGGCAGGGCACGCTCCAGGACGTCTTTGAGGCACTCGGAGCGGGGCTTGAGCTCCGGCGGCAGCTGGGCGTAGCGCGGGTCGGCGAACTGCGAATACTCGTCGCTGTCGTCGATCGGCGGCGGCGGGGTGTCGTACGAGCGGCGCCAGAGCATGAACTGCTCCTCGCCGTACTGCTCCTTGGTCTGCTTCTTGTCCTTGCCCTGCAGGGCGCCGTAGTGGCGCTCGTTGAGCCGCCACGAACGGCGCACCTGGATCCAGTGCCGGTCCGCGGCGTGCAGCGCGATCTCGTTGGTGCGGATCGCGCGGCGCAGCAGGCTGGTGTGCACGACGTCGGGCAGCAGGCCGTGCTCCTTCAACAGCTCGCCGCCCCGCCGGGCCTCCTGCTCACCCTTGGCCGTGAGGTCGACGTCGACCCAGCCGGTGAACAGGTTCTTGGCGTTCCACTCACTCTCACCGTGCCGCAGCAGCACAAGGGTCCCCACAGTCATGCCCTCCATCCTGCCGCAGCCCCGGCCGGCGCGTGCGCCGACCCTCAGTGGCGACCACCACGTGGAAACCCGGCTGCGCCGCCGGACCCCGATCAGTAGGTTGTAAGGCTGTAGGAGTGTTGCGGTGCTTACGGGGGTCGGCGTGCGCGGGTGGTTACAGCAGGCGACGGGCGGTCTGCCACGACAGTTCTGGTTCCTCTGGACCGGCACCCTGATCAACCGCCTGGGCGCCTTCGTGGTGATCTACCTGGCCATCTACCTGACCCAGGCACTGCACTTCAGCCAGAGCCAGGCGGGCCTGGTGCTGGGCGCGTACGGGGTGGGCGGCGCCGTCGGCACCATGACCGGCGGGGTGCTGGCCGACCGCTGGGGCCGGCGCCCGACGCTGTTGACCGCCCAGTTCGGCGCCGCGGCGCTGATGCTCACGCTCGGCTTCGCCGAAGGCTTCTGGCAGCTGGCCGCCGGGGCTCTGCTGCTCGGCGTCTTCGCCGAGGGGGTCCGCCCGGCATTCCAGGCCATGATGATCGACATCGTGCCGGACCGGGACCGGATCCGCGCCTACTCCCTGAACTACTGGGCGATCAACCTCGGCTTCGCCAGCGCGGCCATCCTGGCGGGCTTCGCCGCCCAGTTCGACTACCTGCTGCTGTTCATCGTGGACGCGGGCACCACCCTGGTGACGGCGGTGATCAGCATGATCTTCCTGGCCGAGACCCGGCCTGCCCGCACCGCGAAACCGGCCGAGGCGACAAGGACCCGCGGCGGCCCCGGCCTGGGCACAGTTTTCCGTGACCGGGTGTTCGTCGGCTTCCTGCTGCTCAACTTCTTCGTCGTCCTGGTGGTCATGCAGCACATGTCGACGCTGCCGATCTCGATGAGCGCCGACGGCCTGAGCCCGGCCACGTTCGGCTGGGTCATCGCCATCAACGGCCTGATGATCGTGGCCGGCCAGCTCTTCGTCCCGAAACTGATCGACGGCCACGACCGCACCCGCGTCCTGGCCCTGGCCACCCTGATCATGGGCGTGGGCTTCGGCCTCAACGCCTTCGCCGGGACCGTGGCGCTGTACGCGGTGTCGGTGGTGATCTGGACGCTGGGCGAGATGCTGCAATCGCCGTCGAACTCGGCGCTGATCGCGGAGCTGTCGCCGGCGGCTCTGCGCGGGCGGTATCAGGGGGTGAACTCGCTGTCCTGGTCGGCCGGGTCGGCATTGGCGCCGATTGTGGGTGGCTTTGTGCAGCAGCACCTGGGGAGCACGGTGCTGTGGTTGGGGTGTGCCGGGATCGGGATCGTGGTGGCGGCGGGGCAGATCGCGTCGGGGCCGGCTCGCGAGCGGCGGGTGGCAGCTCTGCGCGCTGCCACGCAGCCGGGCGAGCCGGCATCGGCGGTGGGGGCGTCACCCGCAGCACCGCCCGCGGCCGGGACCGAGCCGACACCGGCGACTGCACCCGCCACCGAGCACGAGCCGGCCGGGCCGCCGCCGTCGACCGGCGAGGTCCGGCACGAGGAGGACACCACGCCGCCTGCGCCGATCAGGGTGCCGGCCCGCGACTAGCTCACGGTCATGCTGGGTGCCCGCTCACGACCAGCGGGCGCCTCGGCTGGGCTGTGGGGCGCGCTCCGAGCCTGACGAACGAAGCTGGGCGATCATCGAGTCGCCCACCGGGCGACAACTGCTTCAATGCGACCTCGCCGTTCCTGGCGAAGCTCCCGATGTCTGGCGGCCTTGCGGCGCCGCCGACGGCGAAACGTCGAGCCGCTCGCGAAAGCACCGCGAAACCGCCAGGGCGGTAGGGCCCATATCGCTGCCGGGCCAACACCATCCCTTTCGCCGTCGACCGTGGCCGCCCCGGCCACGAACCGCATCGGCACGCGATCGCGCCGTCTGACTGTGAGCGGACCCGAAGACGCGGACATGCCGTTCGCGAAAGGCTCACGCCGCCGAGGCATTCCTCGAAGCCCGCTGACCAGATACCCGAATGGCACCGACAACCGACCTTGGTGTCCGCCGCGGCCTTAGGGGGTAGGTGTATTCAATCGACGCAGCTCCACAACGAAACTCGAGAGGATGACACCGCGTGGCAGCCACCAAGTCCGCCAAGAATCCGACGGCGCGTAATGACACCCCCAACACTCCTGATGTCCGGGAGGGCGCGATCGCCAAGATGAAGGTCGCCGAATTGCGGCAGAAGCTGCGCACTCACGGCGTCAAGGACACCGCCGAGCTCAAGAAGCCCGAGCTGGTCCAGAGACTCATCAAGGCCGAAGTCGCCGCTTCCAAGACGACCAAGAAGACGAACTCGGCCAAGAAGACGACGAAGAGCAAGAACCCGACCTCGCACAACGACACCCCCAACACCCCGGACGTCAGCGAGAGCGCGATCGCCGAGATGAAGGTCGGCGGGCTGCGCCGCAAGCTGCGTGGGCACGGGGTCAAGGACACCGCCGATCTCAAGAAGCCCGCGCTGGTCAAGAAGCTCATCAAGGCCGAGGTCGCCGCGACCAAGAAGAGCACTCCGGCCAAGACGAGCCCGGCCAAGACAAGCTCAGCCAAGACGAGCACCTCGGCCAAGAAGACGAGCTCGGCCAAGAGCAAGAACCCGACCTCGCACAACGACACGCCCAACACCCCGGACGTCAGCGAGAGCGCCATCGCTGCGATGAAGGTCGATGATCTGCGCCGGCGGTTGCGGGGGCACGGCGTCAAGGGCACCGGCGAGTTGAAGAAGCCGGAGTTGGTGCAGCGGCTCATCAAGGTCGAGACGACAAGCGCCAAGAAGAAGGCCTCGAAGAAGTAGGGACGAACGGCAGACGGCCAGCGGTTGACAGCCGGACGACCGAGGCGGGCATCATCCGTGAGGGTGAAGTTGCCAGGTGTGACGGTTCAGACAGATGGCAGACAGCCAACCCGCTTGTGGCCCTTGACCGGCCCAACTAGCGTGGTCGATGGACGCCGAGCCGTCAGTTCGGGGAACGGGTCGGCCCTTCGGGGCCACCGCGGATCGGCGTTCGGGGACGGGTGGCATCAGCCGTTGGGGGACGGCGTTACCCGAGACCGGCGGTTAGTGCGGGCGACGCCTATGGGGATGGGTGTCGCCCGCCGCCGCCGGCGCCGTCAGCCCCCACGGCCTTCAGCTCCGCAGCCTTCACTCTTCGCTCCCGGCTCGGACCCGCCGCCAGATGCAGGATCGCGGCGACGACACCCACGGCGGCGACGATCAGCCAGTGCGCCGAGCCGAAAGCTTGCAGGCTCACCCCGCCCAGGGCCGGCGCCAGGAAGGCCGCCGCCGGGAAGGTGAGGAAGAACACCGCCTGGTAGCGCCCGCGCAGTTCGACCGGCGCCAGCTCCGAATTGATCTCCGCGTTCGGCGGCGCGGCCAGCATCGACCCGACCGTCCAGATCGCCGCCGCCACCAGGTAGCCGCCGAGCCGGTCGGCGAACGTCAGCGTCGCGAAACCCACCGCCATCACCGCCACCGCCGTGGCCAGCACCCGGTCCTTGCGGTGCCGGTCGATCAGCCGCGGCACGAACAGCTGGCCCACCACGATCAGCGCCCCGCCCAGCGCGGTCACCAGTCCGTAGCTCGACGGGCTGAGCCCGTCGTCGCTCATCGCCAGCGGCACGATCGTGCTGGTCTGCGCGTAGAGCAGCGCCTGCAGCAGAGTCAGGCCGACAAAGACCAGAAAGATCTTGTCGGCCAGCACCGCGCCGGTTTTCGCGGCGGCCATACGCGGCCGCCGGATGAGCGTCTCCGGGACCTTCCAGGCGATGAGTACGCCGGTGAGCAGAGTCGACGCCGCGTCGATCAGGAACAGCCCCAGATAGCTCCACTCGGCCAGCAGCCCGGCCAGCAGCGACGCCCCGGCCATGCCCAGGTTGAACGCCCAGAACTGCAGGTTGAACGCCCGGGAACGACGCTCGGCGGGCACCACGTCGATGATCGCCGCGACGAACGCCGGGCCGGGCATCGACTGGGCCAGTCCCAGCAGCAGGCCGAGCCCGGCGACCAACCGCAGATCCGTGCTCACCGCCAGCGCGACCAGCAGCGCGGCGGTGGCGAAGTGCGAGGCCAGCAGCGTGGAGCGGCGGCCCCAGCGGTCGGTGAGCACGCCGCCGAGCAGAGTGCCGGCGACGCCGCCGATGCCGTACCCGCCGACGATGAGGCCGGCCAGGGCCGGGCTCGCGCCGCGCTGAGCGGTGAGATACAGGCTCAGGAACAGCACGGCGAATCCGCCGACCCGGTTGATCAGCAGACCGGTCCAGAGATACCAGTACGTCGCGGGCAGTCCACCGGCCGCGTCCGTCCACCACTTGCGCCCGGTCGGCACTTAGCCGGGGGTTTCCTTGTCGGCGAGGTGGGCGAAGGCCTGGAGGTTGGCCAGCGACTCCCCGCGCTTGACCCGCCACTCCCACTCGCGCTTGATGGACGAGCCGAAGCCGATCTCCAGCATCGAGTCGAAGGACTCGTCGGCGTATGTCAGCACCGCGCCGAGCAGCCGGTCCAGCTCGTCCTCGTCCAGGCCCTTCAGCGTCACCCGGCCGGTCAGGTAGACGTCGCCGGCCGCGTCGATCGAGAAGCTCACGCCGTACATGCGGGCGTTGCGGCGCAGCAGCCAGGCCCAGAGCTCCTCGCTCTGCTCGTCCGGGTGGCGCATCACGAACGCCTCGATGCGCAGGGCGTGCTCACCCACGATGAGGTTGCAGGCCGTCTTGAGCTTGTGCGTGCCGGGCAGTGTCACCACCCACGAGGCATCGCCGGTGGACTCGCACTCCAGCTCGCGTTCCGCGCAGACCCGCTCGATCAGCGCGCCGATCTCGGTCACCATGAGAACGAGCCTGCCAGGCGGGCCTCGATCAGCGCACGGTGCTCGGTCACCGCCTCGCGGTAGACCCGCAACAGACCGTCCGCGGTGCGGTCCCAGGAGAAGTTGGTGGCGTGCCGGACCGCTCCGATCGACAGCCGCAGCCGGCGGGCCGGCGCCAGCAGCAGATCGGCCAGCACCCTGGCCCAAACGGCGGGCTCGTGCCCGTCCACCAGCACCCCGCTGACGCCGTCGGTGACCGCCGTGACCAGACCGCCCACGGCCGCCGCGACGACCGGCGTGCCGCAGGCCTGGGCCTCCAGCGCGACCAGCCCGAACGATTCGTTGTGGGAGGGGACGGCGACCAGGTCGGCGGCCCGGTACAGCGCGGCCAGGGCCTCGCCGGTCTGCGGCGCCACGAAGCGCACCTTGTGCGAGACCCCGAGCGAGGCGGCCAGCTCGATCAGCGCGGTGGGCCGGTCCAGGCCGCTGCCGCTGGGGCCGCCGCAGATCACCACGGTCACGTCCTCGTCGCGCAGGGCGGGCGCGGCCAGCGCGTTGATCAGCACGTCCGGGCCCTTGAGCGGCTGGATCCGGCCGACGAAGGCCACCACGTACCCGCGTTCGGGCAGGCCGAGCCGGCGGCGGTCGGCCGCCCGGGTGGACCGGGGTCGAAAGCGGTCCAGGTCCACACCCGGCTGCACCACAGTGAGCCGGGTCGGGTCGGCGTCGTAACAGCTGACCAGGTCCTGGGCCTCGAAGCGGGTGTTGGCCACCAGCCGGTCGGCCTCGGCGATGACCTGCTCCTCGCCGATCACCCGGGCCTTGGGCTCGGGGCGGTCCCCGGCGGCGATGAACCTGTTCTTCACCTTGGCCAGGGTGTGCGCGGTGTGCACGTGCGGGACGCCCCAGCGTTCCCGGGCCAGCCAGCCGACCTGCCCGGACATCCAGTAGTGCGAGTGGATCAGGTCGTACGCGCCCGGCGGGCGCGCGGCCTCGGCCCGCAGCACGCCGTTGGTGAAGGCGCAGAGCTGCGACGGCAGCTCCTCCTTCGACAGGCCTTCGAACGGGCCGGCGGTGACATGGCGCACAGTCACGCCCGGCGCCATCTCGACGACCGGCGGCAGCTCGCTCGACGTGGCGCGGGTGAAGATCTCCACCTCGACGTCCCGCTCGGCCAGCCGCTTGGACACCTCGACGATGTACACGTTCATGCCACCGGCGTCGCCCGTGCCCGGCTGCTCCAGCGGCGAGGTGTGCACGGAGAGGGTGGCGATGCGCCGGGGTGTCGGCCAGGGGCCTGCAGCCCGCAGCTCAGCCACGTCGTGTCCCTTCGCGAAAGCAGTGGAACGTAACGGGGAACTGTTACGCCGACGTTCATCTTCCCCATCGGCGGGCCCTCAACCCAACGCCAGGAGGCCGGGGGTGACCCAGCTCTCCCACCGCGGTGAGGCAGGATCAAAGGATGGTGCAGAAGAAGATCGCCGTCGTCACCGGGGCGTCCAGCGGCATCGGCGCGGCCACCGCGCGCCGGCTGGCCGCCGAGGGCTTCCACGTGGTGGCTGCCGCGCGCCGGGCGGACCGGCTGGAGAAGCTGGTCGCCGAGCTCGGCGCGGACGCCACCGCGGTGGTGTGCGACATCACGTCCGACGCTGCCGTGGATGCCTTGGCCGCCGCGGTCGACGAGCTCGGTGCGCCGGTCGCGCTGCTGGTCAACAACGCGGGCGGCGCGCGCGGGATGGACCCGGTCGAGGCCGGCTCGGTCGCCGACTGGCAGTGGATGTACGAGGTGAACGTCCTCGGCACGCTGCGGGTCACCAAGGCGCTGCTGCCGGCCCTGGAGGCCAGTGGCGCGGGCACGGTGGTGACCGTCGGGTCGACGGCGGCCTTCACGGTCTACGAGGGTGGCGCCGGTTACACCGCGGCCAAGCACGCGCAGAACGCCCTCGTCGGCACGCTGCGCCTGGAGCTGGCCGGCCGGCCGGTGCGGGTCATCGAGATCGACCCGGGCATGGTGCGCACCGAGGAGTTCTCGCTCAACCGCCTCGGTGACCCGGCCAAGGTCGACGCGATCTACGCCGGGGTGCGCGAGCCGCTGGTCGCCGAGGACATCGCGGACTGCGTCGCCTGGGTCGCCACCCGGCCGCAGCACGTCAACGTCGACCGGCTGGTGGTGCGCCCGATCGCCCAGGCGGCCCAGCACAAGGTGGCCCGGGAGCAGAGCTGACGCCATGAAGCCGGTCGGTGCGGTCACCCGGGGCACCACGAACCCCAACCGGCTGCGCCGGGTGGACAACTTCATCGCGTACCGCTGCGGGGAGCTGCTGGCCCGCGCGACCGCACCGCTGGTCGTGGATCTGGGCTACGGCGCGACGCCGGTCACGGCTGTCGAGCTGCGCGGCCGGCTGGCCGCGCAGGTCCGCCCGGACATCGCGGTGGTCGGTCTCGAGATCGATCCGGTACGGGTGAGCGACGCCCAGCCGTGGGCGGACCCGCCGCTGCTGGAGTTCCGCCGGGGTGGCTTCGAGCTGGCCGGCCTGCGCCCCCAGGTGGTCCGCGCGTTCAACGTGCTGCGCCAGTACGACCAGGACGAGGTGCCCGCCGCGTGGGCCACCATGACCGCCACCGGCGCCCTGCTCATCGAGGGCACTTGTGACGAGCTGGGCCGGATCGCCACCTGGGCGGTGGTCGGCGCGGACGGACCGCAGACGCTGACCCTGTCGGCACGACTGTCCGATCTGGACCATCCGGCCACTTTCGCCGAACGCTTGCCCAAGGCCCTGATCCACCACAACGTGCCCGGGTTCCCGATCCACGACCTGCTGCGCACCCTGGGCGCCGCCTGGGACGCGTCGGCCACGCCGTTCGGTCCGCGGCAGCGGTGGCGGGCCACCGTCGAGAAGTTCCGCGAGCAGTGGCCGGTGCTGCCCGGTCCGGCCCGGTGGCGCCGTGGTGAGCTGACCGTTCCCTGGCCCGGACAGCCGACCGGGCCGGCCCGCGAACGGACCGGCCCGATACCGGGTTGAGCGGCGTCACTTGCCGATGGTCACCTTGAACATCGGGTCGGCGGCGACCTTCTTGAACGCGGTGAGGCTGCTCGGCATCGAGTTCACCGAGATGTCGCGGTCACCCTCGTCGTCGCTGGCGGTGTCGAAGTAGACGACGGCCTTGATCGCCGGGTGGGCCTTCAGCTCGGGGACGACCGAGGCGAACGCGGCGGACTTGTCGGTGACGGTCGCGCGGCGGTGGTACATGCCCCACTCGGCCACCATGATCGGCTTGGTGGGGTGGTTCTGCACGGCCCAGTCGTACCAGCCGAGGCCGCCGCCGGTGGGCTGCCGGTCGAGGATGTCGCCCATGTCTCCGTAGTGGTAGTAGCCCTTCTCCACGCTGACGTAGGAGTCAAGGCCGACCCAGTCGACGTACGCGTCGCCCGGGTAGAGGTCCTTCCACCAGGACTGGGCCATCCACTTCTCGTTGCCCATGTAGGCGAGCACGTTGACGGCGTTGGTGACGCCGTTGGCCCGCAGCCGGGTGATCACGTGCCGGTACATCGCGGCGTAGTCCTTGGCGGTCATGCCCGACGCGGCGGTGGTCTGCACGTCGTTCTCCGGCTCGTGGTGCAGCGCCAGGAAGAACTTCTGCTGGAAGTTCTGCTTGACGTACGCGGACCACTTGTCGATCCGGGCGTCCTGCTGGCCGGCGGCGACCTTGGCCCAGGTCGAGTTGTAGGCGACCTTCCAGTTCAGCAGCAGCACCCGCGGGCGCTGCGGGTCCTGGGTCATGGCGATCTCGGCCTTGGTCGGGAACTGCTCGTCGCCCTTGTGGTACTGGTGGAAGATCGTCGCGGTGCGCCCGGTGAGCGTCTCCCAGGTCTTGAGGGCCTGGTCGCGCGGGGTGTCGGTGAAGCCGCCGGCCGCGGCGCCCCACAGCACGCCGCAGGACGGCACGAGCAGCGCACCGGTGACACACTCCGCCGGCGGGGTGGCGGACGGAGTCGCCGTCGGCGCGGTGGTGGTCGGCGGGATGGTGGTTGGCGCGGTCGTAGGCGCCGTGGTCGTGGGTGCCGTGGTCGTGGGGGCCGTCGCTACCGGAGCCTTGGTGGGCGCGGTGGTGGCGGGGGTGGCCGGGGGCGTGGTCGCCGGCTTGGTCGGAACGGCCGTGGCCGTGGTGCGCTTGACCGTCAGCACCAGTTCCGGGCCGCCGGCGGTGGCGGTGCCGTACTCGATGGCGCGCACCCGGGTGACGCCGGTGGTGGCGGCGGACTTCAGGGCGAACGCGTAGGTGCCGCCGCGAGTGACCACCTTGGAGACGTCGAAGCGCAGCGTCGTGTCGGTGATCCGCGGCTTGATCGAGGCGACCAGCGCGCCGAGGGCCGGCGCGTTCGCCGCCGTGATCTTCTGCTGCGACCACGTGCCCGCGACGGAGTAGACGCTGAGCGTGGCGGCGACCGGCTTGCTCTCCACCGGCAGCCGCAGCTCGGCCGCGGTGACGGTGGCACCCGCGGCGACCTTGGGCGCGAACTTCACATAGGACAGCCGGGTCTCCCCGGACTCCTTGCCGACCACCAGCTTGTCGGCCGAGCCGAAGTTCGCCGTCCGGCGGGTGCTGGACGTGTAGGCGTCGTCGGTGCTGTAGGTGGTCGTCGTCTCGGTTGTCGTCGCGGCGTTCGCCGTACCGGTCAGCGCGACGCCCGCGCCGGCCACCACCACACCCGTCAGTGCGACTCCGATCGTCCTGCGCCTGGCCGTCACGTCGTTCCCCCTGTATGTCAAACAATTGCTGTCTGACATTCAGGTTCGGCGCGGGCGGGTGCCGGCCCGGATCGCGTACGGGTGCAGGCCGGGAGCCGCGCCACAGTGGACCCTCTGGCGGCAGGAGCCCCAGCGGATGAAGGGCTTTGCGGCCGACAGCACCTCCACCGTTCGGCCGACCCCGGAACGCAGAAAACGCCGCCGGAGCAGCTCCGGCGGCGTTCTCGTTCAGGTCGTCACACGGTCGGTGCCCGCTGGTCGAGGATCGAGCGCAGGGCCTCGAGCAGCAGATCGGCGGTGAACGGCTTCTTGACCAGCAACGCGTCCGGGCCGATCAGGCCCTTGGTGACGGCGATGTCCTTGGGCAGGCCCGAGATGAACACGACGCCCATCTCGGGACGCAGCCCGGTCGCGGTGCGGGCCAGCTCGCCACCCGAGTCGCCGGGCAGGTTGAGATCGGTGACCAGTACGTCGATCACCCCGGGATGGTCCTGGCAGACCGCGACGGCCTGCGCGCGATCGCCGGCCACCAGGGTGGCGAAGCCGCGGCGCTCGAGCATCCGGCGCATGATGTCGCGCAGGTCCTCCTCGTCATCGACGACGAGGACCGTGGGGCGCTCCTGCGTGGCCTCAGTCATGGCGGCCTCCTTGGCTCTACTCACGAAACACGCTATCGGCGCGGCGCCGCACCGGTACGGCTTTCCGAGCTTTCAGAGCGTCAACTTCCACTTGTCCAGGATTCCGGTCGTGGTGCCGAAGGAGTCCTTGACCTGCAACGTCCACGTACCGTTGCGCGACGTACCGGACAGGTTGATCGGGTACGTCTGGGCCAGATTCGCCGCGGTGTCCGCCTTGTCGGCCTGCTTCAGCGTGTACTTCGTACCCCGCGGGCTCACCAGCGAGACGACGAGCGAACCGCGGTAGCCGTGCGCGACGGTCACCGTCACGCTGGAGGTCGCCGACGCGGTGCCGGTGCAGCCGGAGATGCCCACGCTGCTCCACGCGGTGCCGTACTTGCTGATCCGCACGTCGGTCCCCATGGTGAACGGCCCGCACGCGGCGACCGGCGCACTGGTGGCCGGGGTCGTCGTCGGCGGAGTCGTGGTCGGGGCGATCGTCGTGGGGGCGGTCGTCGGCGCGGTGGTCGGCGCGGTGGTCGGGGCCGTCGTGGTGGGGGCCGTGGTGGTGGGGGCCGTGGTGGGCGTGGGGCTCGGGGTGCCGGCAGCGGTGTTCAGCCAGGTCGTGTTGAGGAGCTTGTTGACCGACCCCGTGCCCGGCGAGGTCACCTTGTCCACCGACGCCCTGGTGGTGAGGGCGGTGAGCACCTGGGCCGGCGTGGCCGCCGGGTCGGCACCCAGCACCAGCGCCGCCGCGCCCGCCACGTGCGGGGCCGCCATCGAGGTGCCGCTCATCGTCTGGGTACCGGTGTCCGACGAGTAACCCGCGGACGTGATCTTCGCGCCCGGCGCGAAGATGTCGAGGCAGGAACCGAAGTTGGAGAACGAGGCCCGGGCGTCGGTGCTCTCGGTGGCGCCGACCGTGATCGCGTTGGGCGTGGCCGCCGGCGAGTAGCTACAGGCGTTCTTGTTCTCGTTGCCTGCCGCCACCGCGTAGGTCACCCCGGCGGCGATGGACTTGGTGACCGCGGCGTTGAGCGCGGAGCTCAGCGTGCCGCCGATGCTCATGTTGGCCACGGCCGGCTTGACCGCGTGCGCGGTCACCCAGTCGACGCCGGCGATGATCGCCGAGTACGAGCCGGACCCGGTGCAGTCCAGGACCCGGACGCCGACCAGCTTGACGTCCTTCGCGACGCCGTACGTGCGGCCGCCGACCGTGCCCGCCACGTGGGTGCCGTGCCCGTTGCAGTCCTGGGCCGTGGCGTCCTTGTCGATGAAGTCCCAGCCGTGACTGGCCCGGCCACCGAATTCGGTGTGGCTGGTCCGGATGCCGGTGTCCAGCACGTACGCGGTCACGTTGGCCGCGGAGCGGTAGGTGTAGGTCTTCGACAGCGGGAGCGCGGGCTGGTCGATGCGATCCAGGCCCCACGTGGGGGCGGTCTGGGTGTCGGTCATCCGGACAGTGGCGTCCTGCTCGACGTAGTCGACGGCCGGGTTGGCGGCGAGCCGGCTGGCCGCGGCGGCCGTCATGGTGGCCTGGAAGCCACGGACGGCCGAGAGGTAGTTGGCGCGGACCCTGCCGCCGTACCGCTTCACGAGGGCCTGGGAGGCGGAGGTGACCTGGGCGGCCGCCGCCGTACCGGGCTTGAGCACGACGATGTAGCTGCCGGCGATCGCGTCCGCGGTGGCCGCCGCGCGGACCGGGCCGGTGGGCAGGGCGGTGGGCGTACCCGCGAGTGCGGTGCCGGCGACGCCGGTCACCGCGGCCGCGGTGGCGATGCCGGCGGTCAGCGCGAAGCGCGCGGTGCGGCGCCGGCCGTCGTTGCGAGTCATTCTGGGTTCCCTCCCGTTAAGCCACAGGCGAACGACTTCACCCGCGTGACGGGGCATGCCGATGGCGTCTGAGGGAAAGGTTGACGACGGGACAGAGTCACCAGGGACCTTGCCGGTTGCGCCTCAGTTGCAGGGTCCCGAACGACGTCCCGAGGGCTAAGGCGCCCCTCCGGCGGGCCGAAGTACCCGCTGTCAGGACCGCTGCACCGCCACCGAGCAAGGAG
This sequence comes from Actinoplanes sp. NPDC051405, assembly GCF_055586185.1. Taxonomy (NCBI): domain Bacteria; kingdom Bacillati; phylum Actinomycetota; class Actinomycetes; order Micromonosporales; family Micromonosporaceae; genus Actinoplanes; species Actinoplanes sp. NPDC051405. The sequence goes on from NZ_JBVJIR010000011.1 coordinate 95,753, forward strand.
AGCGATGATGACCACCATGCTGTCGCCCGAGATCGTCACCGTCCCGTCCCTGGTCGACCGCTGCGACAGCTGCAGCGCGGCCGCCAAGGCCGAGATCGCCCTCAGCAGCGGCGGCTCGCTGGTGTTCTGCGGGCACCACGCCAACAAGCACGCCGACCGGCTCGTGCTGGTCGCGGCCAAGGTCACCGTCGAGGACGGCTTCGAGTGGGCCGGACAGTCTCACTCGGCGTGACCACTTGATCCCATCCGCCGCGATATGATCACTCCCTCACGCTTGGGCGGAAACGCCCATATTTAGAGGGGTTTCACCGGTGCAGATCGCGGCGCAGGACGTGGGCAGGCTGTCCCGGATCCTCGCCGGGTGCGCCGGTGTCGCGGTGGCCGTCATCGGCGCCCTGAACCTGCTCACCTCGTCCGCTGGGGAGAACACCCTGACGTCGAGCCCGGCGGCCGCATTGCTGGCCGCCGGGCTCGCTCTGCTTCTGCTGGCGCCGACCCGGTCCACGCCGGTGTCGCGCGTCACCGCGTACGTCCTGGCCGGCCTGGCCGCTCTGCTGGGAGCCGCCGCCCTGGCCCGGCATCCGGCGGCGGCCGTCGCCACCCTGCTGACCGGACTCGCCCTGACCTGTATCGACGTGCGGATCCGCCGGCCCGGTGAGCAGTCCCGGTTCCGGATCGCCGATCCCCTGCTGGCCGGGGCCACGATCATCGCGTTGGTCGCGCTCGTGCCGCGGATGTTCGCGCCGACCTTTCCGGAAGGTGGCGGCCCGGACAGCGTGATGACGCCGTACCACGCGGGTGCCTTGCTCACTCTGGCGCTGGGGGCCATCCTCGCCCGGCCGGAAGCGGGCCCGCTGCGTACCGCCGCGGCCGCCGGACCCGGCACCAAGATCCGGCACACGCTGCCCGCGGTGATCGCCGTGCCGGTGGTCGCCGCCCTGATCAGCGCGCTGGCGGTGCGCACCGGGATCAGCCGGCCGGCCGCCGCGATCAGCACCGGCGCGATCCTGGCCGCCCTCGCCGTGCTGGCCCTGATCGGCTTCCTGGTCCGCTCGCTGGAGGGCGCCGACCGCCAGCAATGGGAGCTGGTCGCCGAGCTGCGCGAGCGCCGCGAGTTCGCGGACACGCTGCTGCAGTCGATGAACGAGGCGGTGATGGTGCTCGACGCCAACCACCGGGTGATCGACGTCAACCGGCGCTGGCGGGAGCTGACCGGGCACAGCGAGCCGCTCGCCCCGGATCCGGCCCCGCTGCCACCGGCCGGGACCGGCGACTGGCTGGTCCGGCACGCCGACGGCACGGACATTCCGGTGCTGGCCACCATGGCACCCATTCCCGACGCCGACGGACGGCCCCGGGCCTACGTGGCCACCTACGTCGACATCACCGACCGCAAACGGGTCGCCGACGAGCTGCGGGAGCGGGCCGGCGAGCTGGAACGCAGCAACGAGCAGTTGCGGGAGTCGAACGCGCGGCTGGCCGCGGCGCTGGCCTTCAAGAACGACCTGACCTCGATGCTGACCCACGACGTGGCCCAGCCGATCAGCTCGATCGCGAGCCTCTCCGAGCTGCTCAGCGCGGACTGGGCCGAGCTGGACGAGGACACCCGCCTCGAGCTGACCACGAAGATCGACAAGAACACCCGCCGGCTCGTCAAGATGATGAACGACCTGCAGCTGCTGTTCCGGCTGGACACCGGGGCGGTCACCGCGCGGCGCACCCCGGTGCCGGTACGGGAGGTCGTCACCGCGGTGGCGGCGGACCTCAAGTGCGCGGCGGACGTGGCGATCGAGATCGACGAGGACCTGGCCGCGCTGGCCGACCGTCAGCACCTCTGGCACGTGGTGCACAACCTGCTGGGCAACGCCCTGAAATACGGCGATCCGCCGCTGGTCATCAGGGCCGGCCACACCGGGGAGTCGATCGAGCTGGTGGTGCAGGACCGCGGCGCGGGGATCCCCGAGGAGCTGGTGCCGCAGCTCTTCGACCGGTTCATGCGCGGCGCCGGGCTGGGGCTGTTCATCGTGCGGCACCTGGTGGAAGCCAACCGGGGCTCGGTCCGCTATGAGCGGGCCGAGCCCCGGGGTGCCCGTCTGGTGGTGACGTTCGAGTCGGCGCGGTGAGCCGGCCGGCGTCACCAGTCGTGGTCGCCGCCGCGTTCCTCCTCGTGGATGACGCCGTCGCCGCGGACGTCGCGGGAGCCCATCGCCTTGCCGCCCATCGGGGCGGCGCCGCCGCTCACCGACCGCGAGCCGCCGATCCGGCGGCCGGGGGCGAGCACGTCGTCGAGATCGGCGGCGCTGGTGATGCCCGGGGCCGAGGTGATGTCCACGTCGGTGCCCGCGTTGGCGTTGCTGAACTCGCCGGCGCTGGTGCCCCAGCCGGCACCGGGATGCGGCCGGCCGCCCCGGGCCCGGGCGGCGACCGAGGCCGGTGACGCCGGGTTGCCCGGCCGGCCGGCGAGCTGCTTGGAGCTTGCCCCGCGCAGCTGCAGGTCACCCAGTTTGCCGGTCTCGATCAGGCCCTTGAAGGTGTCCAGGTCGGCCTTGAGCCGCCGGCGCAGGGTCTCCTGACCGTGCCGGTCGCTGGGCAGCAGAAAGGCCACGTCGGCCTCGAGCTGGGCGACGATCTGGGTCCGGGTCTCACCCATCGGCCGCAGCGTGATCGTCTCGGCGAGCAGCGGTCCCTCGGTGGTCGCCCACGAGACCCGCTCGTCCAGGGAGCGCTCGGTGATCTGGGCGTCGAACTCCCGGCGATGGCCCTCGACGTCCATGATCCAGTGGGTCTGGTCGTCGCCGATCCGGGTCACCCGCTGCACGCCGGTCATGAACCGCGGATAGTTCTCGAAGGTGGCGATCTGCTCGTACACCGCGTGCAGCGGGGCACCGATCTCGACGGCCTGCTGAACCATACTCATCGCATCTCTCCCATGCTGAAGTGCTGGCATGACTGAGAGTACGTACGCGACTACAGGCTGCGGCCGGTTTCCGATCAGACCCGGCGCAGGTACTGCCACTGGCCGACCTCGCCGGCGTACCGGGCGTCACTCGCCGCCACCAGGGCCACACCAGCCTCCCGCAGGGTGGCCACCACCAGCGGGGACGGGCCGCGCCAGGCCTCGCTGATCTCGACGGCCGTACCGGTGACGAGGCAGGCGGTGGCGAGCGCCGACAGCATGTCCCGGGTCACCGCCGACTCGTCCACGCCGACCTGGCTCAGCAGGCTCAACGGGCGGGCGAGCTGCGCCGGCGCGTACCGGGAGGCCCGGTCCATGCCCTTGATCGTCGCCGTCACCAGGATCTCGGCGACCTGGTCCGGGGTGAGCTCACCGGTGGCGAGCTGGGCCCGCACCTCACGCGGCAGGGCCGGCCCGGAGGCCAGCGGCAGCCGGGAGACGGCCACCGACACCGCTTCGAGGTGCCCCAGGTCCCCCGGCCAGGCCAGCCAGCCGTCGCGCTGGACGACCTCGACCTCGGCGGCGATGCGCAGGTTCAGCTCGGTGCGCCGGCGGGCCCGGCGGATGGTGTCCGCGTACGCGGGCAGCCACGTCGTCTCGGGCCCCACCTGGTCGGCGAACGTGACGGAGGTCAGCCCGGCGTGGTCGGCAGCGGAGACGATCAGGCCCACGCTGTCCCGGCCGGCCGCGAACCCCGTGTGCACGTGGGCGTCGGCCCGCAGATCGAGGGCGGGCGCCGGCGTGGCGAGGGTGGTGCCGTCCATGACCGATTCACGCTCTGCACCCACGATGACTCCCGAGACCGATTCCCGCCGGACGAGCTCTTCTCGCCCTGGGGATTACGGTGCGGCCCCGGTGTTGTGGACCGGGGCCGCGCCAGGTGCAGTCCGGGTGCGTCCGGTCAGAGCCGGAAAGCGCCCACCAGAGTGCGCAGTTGCTCGGCTGTCCGGGCCACTTCTTCGCTGGCCTGCCGGGTCTGGGTGACGCCGTGCACGGCGGTGGCGCTGGCCGTGGAGACGTCGGAGATGTTCGCGGCGATCCGGCTGCTGCCCGACGCCACCTCGCCGATGCTGCGGCTCATCTCGCCGGTGGTCGCGGTCTGCTCCTCGACGGCGCTCGCGATCGTCGTCTGGAAGTCATTGATCTTGGCGATGACCTCGCTGATCCGGCTGATCACCTCGACCGCGCCGCCGGTGTCCTGCTGGATCGCGTTCACCCGGGAACCGATGTCCTCGGTGGCCCGCGCGGTCTCCTGGGCCAGGTCCTTGACCTCGCTGGCCACCACGGCGAAGCCCTTGCCCGCGTCGCCGGCCCGGGCCGCCTCGATGGTCGCGTTGAGCGCCAGCAGGTTGGTCTGCTCGGCGATCGAGGTGATCAGCTTGATCACGTTGCCGATCTCCGCCGAGGACTCGCCGAGCTGCCGGATCGTCTCCGTGGCCTGCGCGGCCTCGGACACGGCGATCCCGGCGATCTGCGCGGCCTCGCTGGTGTTGCGCGAGATCTCCCGGATGCTCAGGCCCATCTCCTCGGAGCCCGCGGCCACCGTCTGCACGTTGCGGGAGATCTCCTCGGCCTCGCTCGACGCCGAGGAGGTCTGCGCGTCGGTGTCGTGGGCGGCGTCGGCGATCTGCCCGGCCACGGCCGACAGCTCGGTCGCCGAGCTGGCCAGGGTCTCGGCCTCCTGGCCGATGGTGGTGAGCGAGCGGTGGATCGACTCGACGGCGGCGTCCAGCCCGGTGGCCATCCGGCCGAGCTCGTCGCGGGTCGTGATACCGCTGCGCTGAGTGAGATCACCCTGTTGCAGGGCCTCGATGATCTCGCCGAGCCGCTGCACCGGGCGCAGGATCGACCGGGCCAGGGGTACGGACAGCCCGATCATCAGGAGCAGCCCGACGAGACCGACGATCCAGGCGGCCCGCTTGGTGTCGCTCACCGCGTCGGCCATGTCGGCGCGCTCCTCCTCGGCGGTGGCCGTCACCTTCTCGTTCAGGGCCCCGAGCTGGTCGTCCACGGCGTGGTTGCGCTCGGCGATCTGATCGGTGTTCGGGGCGGCGGTCGCGCCGGGTGCCAGGGACTGCTGGACGAAGCCGGTGATGAAGGTGCCGAAGTCGTTGACGTCCGGCCGGATCGTGCCGAACTCGGCGGCCAGGGCGCCGGTCAGCCCGCACGACTCGACCCCGTCGGCCGCCTCGGTGGCGGAGACCACGTCGTCGGCGACGTCCTGGGTGACGTCGTGCTTGAGCGCCGACCGGTACGCGTCGACCTTCAGCTCGCTCTGCCGGGTGTCGAGGTGGTTGAGCGCCGCGAGGCACGCCTCCAGTGTCCGCACGTAGTCGGACTGGCTGACGACCCGGTTCTGCCCCTGCACCGTGATCGTGGCCAGGGCGATCAGGGCCAGCACACCGACGAGCACGATAAGCGTCAGACGCTTGGCGATGCCCATTTCCGTCAATCTCGACATCTACGTCCCCCTCGAAGGCGACCATGTGCCCGAGTGTCCGGGCTCGTGGTGCGGCGGTAATTCCATCTTCAGGGCGGATCGGCCCATCCGCGCCGGTTTTTATCCATTTGCCGCAACTGTTCTGCACTGGCGGAGCACCGGAACCGGCATCCCGCGCTCGGCAGCCTGGCCTGAACGAGCGCGCGTCCCCGTACGGCCGAAGGGAAACCCATGAAACGACGACATCAGCGCACCGCCCTGGCTCTGCTCGCCGCGGCCGGCACCGTCGGCGGCACACTGATCCTCAGCCCCGCCCCCGCCGCCGCGGCGGGCCCCGCGGCCAGGATCGCCGGCACCGGCAAGGTCGTCACCGGTGGCACGCCGCTGAACGCGCGCAGCGCCCCGTCCGCGGGCAGCCCCCGGATCGGCACCATCCGCAACGGCGCCACCGTCTCGATCGTCTGCCGGACCGCCGGGCAGTTCATCAGCGGAACCGTGACGAACACCGGCTACTGGGACCGCCTGGCCGACAACAGCTACATCTCCGACGCGTACGTCCAGCGGGGCGCCTTCACCATCCCGAAGTGCAGCCCGGCCGCGCCGGTGTCGGCCGTACCGCTGCCGCCCGTGTCGGGCACCTGGATGCTTCCCGTCGCCGCCGGGCTGGTCAGCGGCTTCCGCACCACCGGCCGCCCGGCCCACGACGGCGTCGACCTCGGCGCCACCCGCAACACGCCGATCCGCGCGGCCACCGCCGGCACCGTCATCCGCGTGGTCTGCAACGTCTCCAAGGGAAGCTGCGACGTGGACGGCAGTTCCGCCCTGCGCGGCTGCGGCTGGTACGTCGAGGTCCAGCACGAGGGCAACCTGGTGACCCGGTACTGCCACATGGTGCGGCGCCCGGCGGTCACCGTCGGCCAGAGCGTCCCGCGCGGCGCGATCCTGGGCTACGTCGGCACATCGGGCTCGTCCTCGGGCCCGCACCTGCACTTCGAGGTGCACGCCGGCGCGCCGGCCACCCGGGAGAACGCCGTCGATCCGATCGCCTTCTTCAAGGCCCGCGGGCTGTCCATCCGCTGATCCCGGCCCGTCCGCTGATCCCGGCGCCGTCGTCCACTCCGGCGGCGCCGGACCGGCCCGGAACCGTTGCCGGGCAAGCCAACGGGCCGGACTCCCACAGGGAGCCGGCCCAGGTTGGTACCACAATGGAGGGTCAGTCGCCCGGCGGCTCGACGCCGGCCGGACGCAACATCTCGGTCACCGCGCGGACGGCGGCCTCGTCGGGCGAGGCCGCTTCCCGGTTGACCGTCTGCAGTTCCTGGTACACCTCTTCGCGGTGCACCTGAACGCTGCGCGGGGCGTTGATACCGATCCGGACGACATCACCGCGCGTCTCGAGCACGGTCACGACGACGTCGTCGCCGATCATCACGCTCTCGCCGGCCCTCCTGGTCAGCACGAGCATCGCGGCAGTCCCTTCTCCATCCGTGGACAGGACACCAGGTCGGGCGAGCGGCCCTCAGAAGCCCCGGCGCATGATCGCGCGAACCGGCATGTTGCTGTCGTTGAGCACCACCTGCATCGCACGGCGACTGTCACGGTCGATGATGATCGGTGCCAGCAGGTTCGCTGTGGTCTCGTTGACCCCGGCCGTGATGACGACCATGACCAGCAACCGGTCCGGGTCCTTGGTGTTCAGTGCGGCGAAGACGGCGTTCTCGATCTCCGGCGCGTAGTCCGGGAAGAACGGCTCCGGCGGCGCGACCAGGAAGCGAAGCTCGGGGTTCTGGATGGACGTGAACGCATAGAGCAGGCCCTCGTCATTCAGCCGGACGAGTACGAACTGCTGGTGCGCGGGGAATCCGGGCATGGGAACGGCCATGTCGATGATCGGCATGTCCAGCTCGGTGTCAGTCACTGTGGCCCCAATCGGTCGGGACGCGGTGCGAGTAGTCATGGTCACCTCAGGAAATCGATGAGCGACGGTTGGATAACCTTGGCCGTGGCGGCCAAGGCAGCCTGGTACGAGGTCTGCTGCAGCTGCATGTCCATGATGGTCTTCGGCAGATCGATGTCCTCGATGTCCGACAGCTGGGACGTCACCGACAACAAACGGTCCTGCGCGGATTCCTTCATCTGCGTAATCCGATTGTATCGTGAGCCGATCTCGGAAACTGCCGATTTCAACTGATTACCAGCCTTGTCCAACTGACCGAGATTGGCCTGCAGCTGCGTGCCGTCGCCGGCCCGAATGCTGGCGGAAATGTCTTTCAGTACCTTGAAGAGCCCGGTTGAGTCGTCACCGAAAGCCTCCTTGCCGGTCATGTCCACCCGCACCTTGACGCCCGAGCCGACCGTGCGCGAGACGCTGGTGGTGGCAGGCTGTGCGGGGTCGTACGAGTTTCCGGTGAACGTGCCGTCCTTGTCGTAAGCGACCGGGTCCGCCGTGTTGCCGCCGAACACCGGCCGATCCAGATAACGGGTGTTCGCCTGAGCGATCAGTCCTTCCCGGATCTGGTCGATCTCGGCCGCCAGCGCCTCGTTCGCCAAGGCTCCGTTGGAGCTGACGTTCAGTCCCTGAACAGTGAGGTCACGCGCCCGGTTCACCAGAGTCGAAGCACTGCCCAGCGTGTCTTCCAAGGTGCTCAGCCAGCCGAGGCCGTCCTCGGCGTTCCGCGTGTACTGCTGACTCGTCATCGACTCGCTGCGCAATTGCAACGCCGAGACCGTTCCGGCCGGGGAATCCGACGGCCGGTTGAGCTGCTTACCACTCGACAGCTGATCTTGGATCTTCGCACCCTTGGCGAGATTGCGTTGCAGATTGGCGAGCACCCGGGTATGGATGCTGTTCTCGGTGATTCTGCCGCTGGCCATTTATTTTCCCTACCTTCCGACCAGGCCCGTACGGTTGATGAGCTGGTCGAGCATCGAATCGATCGTGGTCAGCACCCGGGATGCGGCTTCGTAGCCACGCTGGTACGTCAGCAGATTGGTCATCTCTTCGTCGAGATTGACCCCGGACTCCCCCTCGCGCGCCGCGTCGACCTGTTCGGTCACGACGCCTTGGATCTCGGCCCGGCGCGCCGAGCCCTGCGACACGACCCCGAGCTGACCAATCATTTCTTGGTATTCCCGGTCCGGGCCGCCGGCCTTGTCGCCGATGTCGGCGATCGCGTCGGCCACCGAGTTGTCCCGCGTTCCGCTGGCCGCCGAGACCGCGACCTTGTCCGGGTCCTTGATCAGCACCTTGATGGAGGCAGCCGAATCGCCGTCGAAGAAATTGAGGGCCGTGCTGCCGTCGGCACTGAAGCCATTGACGTGCTCGGCATTCACCTTGTCGATCAGGTTCTTGGCGACCGAGTCGAGCTCCGCCGACAGCTTGGGAATGATCTTGGTCATCGTGTCGGTCATCGCGCCTACCGTGCCGCCGGCCTGCGCCGCCGTGCCGTTGTCCTTCCAGCTCAATGCGACCGGGTCAGCGCCCTGATCCTCCAGCCGCGCGGCCCCGGTGTACTGGACCTCGCGCGTGACGCTCCCGGTGACCAGGGTGGAACCGCCGATGAAGACGTCCATGCCCCCGTTCGGCCGCTTGGCCGCGGTGGCCCCGGTGAGCTCGGCGAGCCGCATGGCCAGCAGATCACGCCGGTCCTCCAACTCGTTCACCGTCACCCCGGAGGCGTTCGCCTGGATGATGCTGTCGTTGAGCTGGGCGATCGATCCCGCCGTGACGTTGACCTCGTCGACGTAGACGTCCATCTGGTTGCGGTTCTGACTCCACTGCCGGGCCAACGCGTCATGGGCTCCGTTGAGCTGGTTGGCGACCGTCGCACTCTGCTGGATGAGGGCCGACCGGGGGGCGGTGAGCTGCGGATTGTTCGCCACGTCATTCCAGCCACCCCACATGTCGCGCATCTGCGCGGCCAGAGCGGTGTCACTCGGCTCGGCGAACGTGTCCTCGATCGAGGTGTAGGCGGCACTCTGGCTGGCCAGATACGCGCTCGTGCCGTGTTCTGAGCGACCTCGGTTCTCCAGGTACTCGTCGCGGAGCCGCTGCACGTCGGAAACGGCGACACCGGTGCCCAGCCCGTCGGTCTTCGCGTACATGGCCGGCGACATGGAGCCCACCTGCGACTGCATCTCGACACGCTGCCGGGTGTATCCCTCAGTGTTGGCGTTCGCGATGTTCTGACCGGTTACGTCCAGGCCGCGACGCTGGGCGTAGAGCGAGGTCAAAGCGGTGTTGATCCCACCGAAGCTGCTGCCCATCAGATCGCCTCATCCACCAGGCTGGGGCGGCGCACGCCGCCGCTGACGGTTTTGCCCTGAGGGCTATAGGTTTCCACGGTTCCGGCGAACGCGAGCATGGTTTCACGAGCTGCCCGCTGACCCGCGGTGAGCAGATCGCGGTTCGTCTCCGCCATGGCACCGATCTCCGACGTCAGCGTGAGGAATGCCTTGCGGTGCTGGTGCAGCAGATCGGACCAGGGCGCCGGCGCCGCATCCGCCAACTGACCCAGGGATGCTTCCGCGGAGAGTCCCAGCTCGATCGCGACGGCCTGGGCGTACGCCGCCCGGGCCACCTCGGTCTGCCGGATCTGGTCCAGCACGACCTCCACCTCACGGGTGGCGTGCGCGAGCCAGCGGGATCGGTTGGAGGCGAGCAGCAGCTGCTCCTCCTCCAGCTTGAACAGCAGCAGCTCCAACAGCTCCCGTGCGCGCCACAGGACGCTGGACAGGTCGGTCAGGCTCACCGGCTCCTCCTTCTCCGCAGAGGGACTCCCTCCGCTTCACCGGACACGTCGGCATCTGTCGGGCGTCTCTGAGGAGTTGAGGTCGCTCGGGTTGCGAATCGGTGAGCGGTCGGATCCGGCGTTCGCGAAACATCCGCGAACAAACTTCAGATACTCCTCAGGACCGGCAGTGACCGTCCGATCACTGATGGCGTAAGCAAAACGGCTCACGGATGGGCCGGGTTCGGACCCCACTCAAGGAGGAAATTCAAATGGGTCTTCGTATCAACCAGAACATCGCTGCCCAGAACGCCTACCGCAGCCTCTCTGTCTCCGACAACCAGATGTCGAAGTCGCTCGAGAAGCTGTCGTCGGGTTTCCGGATCAACCGGGCCGCCGACGACGCCGCGGGTCTGGCGATCAGTGAGGGCCTGCGCAGCCAGGTCGGTGGCCTCAAGGTCGCCGTCCGCAACGCGCAGGACGGTGTCTCGGTGGTGCAGACCGCTGAGGGTGCGCTGAACGAGGTGCACTCGATCCTGCAGCGCATGCGTGACCTGGGCGTGCAGGCGGGTAACGACTCCAACAACGCCGAGGCGCGCGCCAACATCACGACCGAGGTCGACAGCCTCGCTGAGGAACTGACGCGCATCAGCGAGTCGACCAACTTCAACGGCACGAAGTTGCTCGACGGGTCGGCCGGCAATGCCGGTGTCATGAAGTTCCAGGTCGGCGCGGACGGTGACGCCAGCAGCCAGATCGAGGTGGATCTGAACGCTGCCAACGTCGACGACATTGCGACAGCGGTCACGGGTCTCGGTTTCGGGGATTCGGACGCCGCAATCGCGTCCATCACAGCGATCGACACGCAGATCAAGGCGGTGTCGACGGCGCGCGCCGAGCTCGGTGCGTACCAGAACCGGTTCGAGCACACGATCAACAGCCAGAACGTCGCCATCGAGAACCTGTCGGCGTCGGAGAGCCGGATTCGGGACACCGACATGGCGCAGGAGATGATGTCCTTCACCCGGTCGCAGATCCTGACCCAGGCCGGCACCTCGATGCTGTCCCAGGCGAACCAGTCCCAGCAGGGCGTGCTGTCGCTCCTGCGCTGATCGGCGCAGTGACAATACTCCAAATGGCTCAGGCCATGGCACAGGCAACCGAATAGACGGGCGGTCGGCGTCATCGCCGGCCGCCCGTCCTGTTTTCCGCCCCACCGACGGAGGGAGTGGCCGATGGCCAGCGTTGACGGACTCGTCACCGGCATGAGCACCTCGGACACCATCGCCCAGCTCATGAAGATCGAAGCGGCCCCCCAGGCGGCGCTGAAGACCAAAATCAACACCGCCAACAAGGTTGTGACCGCTTACCAGAGCATCAACAGCAGGATGTCGAGCGTCGGCACCGCCGCGAAGGCGCTGAACGACCCGAACTCCTGGGGCGCGATGAAGGCGACTTCCAGCTCCGACGCGGCAGTGGTCGCTGCCTCGCCCGGCGCAGCCGCCGGGTCGCTGACCTTCCGCGTCGACCAGCTCGCGCTGGCCGAGAAGAGGACATACGGCACATCGCTCGGGTCGATCAGCGACGCCGCCGGCTCACCGGCCATCTCGGGCACCACCTTCGACGTCACGCTGACAGGCGGAAACAGCAAGCAGCTCACGCCCAAGGACCGGTCGCTGCAGTCAGTGGTCGCCGCGATCAACGGCGAGACCGAGCTGCCATACAAGGCTTCCGCCGTGCTGGTCGCGCCGGGCCAGTACACGTTGCAACTCACCGCGAAGGAGAGCGGCACCGCCGGCGCCGATAAGGTCGCCGCGGTCGGCCTGCCGAGCGGGCTGACCTTGGGCACCGCCGACGCCACCACCGAAGGCCGCGACGCCAAGCTGACGGTGGACGGCCCGGCCGGCTCGTTCGAGGTCTCGTCGACGTCCAACACCTTCACGGACGTCGCGCCGGGCGTGACGATCACCGCCGTGAAAGCACAGGCCGTGAGCGACCCGTCGGTGACGATTGACATGACAGCTGACAGCGAGGGCATCGCCGCCAAGATCCAGGCTCTTGTCGACAACGCCAACGTGGCGCTGACGGAGATCGCCGCGCAATCCAAGGCCAAGACGGGCGACACCGCCGCTGGGACCCTCGCCGGTGACAGCGCGATGCGCAAGCTCACCCAGGAGATCCTCGGTGCGGTCTCGGCCGGAGCGGCCGGGCTGGGCGACGGCGACAAGACCGCCAGCTTCAAGGACGTCGGCATCGGGATCGACCGCTACGGCAAGCTGACCTTCGTCAAGGACGACTTCCTCAAGAAGTACGAAGCCGACCCGGAGAAGACGCAGAAGTACTTCAACCATTACGAGGACAAGACCGGCACCAGCAAGTTCGACCCCGGCTTCGACGACAGCGTGGGCCTGGCCCGCAAGCTGGAGACCTTGTCATTGCTCGCCACTGAGGGCGTCGCCGACCCCGCGAAGCCGGGATCGCCCAAGGAAGGCATCATTCAGGGCCTCATCCAGCGCCGCAACGACAACATCCGGGGCATGAACGAGCAGGTGAGCCAGTGGGACGTCCGCTTGGAGCTGCGCAAGAACAACCTGCAGAAGCAGTTCTCCAGCCTTGAGGTCGCCATGGGCAAGATGCAGCAGCAGTCCTCCTGGCTGGCGAGTCAGCTCGCCGGCCTCGGATGAGCGGAGCGAACACTTTGAGCACACCTCCACCAGCCATGCGTGCGCGTTACATCGCCGACTCCGTCGCCACCGCCTCACCGGCCAAGCTGCTCCTGATGCTCTTCGACCGGCTGGTCCTCGACCTCAACCGCGGTGAGCAGGCCCTGCTGGCCGGCGACCGGGCCGAGGCCAACAACCACCTCAAGCACGCCCAGGACATCGTCACCGAGTTGCACGTATCGCTGAACCTGGATGTCTGGGACGGCGCCGCCGGCCTGGCCGCGCTCTACACCTTCGTCGAGACCGAGCTGGTCAACGCCAACGTGAAGGGCGACGCGGCGAAGGTGAAGGGCGTCCTGGACCTCATGGAGCCGTTGCGGGACACCTGGCGGGAGGCGGCGATGGCCGTCGCGGCGGCCGAGGGGTGACCTGATGGCGGACGAGTGGCGAAGCGCGTGGATCTCGGCGCTGGACGAGCTCGAGGCTGACGTCGAGGCCGTCGAGCGGATGATCACGGAGGAGCACCGCAGCCAGGAGCTGCCGGCTGCGACGCCGTGGAGCCCGCCGGCCGGGATCGGCCCGATTCCGTTGGACCTGCGACCGCGGGCCGATTTCATCCTGACCCGGCAGCTCGAGGCCGCCCGGGCGGCAGCGCTCGCGATCACCGCCAACCGGCGGCAGACCGCCTTCGCCGCCCGGGTGGAGGTCGGCACGGCCGGCAAAGGGATTCCAACCTACATCGACTGCGCCATCTGACCCACCGGCACCAGCTCTGTCACAACCCGGGACCCCGGCAGGGGTCTCGGGTTGTTGTGTGCAACCCACCAGCAACCGTTTCGGACTCAGCGGATCGGCCGACGGGCCGAATCGGAGAGTACGAGCAACGGATTGCTCCGACCTATCGCCAGGGACAGGCACCTCCGCTTCAGAAGGGAACTGCCGTGTTCGACGACGTCGCATCGTCCTCGCTCCGCGTCGCAGTGGCCGGCCTGTCCGCCCGCCAGAACGCCATCGCCAACAACATCTCCAATATCGAGACCCCCGGCTACCAGGCTCGTAAGGTCAAGTTTGAGGAGGCGCTCAGCAGCGCCGTCGCTCACGGCCAGTCGCCCTCGACGGTCTCGCCGAGCGTGCAGAACTCGCTGGAGCCGACGCGCCTGAACGGCAACAACGTCAACCTCGATGAGGAGACGCTCTCGCACATCGACACGACGATGCGCTACCAGCTCACGCTGCGCGCCCTCGACGGCAAGTACGGACTGATCCGCGACGCGATCAAGGGGGCCTGAGCCAGATGAGCACCTTCAACGCGATCGGCACCGCCGCATCCGGCGTCACCGTCTACCGCAAGTGGCTGGACGCCGTCTCCGACAACATCGCCAACATGGACAACGTCAGCAAGACGTCCGACAAGGCCTTCCAGGCGCGCTACGTCGTCGCCCAGGAGGCCCAGGACGGCAACGGCGCGCAGGTGGGCGGCATCGCGTACGGCAGCGCGGAGGGTGTGCTGGCGTACGAGCCGGACAACCCGATGGCCGACACCGAGGGCTACGTGCGCCGGCCGGACATCGACCTCGGCAGCCAGATGGCCCAGCTGATGATGGCGCAGCGCGCGTACCAGGCGAACCTCTCGGTCGTGGACCGGGCGCGGGAGTCCTACAACGCGGCGATCCAGCTCGGGAAGGGCTGACCATGGTTTCTCCGATCAGCGCGCTCGGCGCGGTCAGCGGCCTCAGCGGCATCGGCGCGGTCTCCGGCGTCGACGGTGTCGCCGGCGCCGGCACGACCAAGGCTGTCACCGGTCCCAACACCGACTTCGCGGGCATGCTCTCCAAGGGCCTCGAGAGCGTCCAGGCCTCCCAGTCCAAGGCCTCGGACCTGGCCGTGCAGGTCGCCAACGGCACGCTGCAGGACCCCGCCCAGTACACGATGGCCTCCACCGAGGCCGCGCTGGGACTGCAGCTGACCATGGCGATCCGCAACAAGGCTGTGGAGGCCTTCCAGGAGATCATGAGGATGCAGGCCTGACATGAGCGACCGACTCCCCGCGCCCGTACGCAAGGCCGGTGACACCTTCAAGTCCTTCACCCCGGGACAGAAGGCCGTCACCATCGCCGCCGTGCTCGCTCTGCTCATCGGCGGCTACTTCTTCGCCACCTGGGCGTCCAAGCCCTCGTACTCCGCCCTGTTCAGCAACCTGTCGAGCAAGGACGCCAGCGCGATCGTCGAGTCGCTGCAGAAGACCGGCACGGCGTACGAGCTGAGCAACGGCGGCAGCACCATCCTGGTGCCCAAGGACCAGGTGTACGACCTGCGGCTGCAACTGTCCGGCGAGGGCCTGCCCGGCGAGTCGGACACCGGCTACGCGCTGCTGGACCAGCAGGGCATCACCACCAGCGACTTCATGCAGCACACGAACTACCAGCGGGCGTTGCAGGGTGAGCTGGCCAGCACGATCAAGTCGATCGACGGCGTGGAGGCGGCGACGGTCAATCTGGTGCTGCCGCAGAAGGACGTCTTCGCCGACGACCAGAACAAGACCACCGCCTCGGTGCTGGTGCAGTCCGCGGCCAACAAGCCGTTGACGGCCGAGAAGGTCCGCGCGATCGTGCACCTGGTCGCGTCGAGCGTCGAGGGTCTCGACCCGGAGCAGGTCACCGTGGCCGGCGCCGACGGCAAGATCCTGTCCACCGGCGGCGGCGCCGCGGTGGCCACCGGCGGCGACAGCGGTACGGAGTCACAGACCGTCGCCTTCCAGAACCGCCTCAACTCCTCCCTGCAGAACATGCTCGACAGCGTCGTCGGACCCGGCCACGCCGTGGTGACCACGACCGCCGAGCTCGACTACGACCAGACCGAGACGACCACCGAGCGCTACACTTCGGACCCGTCCGTCGCCGCGCTGTCGGAGAGCATCAGCCGCGAGGCGTACAACGGCAACGGCAACGGCACCGGCGGCGTGCTCGGCCCGGACAACATCCAGGTGCCCAACGGCGCGACCAGCAGCAACGGCGCCGGGCAGTACGAGAACAGCAACACCGTGCGCAACAACGCCGTCAACAAGACCACCGAGGCCCGCAAGAGCGCCCCGGGCAGCATCAAGAAGCTGAACGTGGCCGTCCTGCTGGACAGCACGACTGCCGGCGCGGTGAACTCCGCCGACGTGCAGGCGCTGGTCAGCGCCGCGGCCGGGATCGACGCCACCCGCGGCGACACCATCGCGGTCAGCGCCATGCCGTTCGACACCAGTGCCGCCACCGCCGCCAAGGACGCGCTGGCCGCGTCCGCCGCCGCCGAGCAGTCGGCCAAGCAGACCTCCCTGATCAAGACCGCGGCGATGGCCCTGGTCGTGCTGCTCCTGATCTTCCTGGCCTGGCGGGCCAGCCGGCGGGCCAAGAAGCGCAAGGCGCTGACCCCGGCTGAGCTCAAGCACCTCGAGGACATGCAGTCCGCGCTGGAGCAGCAGCGGCTGGCGCAGCTCAACGCGGCGATCCCCTCGCCCGCGATCGAGGCGGCGAACGCCGACCTGGAAGCCCTCGAGGAGCGCCAGCGCGAGATCGAGCAGATGGTCGAGGACCAGCCCGAGGAGATGGCCGCGCTGCTGCGGGGCTGGCTCGCCGCCACCCGGTAGCCATCCCGGAATGTCCACCCCCTGGTTCAAGGAGGAACCGCGTTGACCACACCCGGGCTGACCACGACGTCGATGACCGGTCTGCGCAAGGCCGCCATCCTGATGGTCCGGATGGGCAAGGAGTACTCGACCCGGGTGCTCGCCAACATGAAGGAGAACGAGGTCGAGGAGATCTCCGCGGAGATCGCCCGGCTGGGCAAGCTGGAGCCGCAGGTCGTCGGCGACGTCATCGACGAGTTCTACGCCCTGGCCACCACCAAGCACGCCGGCGCCGGCGGCATGGCCTACGCCCGTGAGCTGCTGGAGGCCTCGCTGGGCACCGAACGGGCCCAGCTGATCCTGGACCGGCTGCAGGCGTCGATGACCGACATGCCGTTCAACTTCCTCAGCCACGCCGATCCCCGGCAGCTGCTCTCCTACGTGCAGTACGAGCACCCGCAGACGATCGCGCTGGTGCTGGCCCACATCCCGTCGGCGCTGGCCAGCTCGATCCTGTCCGGGCTGGCGCCCGAGGTGCAGTCGGACGTCGCACACCGGATCGCCGTCATGGACCGCACCTCCCCGGACGTGATCCGGCAGGTGGAGGTGGCCCTGCAGCGCAAGCTCTCCACCGTGCTCCAGCCGGACGAGCTCTCCACGGTGGGCGGCCTGGATCCGCTGGTCGACATCATCAACCGGGCCGACCGCACCACCGAACGCCTCATCCTGGAGGCCCTGGAGGCGCGCAACCCGGAGATCGCCGAGGAGATCCGGCGGCGGATGTTCATGTTCGAGGACATCGTCAACCTGGACGACCGCTCGGTGCAGCTGGTACTGCGCCAGGTCGAGCCCTCCGACCTGGCCACCGCACTCAAGGGCGTGGCGGAGGAGGTCCGCAACAAGGTCACCCAGAACCTCTCCGAGCGGGGCCGGGAGAACCTGCTGGAGGAGATCGACCTGATGGGCCCGGTCAAGGTCAAGATGGTCGAGGAGGCGCAGACCAAGATCGTCGCGGTGATCCGCGCGCTGGAGGACTCCGGCCAGATCGAGATTCAGCGTGGTGGCGAGGCCGATGAGCTCATCGACTGACGACGGGCCGGTGCTGCGGGGCAGCGTCGCCGAGGCGGCCACCGCGGCCCGTTTCGGCGTGGACCTGCGCCGCGGCGTACCCCCGGACAGCGCGCCGGTCGAGCGGGCCAAGCAGCAGGCCCGGACCACCGGTTATGCCGAGGGCTGGGCGCAGGGCCAGCGGGCCGCGGCGCTCGCCGCCGAGGCGGCCGCCGAGCGGGCCCGGGCCGTGGAGCAGGCGCACGACCAGCGGCGCGCGGCCGCCCTGGCCCAGGCCGTCAACGCGCTGGGCCGGGCCGTGACCAACCTGGAGACCCAGCTGATGCCCACCCTGCACGAGTTGCAGGAGGCGGTGCTGGCGCACGCGTTCGAGCTGGCCGAGGCCATCGTCGGCCGGGCCATGGACGACCCGGAGGGCCGGGCCGCGGCCGCGCTGCGGCGGGCCATGAACGCCGCGCCCGAGCAGGGCGACATCGTGGTGAGCCTGCATCCCGACGATTTCCGCAATCTGGTCGGTACGGCAACCGACGCCGACTACAACTACGAGGGCCGGCCGGTGCATCTGCGGCCCGAACCGGCGTTGCACCCCGGCGACGCGGTGGCCGAGACCGGCACCACGACCGTCGACGCCTCCATCGCCGCCGCCGTGGCGAGAGCGCGGGCCGCGCTGAGACTGTGAGAGGCCCCTACCGGTGACCGATGTCTTCCGCAATCGCATCAACGCCGCCCTGACCGCCGCCCAGCCGCTGAGCCGCGGCAAGGTCACCGGCGCGGTCGGCCTGCGGGTGACCGTCAGCGGGCTGGAGGCCCGGGTCGGCGAACTGCTGCAGATCGGCGAGGGCGACGAGGCCGTACTGGCCGAGGTCGCGGCCATCGACGGTGAACGCCTCTCCTGCCTGCCGCTGGGCCCGATCGCGGGCATGAGCACCGGCAGCCCGGTGGTCTCCACCGGTGGCCCGCTGCGCGTCGCGGTCGGCCCGGATCTGCGCGGCCGCATCCTGGACGGCCTGGGCCGCCCGATGGACGGCGGCCCGCCGCTGAAGGGCGAGATGGTCAGCATCGAGGCCGCACCGCCTTCGGCGATGGAACGCCAGCTGGTCGACGCGCCGATGCCGCTGGGCGTACGGGTGCTCGACACGCTCGTGCCCTGCGGCCGCGGTCAGCGCATCGGCATCTTCGCCGGGTCGGGCGTGGGCAAGAGCACGCTGATGTCCATGATCACCCGGGGCACCACGGCCGAGCTGAACGTCGTGGCGCTGGTCGGCGAGCGTGGCCGGGAGGTCCGCGAGTTCATCGAGCACGACCTCGGCCCCGAGGGGCTGGCCCGTTCGGTGGTGGTGATCGCCACCTCGGACACGCCGCCGCTGGTCCGGCTGCGGGCCGGCTCGGTCGCCACCCGGATCGCCGAGTACTTCCGCGACGAGGGCGGCGACGTGCTGATGATGATGGACAGCGTGACCCGCGCGGCGATGGCCCAGCGCGAGGTCGGCCTGTCCGTCGGCGAGCCGCCGGCCACCCGCGGTTACCCGCCGTCGGTCTTCGCGATGCTCGCCTCGCTGCTGGAACGGGCCGGGCCCGGCGCCCGGGGCAGCATCACCGGCCTCTACACGGTGCTGGTCGAGGGCGACGACCACAACGAGCCGATCGCCGACGCGGCCCGCTCGATCCTGGACGGGCACATCGTGCTCGACCGCAAGCTCGCCACGGCCGGCCACTTTCCGAGCATCCAGGCGCTCGACTCGATCTCCCGGGTGGCCAACCGGATCACCACGCCGGAGCAGAAGAGCGACGCCGCGGAGCTGCGCCGGCTGATGGCCGCCCACCGCGACGTCCGCGAGCTGGTCGAGATCGGCGCGTACGTGCCGGGCACCAACCCGGACGCCGACCGGGCCACCGCGATCTGGCCGCAGATCACCGCCTTCCTGCGCCAGGGCCTGGACGAGAAGGCGAGCGCGGCCGATTCGTGGCAGGCGCTGCGGCAGCTCATCGCCGCCTCCTGACGGGTGCAGCTCGGGTGCAGGCGCTCAGCCGGTCCGGGCCCGGGCCGAACCAATGGTGAGGGAGTCGCCTCGACGCATCGGGAGGTCTCGTGAATCGCCTGTTCCGGCTCGGACCCGTCCTGCGGGCCCGCAAGGCTCAGGAGGACGCCGCCAAGGGCGCTGTCATCCAGTCCCGCCAGGAGATCCGCGACGCCCAGGCGCTGGTCAAGCGCCGTCAGCTCGACCTGGCCGGCGCGGACGCGCCGACCGAGGGCACGGCGCGGGCGATGGTCGCCTCGATGGTGGCCCGCCAGTCGATGGCCGCCACCCTCTCCGGCGCGCACCGGATGGTCGCCGACGCCGAGGACCTGGCCCGGGAGAAGCAGGCCGAGCTGGCCGACGCGGCCAAGCGGCGCCGGGCGGTGGAGTCGATGGCCGAACGGCACGCCGCGGCGGTCAAGGCCCACGACCTGCGGACCGAGCAGCTCGCCATCGACGAGATGGCCGTGACGGCCAAGGCCCGCAACGCGGCCCGGGGCATCGACGCGACCAGCGAGGAACGGGCCAACACCCTGCGCCACGGCAACGGCACCGCCGCCGACCGCGAGGACGCGGCCCGGGAGACGGCGAACTCGGTGGCCGCCCGGCGGCCCGCCGTCGACCTGGCGAACGCCCGGCAGGCGATCGACGCCGCCCGGGCCACTCTTTCGCTTGCCGCTAAGCGCGACGGCGAACCCGCCGAACTCACCGACGAGGGCAACGCCGACGACGGGAGCCACGCATGATTGGTGTGCAGGGAGTCATGTCCCGCATCTCCGAGCTCAAGTCCCAGCTCGGGATCGCCACCCCGGCCACGCCGGACGCCGCCTTCGCCAGCGCGCTCACCCAAGCCACCGGCACCACGGGCACCACCGGTGTCACCGGGCAGGCCGTGGTCGACGCCGCGAAGAAGTACCTCGGCACGCCGTACGTCTTCGGCAGCACGAACGCCGCCAAGGGGCTGGACTGCTCGGCCCTGGTGCAGAAGGCGTACAAGGACCTCGGCATCGACCTGCCGCGCACCTCGGGCGAGCAGGCCCGGGTCGGCACCAAGGTCGACAGCATGCGCGACGCGAAGCCCGGCGACATCCTGGCCTTCGACTCGCCGGTCGACCACGTCGCCATCTACCTGGGCGACAACAAGATGATCGCGGCACCCAAGCCCGGCGACCACGTCAAGATCCAGTCGGTCTACGAGACGCCCACGCACATCCGCCGGGTCGTCGGCACCGACCTCGCCGCCCGCGCCGCCACCGGCGCCGGAGCCGCGGCGGCCGTACGCCCGGCCAGCCTGCAGAACTCCACCTCGCTGGCCGGCGTCCCGTACGCGGACATGTTCCTCAAGGCGGGCGCGAAGTACGACGTGTCGCCGAAGCTGCTGGCCGCCGTGGCCAAGGTCGAGTCCGGCTACAACCCGAAGGCCGTCAGCAAGGCCGGCGCGCAGGGCCTGATGCAGCTCATGCCGGCCACCGCACGCGGCCTCGGCGTCGACAACTCGTTCGACCCCCAGCAGGCCATCAACGGTGCCGCCAAGCTGCTCTCCAGCCACCTCAAGGAGTTCAAGTCGCTGCCGCTGGCGCTGGCCGCGTACAACGCCGGCGGCGGCAGCGTGCACAAGTACGGGGGCATCCCGCCGTTCGCGGAGACCCAGGCGTACGTGCCCAAGGTCCAGAAGGCGCTGGCCGCGCTCGGCTGAGCGCCGTACTCAGAGGGGAACCGCCGCATGACGAGCTCCGTCACCGGGCCGGACCGCAAACCCACGACCGACGCCGGGCGCCGTACGGGCCCCCGAGCGGGCGAGGGCGCGGACGCCTTCGGTTCGGCGCTCTCGGCCGAGCTGGACCGGGCCCCGGCGGACCAGGCGCAGCACCGCGCGGACCGGCAGCGCCAGCACCAGGCGAGCCAGGCGGCGCAGAGCCGGACGGCTCAGCAGCGGGCGCAGGACCAGGCCGCGTTGCACCGTTCCGCGGCCGCGAACCGGGCGGCGCTGGCCCAGGCCGAGTCCCGCTCGGTCGACGCCCGGCTGCAGAACCGCGCCGCCCAGCACCGGGCCGTGCCCAACCGCGCCACCGACCAGCGTGCCGTGCCGCAGCGGATGTCGCAGGCCAGGCCGGCCGCGCAGCGCGCCGGCGCCGCGCAGCCGGAGACTCAACCCACGCCGCCTCGGGCGGACGAGCTCCGGCCGCAGGGTGAGGAGGTCGAGTTCACGGCGGGGCAGCAGACCGCGCGTCCGGAGCAGGCCGTCGCCGGGGAGACCCAGCCGGTGGCGACGAAGCCGGCTGAGACCGGGTCAGTGGAGACCAAGTCAGTGGAGACCGAGCCGGTGGAGACCGAGACCACCGAGCCTGTACCGCCGACACCCCCGGCCCTGCTGGGCCAGGCCGCGCTGCCCGCCATCGGCCCGGTGCTGACCGGGCCGGTCGCCACCGAGCCGACGGCTACGCCGGCGGTCACGGCTGCATCGGCAACAACGACAGCTGCACCCGGCACCGCCACTCCCAGCATCGCTACGTCCAGCACCGCTACGCCCAGCACTGCGGCCACCGGGCAGGCGCAGGTCGCTCCGGCAACGCCGGGGACCGACGCCGGCCTCGCGGCTGGGACAGGCGGCGCCGGCGGCGCAGCGGGGACTGGCGGCGCGGATGGAGCTGGCGGCGCTGGTGGAGCTGGCGGCGCTGGTGGGGCCGCCGGGTTCGGCGGCGCCGGTGGTGCCGGCGCGCAGGCGACCCCCGCGACGCAGGCCGCGGGCGAAGCCGCCACGCAGACCGGCTTCTCCGGTACAGCACCCACCCCGAGCAGCGCCACCCAGGCCGCGGCCCCGCAAGCACAGCCGACCGCCGCTGCCGCTCCTGCCACTCCGGCGGCAGCCGGCACCACTCAGGTCGTGGCCGAGGGCGCCGATCCGGCAGCTCCGGCACCCGCCGCAGCCACACCCGCCACCACCACAGCCGTCACTCCGGAGACCACAACTGCTCCGGTCACGGAGGCTGCGCCTCAGGCCGCCGACACTGCCATCACCGAAGCGGCCAAGGCCGACGCCCCGCCGGCCGAGGCACCTCCGCTCGGCGAACAAGGGAGCACCGGCGGCGACACCGCTGGGCAGAACCCGGACGGACAACAGCCGGGCACCGGTACGAATACCCCGCAGCCACCCACCACCACCGCCCCGGGTGCCGAACAGCCTTTCGCCGTACCCGGAAATGCCGGAGTGGCCGCAACCGCACCCGCCGCACCCACCGCCCCGGTGGCGGACGCCGCGCCGCCGGCCCCGGCCGCACCCAGCCCGCAGGCCACCCAGCTCGCCGCCCGCATCATCCCGCTGCGGCTGGACGCGGACGGTGTGCACCGGCTCACCGTCAACCTGCACCCCGCCGACCTGGGCCCGGTGCAGGTCGTCGCCGAGATCCGCAACGGCGAGATCAACGTGCAGTTGTCCAGCTCGACCGACGCGGGTCACGAGTCGCTGCGCAACGCCCTGGACGACCTGCGGCGGGAGCTCCAGCAGTCCGGCTTCGGCAACACCTCGCTGGATCTGCGTCAGGGCACCGGCCAGGACCAGGCGCGGCAGCAGTTCGCGTTCATGGGCAGCAACAACGGGACCCGCGGCGGGAACGGCGACACCGCCGAACCGGCTCCCGTACCGGCCGAACCCGGTCCCCCGGGCACCAATGGCAACAGCCGGCTCGACATCCGGGCCTGAGCCGGAAACAGGGGCTAAGTGAATCGGCGAACCCGCCGAAACTGAGGGCGAGGGCCACCGACTCGAACTCTGGAGGACTTGTTCATGACGTCACCGATCGGCGGAAACGTCAGCAAGGAATTCGACGCCAAGAACGTCACCGCGACGTCGATGTACACGAACAAGACCGGCAAGGACGCCGGCAGCAGCAAGTCGGTGGCTGACCAGGACACGTTCCTGAAGCTGCTGGTGGCGCAGCTGAAGTACCAGGACCCCAGCAACCCGGCCGACTCGACGCAGTTCCTCGCCCAGACGGCGCAGTTCACCCAGGTCGAGAAGCTCGGCCAGATCGCCGAGATGATGCAGGCCCAGCAGTTGATCGGCGCCAGCGCGCTGGTCGGCCGCACGGTCACGTATCAGGACGGCAACGGCATGACCCAGACGGGCGTCGTCACCAAGACGAAGCTCAACGGAGACAGCGAACCGACGCTCGTGGTCGGGAACACGGATGTGCAGCTGTCCAAGGTCACGGAAGTCCAGCAAACCGCAACCGGACCAGCGACAACCACCGATCCCGCTACCCCGAAGGACACCTGACCTATGCTGCGTTCTCTCTTCTCCGGCATCAGCGGCCTGCGCGCGCACCAGCAGATGATGGACGTCACCGGCAACAACATCGCCAACGTCAACACCACCGGTTACAAGTCGAGCCAGACCGTCTTCCAGGACACGCTCTCGCAGATGGTCAACGCGGCCGGCGCCCCGCAGAACGGCTCCGGTGGCACGAACCCCGCCCAGGTCGGCCTGGGTGTGCGGACGGCCAGCGTGAACGCCAACTTCAGCCAGGGCGCCGCGCAGACCACCGGCAAGTCCGGCGACATGATGATCCAGGGTGACGGCTTCTTCATCACCAAGAGCGGCGGCGAGACGGTCTACACCCGGGCCGGCTCGTTCACCTTCGACGCCAACGGCTCGCTGACCACGCCCAACGGCCAGATCGTGCAGGGCTGGAGTGCGGACGACGACGGCGTGGTCAACCCGGCCGGCGCGCCGGGCGACATCAAGCTGCCCATCGGCATCAGCCTGGAGCCGACCCAGACGGAATCGTTCACGCTGACCGGCAACCTCTCCTACGAGGCCACGGGCGTCAGCAGCGCCAAGACGATTCCCATCCCGACCATCGACGCTCAGGGCCGTTCGGGAACCCTGGACGTCGTGCTCACCCGGGGCGCGGACGACGCCGACGGCTACCCGGTCTGGGAGATGACGATGCCGGGTCTGGTCCCGGCTCCGGTCCCGGCGACGCAGCCGATCTCCTTCCCGGGCGGCAAGGCCCGCGGCGAGCTGGACGTGGACGGCAAGGACACCGGAAAGATCACCATGGGTGGCTACGAGATCGACATCCACGACCTGACCACGTACGCCGGCAACACCGAGGCCCGGGTGAGCGCGTCGGACGGTTCCGCCGCCGGCATCCTGAGCTCCTACACGGTGTCGAACACCGGCCAGATCGTCGGTGTCTTCTCCAACGGCCTCAAGCAGACGCTGGGTCAGCTCGCGCTGGCCAACTTCAACAACGTCAACGGCCTGGAGAAGATCGGCGACTCGATGTTCCGCAGCACGGTGAACTCGGGCCTGGCCCAGGTCGGCTCGGCCGGGTCGGCGGGCCTCGGCCTGATCACCAGCGGCGCGCTGGAGATGTCGAACGTCGACCTGGCCCAGGAGTTCACCAACCTGGTCATCGCCCAGCGCGGCTTCCAGGCCAACAGCCGGATCATCACCACCTCCGACGAGATCCTGCAGGAGCTCGTCAACCTCAAACGGTGAATCGGATGCATGGTCCGGCTTAGGCGGGGGCTGAGCAGAAGCACCGGCTCAGGCCGGGGTCTGAGAAGAAAGACCGGCTTAGGCCGGGGCCGGGTACGTCTGCCGGCCCCGGCTTCGCTCTTTCCGGGGCGGCTCGCACCCGGAAAGTGACCAGGTCGCCCTCATCGGCAACCGGCACCACGCCGAAGTGATTAAGGACGGGCCATGGACGGCCCACCAGCCAATGAGACGCCCCAAGGACGGATGTCGTGATTCTCGTAACCCGCCTCAACGGAGCCGTGTTCGCCCTCAACCCCGACCTGGTCGAGCGTGCCGACTGCACGCCCGACACGGTCATCACGCTGGTGGACGGCACCAAGTACGTCATCGCCGAATCGGTGCCCGAGTTCATCGACTCGGTGCGCCACTACCGCGCCTCGCTGATCGCCCAGGCGAGTCGCATCGAGTCCGAGCCGGCCCTGCTGGCCGAGCCCGCGCCCGCTGACCACGACGACGAGACCGCTGCGACGAACGTGCTGCAGCTGCACCGGAAGGACCGCTGATGGACCTCGCCACCATCCTTGGTGTAGTCATCGCACTGGCCATCGTCTTCACCGTGCAGATCCTGGAGGGCGGCAGCCCGGCCTCCATCATCCTGATCCCGTCCATGCTGCTGGTCTTCGGCGGCGCGTTCTGCGCCGGCATGGCCGGTGGCGTGCTCAAGGACGCCCTCGGCGCCGGCAAGCTGCTGCAGAAGGCCTTCCTGGCCAAGGTGACGCCGCCGAACAAGCTCGTCGACGACATCGTCAAACTGGCCGAGCGGGCCCGCCGCGAGGGCCTGCTGGCCCTCGAGGACGCGGTCAAGACGGTCGAGCACCCGTTCCTCAAGCGTGGCCTGCAACTGGCCATCGACGGTACGGACCCCGAGGAGCTGCACGACATCCTGCACGCCGAGGTCGGCGCCAAGAAGAAGGCCGACAAGGCCGGCATGAAGATCTTCGAGAACATGGGTGGCTACGCCCCGACCGTCGGCATCATCGGCACGGTCATGGGCCTGGTGCACGTGCTCGAGAACCTCGACAAGCCGGAGACGCTCGGTCACTCCATCGCCGCGGCGTTCGTCGCGACGCTCTGGGGCGTGCTGTCCGCCAACCTGATCTTCCTGCCCGTCGCGGCCCGCCTGACCCGGCTCTCCGGCATCGAGGCCGAGGAGATGGAGCTGGTCATCGACGGTGTGCTCGCGATCCAGGCGGGCTCCAACCCGCGCCTGGTCGCGCAGAAGCTGCGCAGCCTGCTGCCGCCGGACGCCGCCAAGGCGGCCGAGGCCGCGTCCACCAAGAAGGCGGCCTAGGCATGACCGACTGCACCGAGCCACGCCGGGAAGGCGTGCGCCGCGACAGTGACGGCGAGGGCCACGAGGGCATGCGAAAGGTGGGCACAGGATGAGCTCGGGCGGCGGGGGGCGCAGGAAGAAAGGCGGACACGAGGAGCACGAGGAGCACGTCAACCACGAGCGCTGGCTCGTGTCGTACGCCGACATGCTCACGCTGCTGTTCGTCCTGTTCGTGGTGCTGTTCAGCATGAGCAACGTCGACAAGAAGAAATTCGCCGAGCTGGCGGCCGGCCTCTCCGAGGGCTTCGGTGCCTCCAGCGTCGCGATGACCGGCAACGTCTCGAACCTGGAGGGCGCCGGGCAGAGCACCAACGTCGTCCCGATCGACCCGGGCACCAACCCGGGCGACGGCGGCAGCGGCACGGAGGGCATGACCAAGGAGCAGAAGGACGCGGTGCAGCGGGCCCTGCTCGCCGCGAGCCGCAAGGAGGCCTCGGCCAACGCGAAGGCGGCCACCAAGGAGGCCGAGAACCTCAAGGAGATCGAGCGGAAGATCGCCGACGCGCTGGAGGCGGCCAAGCTGCTCAACCAGGTCAAGTTCACCATCAACGAGCGCGGCCTGGTGGTCACCGTGGTCACCAACGAGGTGGTCTTCGCCGGTAACCGGGCCGAGCTGCGGGCCGGCGGGCGCAAGATCCTCGACGCCATCGCGCCCACGCTGGCCAAGCTGCCGAACAACATCGAGGTCGACGGCAACACCAACCAGCTCAAGGCGACCACCACGTACTACCCCAGCGGCTGGGAGCTGTCCGCGGCGCGGGCGTCCACCACCGTCCGGTACCTGATCGGGCACGGCCTGCCCAAAGACCGGATGAGCGCGGTGGGCTTCTCCGACACCAAGCCGCTGATCGACCCCAAGGACCCGCGGGCGGTCACCATGAACCGCCGGGTGGACGTCGTCGTGCTCACCCAGCTCAACGCCGAGCAGGCCGCGCTGCTGCCGGCGGCAGCGGGCGACGACGCGAAGCTGCACACCGGAACTACCACCAAGCAGGCCGCCGCGGAGGCTAAAGCAACCGCCGGTACGACCGAATCAACCACCGAGTCCACCACCCCGCACGACTGACCACGACAGGAGGAGTTCCGATGAGCAAGGACGACAAGGACGCTACGGCGGAAGCGCCGAAGAAGAAGTCCAAGAAGATGCTGATGATCATTATCCTCGCCGTGGTGCTGCTCGGCGGAGGCGGCGCCGGTGGCTGGTTCTTCCTCAAGGGCGACGCGGCCGAGGCCGCCGAGCCGGAGCCGGTGAAGGGCGCGGTCGTGGCGATCGAGGACACGATGACGATCAACCTGGCCGACGCGCACTACCTCAAGCTCGGCTTCGCCCTGCAGATGACCGAGGAAGCCGGCGAGGAGGAGGTCGACCTCGCGGAGGCCCGGGACCTGGCGATCGACAAGTACACCGGCATGGAGCTGGCCGAGCTCGAGACCGAGAAGGGCCGGCTCAAGGCCAAGGAAGAGCTGCTCGAGAAGATCGAGAAGGCGTACAACCACGACGACAAGCACCTGGTGATGGGCATCTACTTCACCTCCTTCGTCACCCAGTGACCCCCGCGATGGGCAGGTCCGCTCCCGGCGGACCTGCCCATTTCGCGTAGCCGGGGACAAAGCACGCCCGGCGGCTCAGCGGTTCCGCAACCCGGCCGATCAGGACGACGTGACCACGTCTCCGACCCGACCCCCCGGCAAGATGGCCCGGCGCGGCAACGCCGGCCCCACCACGTACGACTTCCGCAAGCCGATCAAGCTTTCCCGCGAGCACATCCGCACGCTGCAGATCGCCTTCGAGACGTACGCGCGCAGCTGCGGAACGCTGTTCACCACCCGGCTGCGCGTGGTCAGCAGCGTGTCGCTGGTCTCCATCGAGCAGCTGAACTACGACGAGTACATCTCCTCGCTGGCCAACCCCACCGTGATCGCGGTCGTCTCCATCGAACCCCTGTCCGGCACGGTGCTGCTGGAGCTCGCCTCCTCGGCCGCGATGACCGCTATCGACCATATGCTCGGTGGCCCCGGCGGAGCCCAGCCGGAGCGGCCGCTGACCGAGGTCGAGATGCCCCTGCTGCGCGGGCTGATGGAACGGATGCTGGGCGAGCTGCGGTACGGCTTCGAGCAGCTGGTCGACATCTCCCCCAAGCTCAAGGAGATCGAGTACAACGCCCAGTTCCTGCGGGCGCACCAGCCGGGCGACGCCGTGGTGATCGCCTCGTTCGAGGTCAAGATCGGCACCGAGGAGTGCGTGGCCAGCATCTGCCTGCCGTTCAGCACCATCCTGCCGGTGCTGGAGAAGCAGGAGACGATCGAGCTCACCGCGGCCGAGCGGATGGTACGCGACACCTCGCTGCGCAACATCACAGCCGGACTTTCCGCGGCGCCGATTGACGTAGCTGTCCGATTCCAGCCCATCCGCATGCGTACCGATGACATTGTGGATCTACGACCCGGTGATGTCGTGCCGCTGGCCCACCCGACCAGCGTGCCGCTCGAGGTCACCGTCAACGAGACCGTTTTTGCACACGCAGTGCCCGGTAACCAGGGTGCCCGGCTGGCCTGCCTCGTCGTGCCGTCGCCCAAGGAGGAGCGCCGATGACCGCGCCCACGATCACCGATCCCCAGCTCGCGCTGGTCCGCAGCGCGGCCGAGGCAGCCCTGGCCGTGCTGCCGACGAGCCGGGAGCTCATGGTCGGCGCGCCGGTGAGCGCGAGCGGCGACATGCTGACCACCGGGCAGGCCGTCACCGCCAAGTTCAGCGGGGCGGCGACCGGCGAGGTCGTCGTCGTGGTCGGTCAGGACCTGGCCGACGCGCTGAAGGAGAGCCCGCTCGGCGAGCTGGACCTGACCGCGGCCATCCGGCCGGCGCTGGAGGCCGCGGCCCGCGCGTTCGGTCCGGTGGTGCTCGACCCGGGCCAGCTCATGGACTCGGGCGTGGCGCTGAGCGCGATCGCCGCCAAGAACGACGCCGTCGCCGTGCCGCTGCTGGACGGTGGCGACATCCGGGCGGTCATCGCCATGACGCTGACGCCGTGGCCGTCCGACGGGGCGCCCGGTGGCGTGGCCCGCCGGGGCGAGGGTGGTGCCGCGCCCATGCGCGGCGGGCTGGACATGCTGCACGACGTCGAGATGGAGGTCTCGGCCGAGCTGGGCCGCACCCGGATGAGCGTGCGGGAACTGCTCTCGCTGATCCCGGGCGCGATCGTGGAGCTGGACCGGGCCGCCGGCAGCCCGGCCGACCTGCTGGTCAACGGCCGGTTGATCGCCCGCGGCGAGGTCGTCGTCATCGACGAGAACTTCGGCATCCGGATCACCGAGATCGTCGCTCCCGGCAGCGAACGGGAGTAACCCTTGTTCGAGCTCGTGCTGCGGATCGGCTTCTCGCTGCTGGTCGTCTTCGGCCTGATGTGGGGACTGGCCAGGGTGGCGCGGCGCGGGGGCGTGGGCCGGCGCGGATCCGGCAACCTGTCGGTGCTCAACCGGCAGTCGCTGAGCCGCGGCTCGTCGGTGGCGGTCGTCCAGGTCGCCGACCGGGCGCTCATCCTCGGCGTCACCGACACCCAGGTCAGCCTGCTGGGCGAGACCGCCCTGGACGCGTTCGGGCCCGAGCCGCACGTCCGGCCCGAACCGGTGGCCGAGGCCGACGGCGTGCTCCCGGCGGTGCATCCGACCGTGCTGCCGCATCACGGCGGCAAGCTGGACGGCTCGCTGCTGTCCCCGCGGACGTGGAGCTCGACCCTGGATTTCCTGCGCGACCGGACGACGAGGCGCTGACATGTGGCGTCGTACCCTGCTGATCCTGCTCTTCGCGCTCGGCGCGCTGGTGCCGGCCGCCGCGGCGCAGGCCGCGCCGCCGCAGCCCACGCCCGCGCCCGCCGCCGTCACGGTCGGCTACGAGCTGCCGCGCGCGCCGGGCCCGACGGCCCCGGTCGCGCCCACGGTGACCCCGAGCGGCGGCAGCATCAACTTCAACATCAACGGTACGAATCCCGACGGCAGCAAGCCGGCCTCCTCGCTGGTGATCGTGCTGGGCCTGACGCTGCTCTCGGTCGCCCCGGCGGTGCTGCTGCTGTGCACCTGCTTCACCAAGGTGTTCATGGTCCTCGGGATCACCCGTAACGCGCTGGGGCTGACCAGCCTGCCGCCCAACCAGGTGCTCGCCGGGCTGGCCCTGTTCATCAGTCTGTTCATCATGAGCCCGGTGGTGTCGCAGGTGAACGAGGTGGGCGTGCAGCCCTATCTGGCCGGCGACAAGACCCAGTCGCAGGCGTTCGCCGACGGGGTGCAGCCGCTGCGCGAGTTCATGCTCAAAAGCACCCGCGAGGACGAGCTGGCCCTGCTGGTCAAGGTGTCCGGGCAGGAGAAGCCCGCGACCCCGGCCGACGTGGAGCTCACCACGCTGATTCCGGCGTTCGTGCTGTCCGAGCTGCGCGCGGCCTTCATCATCGGCTTCGTCATCTTCATCCCGTTTCTCATCATCGACATGGTCGTCTCCGCGTCGCTGATGTCGCTGGGCATGATGATGCTGCCCCCGGTGACCGTGGCGATGCCGTTCAAGCTGCTGCTCTTCGTGCTGGTGAACGGCTGGGGGCTGATCATCACGGCACTGGTGGGGTCGTACCAATGAACTGGAACCTGCCGATCGCCGAGCTGGTCGCCGTCATGCTGGGTGCGGCCCGGGCCGGCGCGTGGCTGATGCTGTGCCCGCCGTTCAACTCCCGGCTCATCCCCGCGCAGGTCAAGGTGCTGCTCTCGATCGGGCTGGCGCTGCCGATGGCGCCGTACCTGACCGCCTCGGTGCCCTCCATCCAGACCACGGCGATCATCGCCAGCTCGGTGCTGCAGGTCTTCGTGGGCGCGGCGCTGGGCTTCATCACGTACCTCTTCTTCGCCGCGGTGCAGGCGGCCGGTGACCTGCTGGACGTGTTCGGCGGCTTCACCCTCGCGTCCGCGTACGACCCGTTGTCGCAGAACCAGAGCTCGGTCTTCGGGCGCTTCTACAACCTGGTGGCGGCGACGCTGTTGTTCGCCAGCGACGGCCACCAGCTGGTGCTGCGCGGGTTCCTGCAGTCGTACAAGACGCTGCCGCTGGACGCCAGTTTCTCGCTGGAGACGCTGAGCCGGCTGCTCACCACCGGGATCGGGGAGATGGTGGTGGCCGCGGTGCAGATCGCCGGTCCGCTGATCGCTGTGCTGTTCCTCACCGACGTCGCGTTCGGCCTGCTGAACCGGGTGGCGCCGGCGCTGAACGCGTTCCAGCTCGGCTTCCCGGCGAAGATCTTCCTGCTGCTGACCCTGTCCGGGACCGCCATCGCGGTCCTGCCGCGGGCCCTCGACAGCCTGATCGACAAGGCTGTCATCGCGGTCGTCCGGTTGAGCGGGGGGTGACCCGTGAGCGGCGAGAAGACCGAACAGCCCACTCCCCAGAAACTCAAGAAGGCCAGGGCGGAAGGCCAGATCGGGCGCAGCCCGGACATCGGCGCCTGGGTCGGCATGCTGGCCGCCAGCATCGTGCTGCCGCGCACGCTGAGCTCGACGATGGAGCACTCGCGGGAGCTGATGGCCAAGATCCCGGACGTCATCGCGGACCCCGATCCGCAGGTGGCGATGGGCATCCTCAAGGACGGCCTGATGAGCGCCGCCTGGGCCGTGCTGCCGCTGGCGCTGACGATGATGGCGGTGGGCATCGCGGCGGCCGGCGCCCAGGGCGGCATCCGGGTCGCCACCAAGCTGTTCATCCCGAAGTTCAACCGGCTCAACCCGCTGCCCGGCATCAAGAAGATGTTCGGCACGCAGTCGCTCTGGGAGGGCACCAAGGCCCTGGTCAAGACCGGAGTGCTGGGCGGCGTGCTGTACCTGACGATGAAGGACATCGTGCCGCTGCTGATGACCGCGGGTCAGTTGCAGATCGGCTCGCTGCTCGGCGTCATCAACGACGCCGTGCTGTCGCTGATCCGGGCGGCGGCGGTGGCCGGCATCGTGATGGCCGCCGCCGACTACTTCGTGGTGCGCAAGCGCACCAACAAGCAGCTGCGGATGAGCAAGGAGGAGGTCAAGCAGGAGCACAAGAACACCGAGGGCGACCCGCACGTCAAGGGCCAGATCAGGGCCAAACAGATGGCCATGGCCCGCAACCGGCAGATGGCCGACGTACCCACCGCCGACGTGGTGCTGGTCAACCCGACCCACGTCGCCGTCGCCCTGCGTTATGAACCGGAGCGCGGCGCCCCGCGGGTGATCGCCAAGGGCCAGGGCAACACCGCCCAGAAGATCCGCGAGCTCGCCACCGAGCACCGCATCCCGATGGTGCAGGACGTACCGCTGGCCCGGGCGCTGGAGCAGAGCGTGGAGGTGGGCATGGAGATCCCGGCCGAGTTCTACGCCACGGTGGCCAAGGTGCTGGCGTTCGTGATGAGCCTGAAGGCCAAGGGATCGGCGGCCGGGGTCCATCGCAACCCGAACCCGACCCCGGCGGCCGCATAGGACCATAGCCACAATCTGGGAGATTTACTCACATCACGCGCGCCACTGCGGGAGTATCAGCAAGTGGAGGGGGTGCTGTGAAGAACCGCAACCTCAGCAAGTTCGCCGTACCCATCGGGGTCATCGGCATCATCGTCATGATGGTCGTGCCGCTGCCGACCTTCCTGCTCGACCTGCTCATCGCGCTCAACATCACCGGCGCCCTGCTGATCCTGCTGGTCGCCATGTTCGTCCAGCGGCCGCTCGACTTCTCCGTCTTCCCGGCCCTGCTGCTGGTCGCCACCCTGTTCCGGCTGGCCCTCAACATCAGCGCCACCCGGCTGGTGCTGCGCGACGGCGACGCCGGCAAGGTCATCCACGCGTTCGGCAGCTTCGTGGTCGGCGGCTCCCTGGTGATCGGCCTGGTGATCTTCATGATCCTGATCATCGTGCAGATCGTGGTGGTCACCAAGGGTGCCGAGCGGGTCGCCGAGGTCGGGGCCCGCTTCACCCTCGACGCGATGCCCGGCAAGCAGATGGCGATCGACGCCGACCTCAACGCCGGCCTGATCGACGAGGCCGAGGCCAAACAACGCCGCGCCGACGTCGCCGCCGAGGCCGACTTCTACGGCGCGATGGACGGTGGTTCCAAGTTCGTCAAGGGCGACGCCATCGCCGCCATCATCATCACGGTCATCAACCTGGTCGGCGGCTTCGCCATCGGCATGCTCCAGGAGGGCATGTCGCCCGCCGAGGCGATGAACCACTACAGCCTGCTGACCGTCGGCGACGGCCTGGTCTCGCAGATCCCGGCCCTGCTGCTCTCGGTCGCCACCGGTCTGATCACCACCCGCTCGGCCACCACCGGCGACATGGGCAGCAGCGTCACGGCCCAGCTCAGCCAGAACAAGCTGGCCCTGCGCATCGCGGGTGGCGCCGCCCTCGGGCTGTGCGTGATCCCGGGCCTGCCCAAGATCCCGTTCCTGTTGATCGGCGGCACCGTGATGCTGATCGCCCAGCGGATCAAGGACCCGGAGCCGGAGGCCGTCGGCACCCCCGCGGCCGAGCTTGAACGCCCCGCACCGGACTCGCCCGAGCAGCTGCTCGGCGAGATGCGCGTCGACCCGTTGGAGCTGGCCCTGTCGCCCGACCTGGTCGACCTGGTCGACACCAACGGCGGCGACCTGCTGGACCGGGTCCGGGCCCTGCGCCGCAAGATGGCCCTGGAGCTGGGCATGGTGATGCCGCCCGTGCGCACCCGGGACGACCTGGACCTGCCGCTCTCCTCGTACGCGATCCGGATCAGCGGGGTCGACGCCGGCACCGGCCAGGCCCCGCCCGGCACCGTGCTGGCGATCGGCGACGGCCTGCAGGCGCTGCCCGGCCGGGCCGGTGTCGAGCCGGTCTTCGGGCTGGCCGGCAAGTGGGTCCCGGCCGAGCTGCACTACCAGGCCGAGCTCTCCGGCGCGACGGTCGTGGACCGGGCGTCCGTGATCATCACCCACCTGGCCGAGATCGTCCGGCAGAACGCCAGCCGCCTGCTCGGCCGCGAGGACGTGCGGTCGCTGACCGAGATGGTCAAGCGCACCCACCCCGTCGTGGTCGAGGAGCTGACGCCGTCGCTGCTCAGCCTGGGCCAGATCCAGCGGGTGCTGCAGGCGCTGCTGGACGAGGGCGTACCGATCCGCGACCTGGTCCGGATCTTCGAGTCGCTGTCGCTGCGGGCCAAGGTCTCCGTCGACCACGACGGCCTGGTCGAGGCGGCCCGCGCCGCGCTGGGCCCGGCCATCGCCGCCCAGTACGCGGCCGGCGGCCGGCTCACGGTCATCACGCTGGACCCGATGCTCGAGCAGAACCTGCTCGAGTCGCTGCGCCCGAGCGAGACCGGTGCCTTCATGGCGATCGACGGCATGCGGGCCGAGGCCATGGTCACCGAGGCCGGCCGGCTGGTCGAGGCGGCCGAACAGCAGGGCATCACCCCGGTGCTGGCCTGCTCACCGCAGCTACGGCTGCCATTGATGCGTCTCCTGCGCGCGGGTTCCCGCCGGGTGCAGGTGCTGTCCTATTCCGAGATCTCTGGTTCCACCGCACAGATCGAGACCATGGGGGTGGTGAACGGTGCCTACGCGGGTGCTGCTTGAGGGGCCGGCCATCGAGCCGTTGCTGGCGCAGGTGCGCGACGAGTACGGCTCATCGGTCCGGATCATCTCGGCCGACAAGGTCCGTAGCGGTGGCTTCGGCGGTTTCTTCGCCAAGCAGCACTACGAGCTGTCGGTCGAAGTTCCGGACGCCGATGAACGTGACGTACCACGCCGGCCACCGGCGGCCGAGGAGCCGCCACAGACGCTGGAACAGTTGCTGGCGCGCGCCGAGTCCCGGGACCGGATCGTGCCGGACGGCGGCCCGGCCGTCGCGGACCGGCTGAGCGGCCGGGACGCGGGGATGGGGGACGCCGAAGCCGCAGTCGGCCGGCCCGGATCGGGAGCCGGCCAGTTGGGCGCCGGTCAGCCGGGCGCGGCCGGGCGGGCCGCGGCCGATCCGGGCGCCGCTTTCGCGGAGCTGATGGCCGGCCTGGACAAGGCCGACACCAACCCGTGGGGCCGGCCGGGGCCCCGGCCCAAGGCCACCGACGAGGACCGGCCGGAGGGCCCGACGGTACGGCCGTTCCGCCCCGCCCAGGCCACCGGCTCCCCGGTCAACGGCGGCGGCTCCGGCAGCACGCGGCCGCTGCCGCCCGTACCGTCGCTGGCGGAGCTCATGGGCGGTCTCGGGGTCAACGACGCGCCGGCCTTCCCGACGAACGCCGCCGCCAACCGGGCCGCGCAGAACCCGGCGCCACCGCGTACCGCCGCCGCGGCGTACGGGCTGGTGCCGACCTCCCCGGCGCCGGCCGGCAACGGGCTGGCCGAGACGCTGGCCGGGCTCGGGCTGGGGGTGCCCGCGACCGCACCGGCGCCGGCGGTGCACGCGACGACGACGTCCCAGCCACCGGCGGTGCTGCGGCAGTTCCAGGGTGATCCGGTGCAGCTGAACCTGATGAAGGTCGGCATGCCGGAGGAGATGGCCGCGCAGATCGTCGGCGGGGACACGTACGCCGGGGTCCTCAGCGTGCTGGCGTCGCGGCCCGGCGCACCGCCCGTGCCGGACGCACCCGGCGAGATCCTGGTGCTCTGCGGGGATCTGGACCACGCCCTGCCGATCGGCCGCAAGCTCTGCGAACAGGCCGGGATCGACCAGGCGCACCTGATGCTGGGCGGCCCCACCGCGGCCGGCACCGGCATGCACTCCTCGCGGGTGCTCGGCGACCCGCCGGCCGCCGCGGCCAAGGCGGACCGGCTGCAGAGTGCCGACCATGCCTGGATCGTGGTGGTCGACGCCCCGGTCGGCGGGACGGACCCGATCTGGGTCAGCGACATGTGCGACGCGCTGGGGGCCACGGCGGTGTGGGCGGTCGTCGACGCCACGCGCAAGACCGCCGACACGGCCCGGCACCTGCGGACGCTCGGTGAGGTGGAGGCGCTGGTGGTGCACAGCGTCGACATCACCTCGGACCCGGCCACCGTGCTGGGCCTGGACCGGCCGATCGTCTCGCTGGACGGCAAGCCCGCCACCCCGCACGCCTGGGCGGCGATGCTGTGCGCCCGGATCGCCGCGGACGTGGTGCCGATGGCCGCTCTCCCGCGGCGGCCCGCACGGGGCAGGTAGTCCGTGATCCGTCCCTCCGTCCTGCTGTTCGCGCTGCTGATGAGCGCACCGGCGCTGTACCGCTATCTCACCGATGAGGTCGACATCAGTCAGGTGCTGATCCGCTTCCTCATCGCCGTGCCGATCGCCGCGGTCCTGCTCGCCGGCCTGCGTTTCGTCACCGCCGGGTACGGCAGGACGGAGGAGCCGGGCACGCCCACGTCACCCACGCCGGGAGCGCCCGATTCGTCAGGTTCTACAGGGATTCACGACACGCCTTGACAGTTCGTTAACATTTACCTTTTGTTGGCATATGTTACTTCCGGTGATCGACTGCCGACCGGAGGTGAACTGTGCCCGCTGACCGCCCGGTCATCGTCGTCGGCTGCCCACGCTCGGGCACCACGATGCTGCAGCTCATGCTGCACGCCCATCCCCGCATCGCGATCCCGCCCGAGACCCGGTTCGTGCTGAACGTGTACCGCGAGCGCCGCGACTTCGGCGACCTCTCGGTGCCGGCCAACCGGCGCGCCCTGGCCCGCCGGATCGTCGACCACCAGGAGACCCGCTTCTGCGACCTCGGCCTCGACGCCGAGGAGGTGGTCGAGCGGATCACCGCCGGGCCGGGCACGCTCGGCTCCGCGCTGGGCACGGTCTTCCAGCAGTACGCGGCCCGCTTCGGCAAACCGCGCTGGGGCGACAAGCGACCGGCCTACCTGCACAACATCGACATCCTGCTGCGGCTCTTCCCGGACGCGCAGTTCATCAACATCGTGCGCGACGGCCGGGACTGCGTGGCCTCCCTCAAGGAGATGTCCTGGCACCGCAAGGACATCTACGCGACGGTCGCGGCGTGGGCCCGGGCCGTCGACGATGGCCGGCGGGCTGCCCGGCGCCTGGGACCGGGGCAGTGGCACGAGGTGCGGTACGAGGACCTGGTGGCCGATCCGCACGGCCGGCTCGCCGCCATGTGCGCGTACCTGGGTGAGGAGTACCACCCGGCGATGGCCGAGCCGTCCGCGGTGGCGCAGGTGGCGGTGCCCTCGTTCAAGACCTGGCACGCGCTGACCCACGCACCGGTGACCACCCAGCGGGTGCAGAGCTGGCAGACCCGGCTCGACCCGGAGGAGATCGCCCTGTGCGAGGCGGCGCTGGGCTCCCGGCTCGTGGCCAGCGGATACGAGCTGTCCGGCACGGTCCGGCCGGCCCCGGCCGAGTTGCTGCGCTACGGCTGGACCGCGGCTCCGCAGCGGCTGATCCCGGCCCGGCGCGGTCTGAGCCGGGCCGCGAGCCGGCTGCGTCCCGACCGGGGGCTG
The DNA here is from genome assembly GCF_055586185.1 of Actinoplanes sp. NPDC051405. Classification (NCBI taxonomy): domain Bacteria; kingdom Bacillati; phylum Actinomycetota; class Actinomycetes; order Micromonosporales; family Micromonosporaceae; genus Actinoplanes; species Actinoplanes sp. NPDC051405. The sequence continues at coordinate 133,572 of NZ_JBVJIR010000011.1, forward strand.
GCGTACGTGCCGGGGATGACGCTCACGCAGCGGATCGCGTCAGAGCCGCACGAGACGAACGGCCGGGTCGACGCCGGCCAGCCGTGACAGCTCGGCTCCTTCCCGGTACACCTCAGCACGTTCCGCCGCGCTCAGCGGGGCGAAGAGCCGTACCTCCAGCACCCCGGCCCTGATCTTCCACAGGCCCCGCACCATCCCGTCGACGGTCAGCGCGGCGTCCGCCACTAGGTACGGACGCCGCTCGGCGGCCACGATGCGCGACCGGTCGGCGTGGCCGAACAGCACGTTGTCGAAGCCGGGCAGGAACCGTACGGGCGCCGGCACGTCCGGTCCCGGGCGCGGTGCGTCCGGCAGGTCGAAAAGCTCCGCGCCGGAGTCATCGCGAAAGACGCGCAGCCGCGGGCGCAACGCCTCGAAGACCTCGCGCAGCCGGGTCATGCCGCTCCACGCCTGCATGTCCCGCGCCGACGCGGGGCCGAACGCGGCCAGATAGCGCCGGACGAGTTCCTGGACGTCCCGGATCTCGAGCGGCTGCCCCAGCAGTTGCTCGGCGTGCGCGAAGGGGGTGGCGCCCCGCCGGCCCCAGGTACCGTCGGGTGCGGGATGCACGATCGGCAGCAGCCCCTGCACCGAGCGGGCCAGCCATTGCGGATCGCACTGCGGCCACCGCTGGGCCAGCGCCCGGCCGAGCTCGGACCGGGTCAGCGTCCGGGCGCCCAGCACGTCACGGGCCACCGCGGCCAGCTCGGCCGCCGCGATCCCGGCCGTGTACCGCCCGAACGCCCCGCGCTGCCAGACGTCCAGCATGGGCTGCAGCAGCGGCCGCACCCAGAGATAGTCGGACGTGGCCAGCAGGTGCTGCGTCCCCCGGAACAGGGTGGCCCGCAGCACCAGTCGCTCCTCGAGCAGCCGGGTCAGATCGGTGAGCGCGAACCCCTCGATCCGGTTCCACAGACCGAAATAGGGCAGCTCCGGGTCCTGGCCCTGCATCCCGACGAGGTGCTCCACAACGGACAGTGCCGGCTTGCGGACCCGGGAGAGCAGGAGCTGCCGGGCCAGCGTGGCCCGGCCCAGCTCGCGCGGGGAAAGCACATCCATGTGGCCAGCCTGGCCGCCATTGCGGTCAGGAACTGACCGTTGCGAGCGCGGGGATCGGCTCGTGAGTGCCGAGCAACTGGATCCCCGCGCCGCTGCCTAGACGAGGGAGAGCGACAACTTTCCCTTGCCGTAGCGGGCCACCTCGACGGTCAGGTCCAGGCGCTTGCCCAGGGCCAGCAGGTGCGCACGGGCGTCGTTCGGGATGTCCATGCCCGGGTAGATCACCTGGTAGAGCTTCACGTGCGGGGCGCCCTCGCGGTTGAGCAGGCTGGTCAGCACGTTGCAGAGCTCGAAGACGTTCTCGGCCAGGTTCGGGAAGAGCTTCTTCTCCTCGATGCTGTCTTCCGCGGCGCCGGCCGGGAGCAGGCCCAGGGCGGCGCCCGCGTTGGCCGCCAGCGCCAGTTGCATGCCCAGGACCGCGTAGAGCTGCTGCGACGTGTCCGCGTAGACGGCGATCACGGCGGTGGGCAGGTCGGCGGCGGTCATGGGGTCGCCCGGCGAGACGTTGACGTCGCGGCCGAGCAGGTCCTCGAAGAGATTGCGAACGGTGAGGGCGACGGGGATAACCGAGGTGTCAGACATAGCTATATCATCCCAAAATAGGAGAGAAGACCTCGTCAAAACGTTCCGCAGTGAACGGCTTGACGATGAAGAAAGCGGAACCGGCGGCCTCCGCCGCCTGCTGCATCTCGGCCGTGCACTCCGAGGTCACGAAGCCGAACTTCACGTTGTTGCCGGCTGCCCGCAGTTGCTGCAGCACCTCGATGCCGGTCATCTCCGGCATGTTCCAGTCCGAGATCACCAGGTCCGGCTTCTCGGCCACCGCCATGTCCACGGCCTGCTTCCCGTCGGCCGCCTCGACCAGGTCGTGGTCGCCGAAACCGGCCTGCCGCAGGGTCCGGGTGACGATCTGGCGCATCACCCGGCTGTCGTCCGCGATCAGGATCTTCATGCGCTTGCCTCCTGCTTCACGCTCTGCCACATCGAGATGGACACCGGCTCGCCGTCCCAGATGCCGTACAGGCCGCTGATCCGTTCGGCCGCCGGGTAGTACGAGGCCGTGTCCGGCGCCAGCACCACCGTCGGCAGCGACAGGAAGCAGCCCGCCGGCAGCATGGCCTTGACGTTGCCGCCGACGATGTTGGCCAGCTCGCCGAGCACGTCGGAGATGTCCTCCTGGCCGACCTCGTCGGGCTCCATGGCCAGGAACGCCGCGGCAGCCTTGCGGGCGGCGTTCTGCGAGGACGCGTAGACCAGGTGGCCGTGCCAGGAGCCGGTGATGGACACCGTCGAGTGCACCTCCGACACCTGTTTCACGTCACCGTGCGGCACCAGCGGACTGACCCCCTCAGGGTCGAGGTAGGAGACCCACACCTGTTCCACCATCTCGGCGAGGTCTCCCTCAGTCACCACGGGTTCGCTCATGAGTTCGCTCCGGTCGGGACAAGGCCCAGCAGGGCCAGCTTTTCGATCATCGCGCCCTCCGTGAAGGGCTTGATCACGTATTCGTGGGCGCCCGCGGCCAAGGCCCGGACGATCTGGCTCTGCTCGCTCTCGGTCGTGACCATGACCAGCGTCATCTCGCGCAACCGGGGTTCGGCGCGCACCTTCGTCACGAACTCGAGGCCGTTCATGTTGGGCATGTTCCAGTCGATGAGGGCCAGCTCCGGCACCTCGGTCATCGTGGCCAGCAGATCGAGGGCCTCCTGGCCGTCACCGGCCTCGACCGCCTCGAAGTTCAGCTTGGCGACGATGCGCTTGAGAATCATCCGCATCGCCCGGGAATCGTCGATCACCATGGCACGCACCGCAGCTCACCCCTTCCTCGCGGTACCGGCCGGCACCGCGCTCCGCACTCGGTAGGCAGAGGTCCGGCCGGCCGCCACCCGTTCGTAGTTGTCGTCGATGCCGATCGTGGTCTCGGCGGCTCCGAGGAACAGCCAGCCGTCGGGACGCAGCAGCCGGGCGACGTTGCGCAGCACCGATTTCTTCGTCGCCACGTCGAAGTAGATGAGCACGTTGCGCAGGAAGATCACGTCGAACGGCGGCAGCGCCGGCAGCGGCGCGGTGAGGTTCATCAGCTTGAACGACACGTTGCGCCGCAGTGCCGGGGTGATCCGCCAGTGCGCGCCGGCCCGCTCGAAGTACTGGACCAGCTGGGTCGCGGGCAGTCCCCGGTTGACCTCGACCTGGCTGTACTCGGCCGCCTCGGCGCGCTTGATCATCTCGGTGGAGATGTCGCTGCCCATGATCTCGTACGACCACCCCGCCGGCAGGTTCTCCTGCAGCGTGATCGCGAGGCTGTAGGCCTCCTGACCGCTGGAACTCGCCGCCGACCACAGCCGCAGCTTGCGGTTCGTCCCCCGGGTGCGGACCAGCTCGGGCAGCACCACGTCGGTCAGCGCGGAGAACGGCTCCCGGTCCCGGAACCACGACGTCTCGTTGGTGGTGAGCGCGTCAATGATCCGGCGCTGGTCGGCCGGGTTGGGCCGGCGCTGCAGGTTGGCCAGGAACTCGGCCACGCTGGCCGCGCCCACCTGCCGGGCCACCGGGATCAGCCGCGCCTCGACCAGATACTCCTTGCCCGGGGCGAGGACGATGGCCGCCTCCCGGCGGACCAGGGCCGAGACGAACGCGAAGTCGGCTGCCGAAAGGGTCATCGGGTCACCGCCGTCGGACGCGCGACGCGACCGGTCTGAACTCGCTGGATCAGTGCGGCCGCGATGCGGTCCAGCGGCAGGATCTCGTCCGCCAGCCCCGCGCCGACCACGGCACCGGGCATGCCCCAGACCACGGAACTGGCCTCGTCCTGCGCCAGGATTTCGGCACCTGCCTCACGCAGCACCTTCGCACCACCCCGTCCGTCGTATCCCATGCCGGTCAGCACCGTGGCGAACGCCGAGGCTCCGAAGAGCGCGGCCACCGAACGGAACATCACATCGACCGCCGGACGGCACGAGTTCTCCGGCGGCGCGCCGCTGAGCTGGGTCAGCGTCGCGGTGCTCCGGCGTTGCAGCACGAGGTGCTTGTCGCCGGGAGCGATGTAGACGGTGCCGGGTGCGAGCTCCATGCCGTCGCCCGCCTCGACGACGTGCAGCGAGGTGCTGCGGTCGAGGCGCTCGGCGAACATCCGGGTGAAGACCGGCGGCATGTGCTGGGTGACCACGATCGGCACCGGCAGGTCGGCGGGCAGCGCCTGCAGCACCTTGGTGAGCGCGTCCGGGCCGCCCGTCGAGGAGCCGATCGCCAGGATGTCGACACGGCCGGGTGCGCCCGCTCGGCGTACCGGGCGGGCCGGACCGGCTGCCGCGGGACGCAGCGGCGCCAGGCCGGGACGACCTGGCACCGGTCCACCGGGACGTCCGGCTGCCGGTGGGCTCAGTCCCGGCCGGCCCGGCGGAGGGCCGGGCCGCGCTGGTGGGCCGGGCGGCGGGCGGCGGCCGGCCAGCGCATGGATCTTCGGTACGAGCTGTTCACGCACGGCCGCGATGGATTCCGCGATCGACCCGACGTTGCTCGGCTTCGTCACGTAGTCGGTGGCGCCGGCGGACAGCGCCTCCAGCGTCGCGCTCGCCCCGGCGGCCGACAGCGTGCTGAACATGATCACCGGCAGCTGCTTGTGCCGCTTGCGCAGCTCGCGTACGGCGGCGATACCGTCCATCTGCGGCATCTCGATGTCCATGGTGACCGCGTCCGGCTTGAGCTGATCGATCTTCGCCTGGGCCAGCAGGCCGTTGGCGGCGGTGCCGACCACCTCGATGCCGGGTGCGCCGGTCAGCGAGTCCACGATGAGCCGGCGCACGACCACGGAGTCGTCGACGACCAGGACTTTGATCATGAAGTCACCGCGCCCTTCACCCGAGCCACGCCGGGCCGAGCGCCGCGACCACCGGCGCGAGCAGCCGGTGAGCCGTGGCGGTGTCCAGCAGGTCCCGCACGACGAGGGCCTGCACCGCGCCGCTGAGCATGTTCCAGACCCCGCCCGCGCGATCGGCCAGCGGAATCGCCGCCGTGTCGATCGCCTGCACGAGCAGCATCTGGGCGGCCGCGGCGGTCCGGACCCGGTCGGACAGGTACGCCGCCCAGGACGCCGAGTGCACCGCCGGGGACCACCCGCCGGCGTTGCGCCGGGCGTCCTCCGCGGACTGCATGAGCCGGGCCAGGTCGTTCGCCCGGATCGAGCGCAGCCGGTCCAGCAGGGCCGACACCGCGTAGTGGTGCGGGCCCAGGTCGATCGGCTTGCCCGCGGGCAGCTTGCGCAGTGCGGCCACCCAGCCGGCACCGAGCATCCGGCGGGTCGAGTCGTCCAGCACCTCGCGCAGATAGCTGGCCACGGCCGCGTCGCAGAGCAGGGCTGTCGCCGAGGCGGCTTCCTCGCTCTGCTTGGCGTCGCGTCCGGCGCCCTGCCAGGTCCAGGCCATCACGTCGTAGCGCAGGCAGGTGAGCAGCGAGTCCACCGACCCGATCGGGGCCCGCTCGACCAGGGCCAGCGAGCTGGCCGGGTCGTCGGCCTTGAGGCCCTTCAGCGTCGGCATCTTGCGGGCCGCGCTCTCCACCTCGACCCAGAGCGGCCCGCGGACACCCTCGTCGGGCAGCCGCTCGGCCAGTACCGGCAGGTCCCCGACGCTGAGGCGCAGGGCGCGCAGCAGCACCTCGGCGGTCGCCGACCCGCCACCGAGGCGGGTCAGGTCGAAGCCGAGGACGGGGGCGCTGACGAGGCTGTACATCAGGTGGTGGCTCGATAGGTGTCGACGGCCTGGTTCACGTCCAGGGCCAGCATCAGCCGTCCGTCCATCTTGAAGGTGCCGGTGACCAGCTCCCGGGTCGGGCCGCTGAGCGTGTCCGGCGGGCCCTCGAAGGCCTCGTCGTCGAGGTCGACGACCTCGCCGATGCGGTCCACGAGCAGGCTGACCGGCTCGCCGTCGCCGCGCAGGATCACGTTCATCACCGGACCCTGCATGGCCTGGCGGACCAGGCCGAGCTGCACCCGCAGGTCGACCGCGGCGATCACCTGGCCGCGCAGGTTGAACAGGCCGCCGACGGCCGGCGGAGCCAGCGGTACGGGGGTGTACTCGTTGTAGGAGAGCACCTCCTGCACCGTGTGCACCTCGACCCCGAACAGCTGGTCGGCCACCTCGAAGGTGGCGAACTGACGACTCGCCATGTCAGGCCTCCACCAGCATCTCGTCGGTCACCTCGGTGTAGAAGTTCGGATCGGCGGCCAGGATGGCCCGGCGCACGTCCAGCAGCTCGGTCACCCGTTGCTGGATGACCGCGGTGCCGACCAGGCCGTCCTCCTCCGCCTCGCGGCGCGCCGTGGTGGAGTTCTCCGCGATGTCGACGATCCGGTCGACGACCAGCGCGACACTGCGCTCGCCCTCGCTGTAGACGACCACGGACACGGTGTCGCCCTCCTCCGCCTCGCTGTACGCCCCGAGCAGGTGCGACAGGCGCACGAGCGGCAGGATCTGGCCCCGGTACTGCACGACCTCGCGGGAACCGGCGTGCTCGATGCGATCGCGGGGAAACTCCTCGAGCCGGGTGACCGCGTCCAGCGGGATCGCCACCCGGCGTTCACCGACGGCCGTGACCAGCAGGCGCTCGCCGTTGGCGGGTCCGCCACTGGCCCGCGAGGTGCCGACCAGGTTTCCCCGGTCGGACTCGGCGGTCAGCTGCGAGCGCCGGGCCAGCGACGAGACGTCGAGGATCAGGCCGACCTTGCCGTCGCCCAGGATGGTGGCGCCGGCGTACAGGCCGATGTCCTTGAACCTGCTGTTGAGCGCCTTGACCACGACTTCCTCGGTGTTGAGGACGCGGTCGACCACCAGGCCGAAGCGGCGGCCGTCGGCGTGCAGCACCATGATGTAGACACCCTGGTCGCCGCCGACGTCGAGCCCCAGCGTCCGGTCCAGGCGGACCAACGGGAGCAGCTTGCCGCGCAGCCGGTAGACCGGCGCGCCGGAGGCGTACTCGATCTTCGTGGACTGGCCGTCGATGAAGACCAGCTCCAGCACGGCCACCTGCGGCACCACGTACCGCTGGTCGCCGCAGTCCACGGTCAGCGCCTGGATGATCGCCAGGGTCAGCGGGATGGTGAGGCGCCAGACCGTACCCTGGCCCAGCGTCGAGTCGACGCTGACCGCGCCGCCGATCCGCTCGATATTGGTCTTGACGACGTCCATGCCGACCCCGCGGCCGGACACGTTGGTCACCTTGGCCGCGGTGGAGAAGCCGGGCTGGAAGACCATCGCCATGATCTCGCGCTTGTCCATCGTGGCGACCTGCTCGGCGCGCAGCAGGCCCTTCTCGATCGCCTTCGCGGCGATCCGGTCGACGTCGATGCCGGCGCCGTCGTCCGCAACATCGACCGCGACGTGCCCGCCCTCGTGGTACGCCCGCAGCGTCAGCGTGCCCACGGCGGGCTTGCCCGCGGCGACCCGCTTGTCGGCCTCCTCGATGCCGTGGTCCACCGCGTTGCGCACCAGGTGCGTCAGCGGGTCCTTGACGGCCTCGAGCAGGCTGCGGTCGAGCTCGGTCTCCTTGCCCTCCATCACCAGCTCGACCTGCTTGCCGAGCGACTGGCTGAGGTCCCGGATGACCCGGGGCAGCTTGGACCAGATGTGCTCGATGGGCTGCATCCGGGTCTTCATGATGCCCTCTTGCAGCTCACTGGTGATCATGCCGAGTCGCTGGGCGACGCGGACCAGGCCGGAGTCGCCGGTCTCCATCACGCCGCGGACCAGCTGGTTACGGGCGAGCACCAGCTCGCCGACCAGGTTCATCAGGCCGTCCAGCAGATCGACGTCGACCCGGATCGCGCTGTCCGCGACGCTGCGTTTCGGTGCCTGCTGCTGCAACGCCTCGTTGACCGCGGCGGGCTGGGCCTTGCCCTCTTCGAGCAGGATCGCGCCGAGCTTGCGCTCGTCCCCTTCGAGCTGCTGCTGCAGCGCGGAGCCGACGTCGCTGGGCGCCGCGGCGCCGGACTCGACGAGCATCTCGCCGAGCGGCTTCCGCTGCCCCTCCACGGGCTCGGGCGCCGGACGGACGGGCTTCTCCTCCAGCGGCTCCGGCGCCTCGACCGGTTCGGCGGCCGCGGCGGGCTGCGCCGGTGCGGCGGCCTCGGGCGCGTTCATCTGAGCGTGTACGGCGGTGATGATGCTGTCGACCTCGACGTCACCCTCGTTGCCGTCCTGCTCGATCGCCTCCAGCAGCGACCGGACCCCGTCGATCGTGGCCAGCAGGGTCGTGATCGTGGTCGGCGTGACCGGCTGGACGCCGTCCCGCAGCCGCGAGAGCAGTGACTCGCCGGCGTGGGCGAGTGTCTCGAGCCGGCTGAAGGCCAGGAATCCACTCGTTCCCTTGATCGTGTGGATGGCCCGGAAGATGCGTGAGATCAGATCACGCGATCCCGGTTCCTGTTCGAGGGCGACGAGATCCCGGTCGATCTGATCCAGGTTCTCGTGGCTCTCCATCAGGAATTCGCCGACGATCTCGCCAAGGTCTTCCACGGACTACCTCCTGCTCGGTTCCCATGCTGCTCATCGACCTCCCGGGTCCTCACCTGAGGACACCCGGACTGCTACCGCCGCCGGTCGGCTCAGGCGTCACCACCCGGCCGCCGGTAGCGGTAACCGAAGCCGCGCACGGATTCGATCGGGGAATCCTCGGGGTCCGTCCAGCCGAGCTTGCGGCGCAGCCGCAGGACCGCGAACTTGACCCGTTCCTGGCCGATGCCGGTCGGGTCGTCCCAGGCCTGGGTCAGCAGCTGGTTCGGGCTCAGCACCGCGCCCGCGTGCCGGACCAGCGCGTTGAGCAGCCGGAACTCGGTCGGGGTGAGGCGCTTCTCGTCACCCTTGACGTAGACCCGGCGTTTGGTCGGGTCCAGGTGCACCAGGCCGTCGTCGTAGATCTGGCTGGCCCAGCTGTTCTGTGCGCCGTTCGAGCGCCGCAGCAGGGCCTCGACCCGGGCCAGGAGCTCGTTGTTGGCGAACGGCTTGGTGAGGTAGTCGTCGGCGCCGCCGCGCAGCCCGCGCACCTTCTCGGCCTCCTGGCCGTGCGCGGTCAGCACCAGCACGGGGACGTCCGAGACGTCCCGCAGCCGTTCGAGCACCTGCCAGCCGTCCATCTCCGGCAGGCCGACGTCGAGCACGACCAGGTCGGGGTGCTCGGCGTAGGCCTCCTTCAGGCCGGTACGGCCGTCACCGGCGTGCGCCACCTCGTAGCCGGCCCGGCTGAACAGCAGCCGCAGGGCCAGCGCGATGTCCGGGTCGTCCTCGACCACGAGCAGCCTGCTCATGCTCCCACCACCATGACCCCCCAACGCTGCGTCGCCAGACGCGGCTGCCCGGGCCGGCACGGCACATGCCCGACATCGGTCAGCGTCTTGCTTGCGCCCCCCGCGACCGCGGGCGGCGAAGATGAAATGTCCAAAACCACGATAGCGTGACGTGTCGGTTCATATACGGAAAGTTATAGTTCAGCGTGCGCTTCCGCTTCCGGAGCCGATCGGTGGTCGACCGATGAGCCCCGTCCCCGCTCCCGCACCTCCGACGCTGTCGGGTGGCGCGCTGCAACCCCGCTTTCTCACGGTCATCTCGCACGAGCTGCGGACGCCGCTGACCACCATCGCGTCGTTCACCGAGAGCCTCGACACCGACGACCTGGCCCCGGCCGAGCGCTCGGTGGCGCTGGCCGCCGTACGGCGCAACACCGACCGGATGCTCACCCTGGTCGAGGACCTGATGCTGGTGACCCGGCTGCAGACCGGCGACCTGGAACTGCGGCCGGCGCTGGTGGACCCCGGCGCGCTGATCCGCGAGGCCGCCGAGTTGCTCGCGAGCCGGGAGCCGTACACGGCGGCGACGGTCCGGGCGGGCGAAGGGCCGGCGTTGTCGGCGGACGCCTCGCTGCTGCGGGACCTCTTCTATGCGGTGGTCGGCACAGTGGCCAGCGGGGCCGCCGACCGGTCCGCCACGGTCAGCGCCGAGGCCGGGGCCGAGGGCTGGACCGTGCACGTCACCGCGCGGCAGGCCGAACAGCTCACCGACGAGCACCTGATGGCCGGGATGCTGGCCACTCCGGAACCACCGCACCGGCGGCGCAGCACCGCCGTCTGGATGCTGCTGGCGGAGGCCATCGCGGCCCGGCACGGCGGCTCGGTCCGGCTGACTTTCGCCCCGGAAACGGGCGCCGGTGCCGAGATCGGGCTTCCGCTGACCATCCCCTCAGATTGACACAGACCTCGCACCGTTCACCCGGAAACGGTCAAAGAAGGGACGTACCCCCAAAAAGCCGGTCCGATTACGGTGCCGGGCGGCAGGCGCCCGGCCGTGGACCGGGAGGCAGCACCTTGTTGGAATCCGTACGTCGTCTCGCCCTTGTCGCGGCCGCGCCGATCGCCCTGCTCGGGCTGACCGCCGCGCCGGCGCACGCCGTGCCCGCGGTCCCCGCGACCGGCCCGGCGCGGACCGCCCCGACGACCTCGCAGGTGCTCGGGGCCGAGGTGGTCACGCTCACCAACGAGGAACGGGCCCGGTACGGGTGCCCGGCACTCACCGTGGACGAGGAACTGACCGTCGCGTCCGTACGGCAGAGCCACTACATGGCGGCCACCAGCGACTTCGGCCACTTCGGCTGGCGCGGCTCGACCTTCCTGACCCGGTCGCGGGCGGCCGGCTACCACGCGGTGGCGGCGGAGAACGTGGCCTACGGCTTCTCCAGCTCGGCCGAGGTGATGGCCGCCTGGATGGCCAGCCCGCCGCACCGCCGCAACATCCTCAACTGTGACGTCAAGTCGTTCGGCGCCGGCGTGCAGCAGGCTGTGAACGGCACCTACTACTGGACGCAGGTCTTCGGCTGGCGCTGAGCCGTCAGAGCGAGCAGTTGATCAGGACCGGTTCGGGATGCAGGACGACACCGAACCGGTCCCGTACGCCGTCACGGATCTCGCGGGCCAGCTCCAGCAGGGCCGTCGTGGTGCCGCCGCCGCGGTGGGTCAGGGCCAGGGTGTGCTTCGACGAGATGGCCACCGTGCTGCCGCCGTACCCCTTGGCGAAGCCGGCCTTCTCGATCAGCCAGGCCGCCGGCACCTTGACCGTGCCGTTCGGGGCCGGCCAGCTCGGCGGCTCGCCCGCGTCGACCAGCCGGTCCTGCACCCGGGCCCACTCCTCGGCGGACAGCACCGGATTGGTGAAGAACGAGCCCACCGAGCGGGTGTCCGGATCCTCCGGGTCGAGCACCATGCCCTTGCTCGCGCGCAGCTTCAGCACGGTCTCGCGGACCCGCGCGGCGCTGACCCGCTCACCGACCTCGATCCCGAGGTGGCGGGCGAGCTCGGCGTAGCGGATCGGCGCCGACTCCGCCGACTCGGGGAGCCGGAAGTCCACGTCGAGGACCAGCCAGCGGTCGCTGTGCTTGAAAATGCTCGACCTGTACGCGAAACCGCACTCCGGCAGCGACAGCACCCGCATCTCGTCCTCGTGCCGGTCGTAGACGTGCACCGCCTCGATGGTGTGCGCGACCTCCTGGCCGTACGCCCCCACGTTCTGGATCGGCGTCGCGCCGGCCGAGCCCGGGATGCCGGAGAGCGCCTCCAGCCCGGACATCCCCCGTTTGAGGGTGTCGGCGACGAGGTCGTCCCAGGGCTCACCGGCGGCCACCCGGACCAGCGCGCCGCGGTCGTCGCGATCGATCAGCCGTACGCCCCGGGTGCGCAGCAACAGCACCGTCCCGGGAAACCCCTGGTCCCCGATGACGACGTTGCTCCCGCCCGCGAGGACCAGGACCGGTTGCCCCTTTCGGGCAGCACCCCGTACGGTTGCAACCGCTTCGTCCGGTTCGGACACCACGGTCAACGTGCTTGCCGGACCGCCGAGGCGTAGCGTCGTGTACGCCCCCAGCGAACTGGCATGCGCAGCGGATGCGTCGGTTGGGTGGTCAGCACTAACGTCAGGCACGACGTCCACCCTAGGCCGCGGGCCCGGGGTGGAAACCGGTGGACCTCCTCGAGCGGGAGAAGGCTGATGAACAGGCTGCACGCGACCAAGGACTTCTGGCTCGCCGCACTGCGCGCCGACGGGCCGGCTTTCCAGGACGCCGTCACCGAGACGGGTCCTGACGCCGTCGTGCCCTCGTGTCCCGGCTGGACGGTCGCCGATCTCACCGAGCACCTCACCGTGCTGCTGCACTGGGTGCGTGAGCTGACACCGCGGGGCGTGGTCGACCGGCCCGCCGACCGGGTCGTCCCCGAGCCGCGGCCCCCGTGGCCCGAGGCGCTCGACGGCCTGCGCCGGGAGCTGACCGGCACGATCGAGACCCTCGACGCGCTCGATCCGGACTTCCCCAGCTGGACCTGGCCGGCCCAGGCCCGCAAGGCCGGCTTCTGGCAGCGCCGGATCGCCCACGAGGTCTCCGTGCACCGCTGGGACGCCGAGTCCGCGGCCGGCCGGGCCACCCCGATCGAGACCAAGCTCGCCGCCGACGGGGTCAACGAGGTCCTCGACACCTGGCTGCCCGCCGGCCGCCGCAAGGGCCCCACCGACCTGCACGGCGTCGTGCACCTGGTGGCCACCGACGCCAGCTACGAGTGGTTCGTCCGGCTCCGCGGCGCGGGCATCGCGCTGCTCGACACCGGCACCATCCTCGACAGCGATGACCACCACGCGCGGGCCGAGGCCACCGGCACGGCCAGCGACCTTCTGCTGGCTCTGATGGGCCGGATCGATCCGGACAATCTGGTCGTCACCGGCGACCGTCGCCTGTTCAGCGCATTGCAGGCCGGTTGAGCATCTCCTCCCCCGAACGGGATTCCGCAACTTTCGGATGGCTCCCGGAAAGGTGAATGGCTCTACGCTGTACCGGTTAAGGGCGATCGCTTCCGGTCGCCCGTCATAGTCTCGCCGCTGATCAGACCGGTCGGCGCGGCCCGGCACGGCAGCGGCGGATCACGCAGGGAGCGGTGAAGGATGACGGCAACCGTCTCGGTGGAATCGAGCGACGATCCGCTGGCATCGGGGGTACGGTTCCCGGACGGCTTCGTCTGGGGCGCCGCAACGGCGTCGTACCAGATCGAAGGCGCGGTGAACGAGGACGGGCGGGGCCCGTCCATCTGGGACACGTTCAGCCGCGAGCCCGGCCGGGTGCACGCCGGGCACACCGGCGACGTGGCCTGCGACCACTACCACCGGTATGTCGAGGACGTCGCGCTGATGGCCGACCTGGGCCTGGCCTCGTACCGGTACTCGATCGCCTGGCCGCGCATCCAGCCCGACGGCACCGGCCCGGTCAACACCCGGGGCCTGGACTTCTACGACCGGCTGACCGACGAGCTGATCGGCAAGGGCATCGACCCGGTGGTCACGCTCTACCACTGGGACCTGCCGCAGAGCCTGCAGGACCGGGGCGGCTGGACCGTCCGGGACACCGCCGAGGCCTTCGCCGAGTACGCCCAGATCATGCACGCCCGGCTCGGCGACCGGGTCCGCACCTGGACCACGCTGAACGAGCCGTGGTGCTCGGCCTACCTCGGCTACGCCAGCGGCGTGCACGCTCCCGGCATCCGGGACGCGGCGTCGGCGTTCAAGGCGGTGCACCACCTGCTGCTCGGCCACGGCCTGGCCGCGCGGGCGCTGCGGGAGGCCGGCGCGCAGAGCGTCAGCATCACCCTCAACCCGTCGGCCGTCTTCCCGCTGGACGAGAACAACCCGGGCGACGTCGACGCCGCCCGGATCGTGGACGGCCTGAGCAACCGGATCTTCCTCGACCCGCTGCTGCGCGGTCAGTATCCGGACGACATGCGCGAGCACATGGCCCGCTTCACCGACCTGAGCTTCATCCGCGAGGGTGACGAGGCGATCATCAACGCGCCGATCGACGTGCTGGGGATCAACTTCTACACCCCGTCGTACGTCTCGGCGAAGCCCGGCCAGCCGGCCTCGCCCGACGCACCCGGCACCGAGGGCATCGCCTTCCGCAAGCCGGTCGGCCCGATCACCGACATCGGCTGGCAGATCGAGCCGGCCGCGCTGACCCGGCTGCTGGACCGGATCCACCGGGACTACCCCGGCACGCCCATGATGATCACCGAGAACGGGGCCGCGTACCCGGACGGCCCGGCCGAGGACGGGCAGATCCACGACACCAACCGGATCGAGTATTTCGACGGGCACCTGCGCGCCTGCCTCGATGCCATTTCCCACGGCGTTGACCTTCGGGGATACTTCGCCTGGTCGTTGATGGACAATTTCGAATGGGCCGAGGGGTACGCCAAGCGGTTCGGCATCGTGCACGTGGACTACACCACGCAGCGCCGGGTGCCCAAGGACAGCGCACGGTGGTACCAGGAGGTGATCCGGCGTAACGGTCTCACCGACCAGGGCCGGATCGGGGAGTGAGCTGATGGTGACGCGGGAGCGACCGACCCTCGAGGCGGTGGCGAGGCGCGCCGGCGTCTCGAGGGCGACCGTCTCCCGCGTCGTCAACGGGTCGACCACGGTCGCCGTGGCGATCCGCGAGGCCGTGCACCAGGCCGTCGCGGAGCTGGGCTATGTGCCCAACCAGGCCGCCCGCAGCCTGGTCACGCAGCGCACCGAGTCGATCGCGCTGATCCTGCCGGAGACCGCCAACCGGGTCTTCTCCGACGACCTGTTCTTCCCCGCGGTGATCCGCGGCGTGAGCATGGAGCTGGACGCGGCGGACAAACAGCTCGTGCTGATGATGGCAGGCTCGGCCGCCAGCCACGACCGGGTCGAGCGGTACGCGATGGCCGGCCACGTCGACGGCGTCATGTTCGCCTCGATGCACGGCGCCGATCCGCTGCCCGGCGCCCTGGCCCGGCTCGGCATCCCGGTGGTGTGCAGCGGCCGCCCGATGACCCCGGCCGAGCTGCCGGTCCCCTACGTCGACGTGGACCACGTCGGCGGCGTGGGCCAGGCCGTGCGCCACCTGATCAGCACCGGCCACCGCCGGATCGCCACCATCGCCGGGCCGCAGGACATGATCGCCGGCGTCGACCGGCTCACCGGTTACCAGGACACCCTGCGCGACGCCGGGCTGACCGAGCACGTGGCCTTCGGCGACTTCACCCGCGACTCCGGGCTGCGCGCGATGCGCCGGCTGCTCACCGAGGACCCGCAGCTCGACGCGGTGTTCGTGGCGTCGGACATGATGGCCCACGGCGCGCTGCAGGCGCTCAAGGACGCCGGCCGGCGGGTGCCGGCGGACGTGGCGGTGGTCGGCTTCGACGACTTCGAGATCAGCCGGCTCAGCGACCCGCCGCTGACCACGGTCCGCCAGCCGATCGTCGACATGGGCCGCACGATGGCCCGGCAGATGCTCGGCCTGGTCAACGACAGGCAGGACGTCCCGGACGCCGTGGTGCTGCCCACCGAGCTGGTGGTGCGGGCCTCGGCCTGAGGGCGCTCAGCCCTCGATCGGCAGGCCCAGCACCTTGCGGGAGAGCAGCGTGCCACCGACGACCGCCGCCGGCATCAGCAGCACGGCGCCGAGCGGGATCAGGAAGCAGGCGAAGACCGCGACGCCGAAGCCCAGCGCCGTCGCCCGGTCGCCGCGCAGAGCCGCCCGGCGGTGTCGCAACCGCCGGCCGCGACGCTGGAACGGGACCCCGGTCAGCTCCACCGCCAGCAGCCAGCCGGCGATCGCCCCGCCGACCACCGGCACGACCGTCTGGCCGACCACCGGGATGAAACCGGCCGCGAACAACGGGATGCCGAAGAGCACCGACAGGCCGATCAGGCGCAGCGAGTCGACCAGGCTCCGGGCCAGTGAACGGCCCAGCGACACCTCGACCTCGTCCGGCACACCCCCGAAGCGGGCCTCCACCATCCCGGAGATCTTCTCGTAGAACGGGTCGCCGATCAGCAGCGTGACCGCGGTGAAGGTGAGCACGCCGATCAGCCCGCTGAGCCCGATCAGAGCCGCGCCCGCGACGATCCGGATCACGTCCCGCCAGGCGGTCGACCAGTCGTCGGCGAACCAGGTGACCCCGGCCGACAGGTCGTCGATGAAGACGATGAGGGTGATCAGCAGGGCCGCGTACAGCACGCCGGAGAGCACCGCGGGCAGGAGGCCGAGGCCCAGCATCCGCGGATTGCGCAGGACCAGGCCGAGGCCCCGGGCCAGCAGGCCGGCCCCGGTGGCGAACCGGCGTACGGCGCCGCCGGTCGCCGCGGCGCCCCGGCCGGCCGCGGACCGCAGGTGAGTGTCATCCACGTTGCGGGAGCTTAGGACCTGCGGACCAGCCCTGCTCCGCCGAGGCCGAAGTCCGGTGCGGTGCTGCCGGACGGCACCGTCGCCGACGGGCTCGGCGGCGTGCTGACGATCTGGGTGGGCGTGGGCACCGGCGGCAGCAGTGTCAGGGTCGGGTCCGGTGAGCCGGACGTGACGATGACGGCCGGCGTGGACGCGCTCGGTGCCGTACTGGCGGCGGGCGCGCCGGGCAGGCCGGGCAGCGAGGACTCCACCGCCACCGGCTCGGGCGGCCGGGGCGACCAGTCGAGCACCGGCGAGGTCGTCGCGGTGGTGGGCTTCGGTGGCGCGGCGCCGATCCCGCCGGCCCCGCCGGGTGCACTCACCGGCGGTGGGGCGGGGGGCGGCGTACCGAGGGTCCAGCCGACGGTGACGGCGAACGGGAGGCCGAGGGCCACGACGCTGAAAAAGATGGATCTGGGGGAGTACCGCACGTCCTCAACACCGGATCAGCAGCCCGAAAAAGTTACGGCGTAGCCGGATTCGCCCCGAAGTACCGCTCCGGGAACAGCTTGATCGACGCCGATCCGGCCCGGTACTGTCCATCGGCTCGCATCGAATGCGAGCACTTTTCCACGGGGAGATTCATGAATACCGGACGACCTCGCGGTCTCGCCGCGATGCTCACCCTCGCGCTCGGGGCCGGCACGGTGGCCGGCGCGGGTCTGCTCGGCTCGCCCGCCTGGGCCGCCGGCGGCCTGACCGGCACCTACACCCTGGACAGCACCAGCATCTGGACCGGTCAGCAGGTCACGCTGACCGAGGGCGAGCTGGTCGACGAGACCCCGGACTCGGTCGCGGAGCGCACAGTCGACTGGGGCGACGGGTCGCCGGTGCAGACCCTGGCCGCCGAGGCCAAGAAGGTGACCCACAAGTACGCGGCGGTCGGCAGCTACCCGGTCAAGGTGCAGCTGAAGGACACCGACGGCGAGGGCGCCGCGACGATCACCAACGCCACCACGACGGTGCAGGTGACGACCGTGGTCGCCGGCTACAAGTTCAACGTGGCGTCGAACTGGACCTGGGAGGGCGGCGGCGCCACGGCCAAGCTGCTGCTCTCGGGCATCCCGGCCGCCGCGACCCGGGTGTGGGTGGACTGGGGCGACGGCAAGACCAGCCTGCTCGGCCCCACCACCGGCTCGACGACGCACTACTACCCCGTCGGCACACACGCCGCGAAGATCACCCTGGAGAACGCCCAGGGCAGGACGACGCCGGTGACCACCCGGGCGTACACGGTGAAGGTCGACTACACCGCCCCGAGCAGCACGCTCACGGTGCCGCGCAAGCCGGCCCGGGCCTCGTACTGGAAGACGATCCAGGGCACGGCCAAGGACGGCCAGATCGGCATGGACTCGGTCGGCGTGCAGCTGTGGAAGTGGACCGCCACCAAGGACTACTACTTCAACTTCTCCACCCGTAAGTGGGTCCGCTACACGCCGGGCAAGACGAAGATCCCCAACGCGGCCGTCTCCTGGCGCGGCGTGGACTCCAAGGGCGTCTGGAAGGTGCCGGTGCCCGGCCTCTCGAAGGGCTACTCCTTCGAGGTCGACTACGTGGCGGTGGACCGGGCCGGCAACGACAACGGCTGGAAGTACCGGGTGCAGAAGCTCACGAGCTGAGCTCCGCGTTCAGGAAGGTCGAGATGCGCTCGCGCAGCTCCTTGCGATGGGTCCACAGCAGCGTGGGCCTGTCGTAGACCTGCAACTCCGCGCCCGGCAGCAGGCCGGCCAGGCGTTCCGCGACCGACACCGGGTGCACGTCGTCGCCGACACAGCCGATCACCAGGGCCGGGCCCCGGAACGCGGCCAGCACCGACTCGTCGGGCACCGCGGGGGCGCGCCACAGCGTGTCCAGCTCCGGGGCGAGCCCGTCGGTCAGCAGCTGCTCGACGCGGTGCCGCAGATAGCTCCAGCCCGTCGGCGTGTTACGCACCGCCGGCGGCAGCTCGGGCTCGACCGCCTCGGCGACCAGTGCGGCCTCGCCGGTCTCCACCGCGGTGAGCAGCCGGGCCAGTCGCCCCTCGGCCACCGGCGGCCGTACGCCGTCCAGCGGCGCGGGCAGATAGAGCACGATCCGCTCGAAGCGCTCGGGAGACTGCGCGAGCAACCGGCACAGCGCGCCCGCGCCCATGCTGATGCCCAGCGCCCGGGTCGCCCCGGCCCGATCGGCGACGGCCCGCAGGTCGTCGGCGAGATCGGCGAAGCTCCAAGGGCCGGGCGGCGCGTCGGAGCGGCCGTGCCCGCGGAAGTGGAAGAACACCCGGCGGCCGAGGACGCCGCTGCCCAGCGGGCGGGTCCCGGCGATGTCGCCGGCCAGCCCGTGCGCGAAGACGGTGACCGGCTCGCCGACGCCGGTGACGAGCTGTTCGAGCCGGCCGCCGTGCGGGGTCTCGATCAGCTGGGTCGGCGGCATCGGCAGGGTGGGCCGGCCACTGCGGGGCGCGCTGGGCCCGGGGCCGGAGCTCCGCGGGCCGCCGTCCGGAGGCGGCGGCCAGCGGAGGCGCTTCACCAGAAGCCCTTGCCGTCCGACAGGTCACGCAGGCCGGGCCGGACGTCGAGCAGGTAGATAAGGGCGGCCGCGACCCCGATGAGGCCGAACAGGCCGGTGGCGCCGCCGCCGACGCCGAGCAGCGTCAGGATGATGCAGACCGCAAGGATGGCCAGCCAGGCGCCCTTGGGCAGGGTGCCGATGGCCTGGAACCCGTCGCCGCGCTGGGTCACGCAGTGGATCAGTGCGACTGCCTGCACCACCAACGACAGGATCAGGACGGCGAACGAGATGAGGCTCGCGACGTCGTCGTAGAAGATGGGTGTCGCGCTGTAGGCCATGACCGCCAGTCTATGCCGCGGGCCCCGGCTGACGCCGAGGCCCGCTGATCAATCAGTCGCAGGTCGTTACTTACTTGTCGTCGGCGGGGCGGGTGACGCGCTTGCGCGGCTTCGGGGCCGGGGTGGCGGCAGCCTCGACGGCCTTCGGCTCCTCGGTGGTCTCGATGTCGGCGTTGACCACGTCGGCGGCCTCGACCACACCGGTGCCGACCACGCGCTCGCCGTGGGCGACCAGCGAGGTGTAGACGGCGAGGGCCCGCTCCTGCGCGGCCTGGGCGAACGCGACGGCGCCCGCGGTGGCGGTCTCGCGCAGCTTGTCGAAGTCGGTGCTGCTCGCGGTGCTCTTCAGCGTGGTGGCGGTGCTGCTCGCCGTGTCGTTCGCGGTGCGCAGCGAGGCGACCGCGCGGTCACCGAGCTCGGTGACGACGGCCGGCAGCTTGCGCAGCTGCTGGTAGGCCAGGTCACCGGCGCCGGCGGCGGCGTAGAGCGGAGCGGGGAAACGGGTCTTGGTCTGCTCGGTCATGACTTCTCCTCGGGCTTCGTGGTCTTGGGTGCGGGGGCGGCGCCGCCTTCGACGACTGCCACGTCCTGGACGACAGCCCGCAGGGCCTCGTCCTCGTCCGGCACGTCCGCGGCGGGCAGGCCGCTGGGCGTGCTTTCATCGGGCGTGCTTCCGCTGGGCGTGCTCTCGCCGGGCGGGGTCGCCGCCGGCGTCTGCCGGGCGGTCTCGTTGCGGAACGTCTCGTAGATCTGCGACAGGGACTGCTTCTGCGCGATCGTCAGCTCGGGATCGGCCGCGATGGCGGCCAGCACCCCCTGCTGACCCTCGCCGTCGAGCAGGCCGGCCCGCAGGTACATCGCGGGCGTCGACACCCGCAGCGCGCTGGCCAGCTGCTGCAGCACCTCGGCGCTGGGCTTGCGCAGGCCGCGCTCGATCTGGCTGAGATAGGGATTGCTCACGCCCGCCCGGTCGGCGAGCTGCCGGAGCGAGATCTTTGCGGTCTGCCGCAGGTCACGGATGAATTCACCGATGTCCTGGGGCAGGTCCTTGGGGGCGGCCATGCATTCGACGGTAGCCGGAGGTGCTAGCTGTTGCAAGCAGAACGCTAACAAAAGCTAGCGTGAACCCGGTCACCAGGCCGTGCGGACCTCGCCGACCTGAACCCCGCCGCCGAGCACCGGCACCGTCTCCAACTCGTCCAGCACGGGCGCGGAGACGCCGAGCCGGCGCAGCGCGGACACCAGCACCGGCATCCGGGCCCGCATGGCGCCGTCCGCGACCTTGATCGCCACCGCGCCGAGACCCTCGACAGCCACCGCCACCACGCCCTCGGCCCCGCCCTTGGCCAGCAGCCCGGGCACGCCGTGCATCAGCCGGGTGTCGTCCTGGCCGGTGCCTGCCACCAGCTCCGGATCGGCCCGCATGGTGTCGGCCACCAGCCGCTCGAAGGAGGTCGGCGGCGCGTCCACCAGCCGTTGGAAGCCCCGCGCCAGCGCGGTCAGCGACACGGCGAACACCGGCGCGCCGCAGCCGTCGATGCCGGTGGCGGCGATCGGCTCCCCGGCCAGATCGCTCACCGCCGCGGCCAGCGCCACCTGCAGCGGGTGCTTGGCGTCCCGGTAGTCCGCGAGCGACCAGCCGTTGACCACGCAGGTCGCGAGCATCCCGGCGTGCTTGCCGGAGCAGTTCATCAGGACCGGGGTGGCCCCGCCGCCGTCCCGCAGCACGATGTCGCGCTCGTCCTCCGACAGCGGCAGCGACGGCGGGCAGCGCAACGCGGACTCGTCCAGGCCGGCGGTGGCCAGGATCCGGCGGACCCGCGCCACGTGGAACGGCTCGCCGAAGTGGCTGCCGCTGATCAGCGCGAGATCGGCCGGGTCGGCGGTGCGCAGGCCGGCCCGCAGCATGCCGACGGTCTGCAGCGGCTTGTTGGACGAACGCGGCAAGAACGGGCCGGTGACGTCACCGGCCGCCGCGATCGTCGCGCCGCCGGCGTCCAGCACGACCACCGAACCGTGGTGCACGGACTCGACAAAACCGGAGCGCACGACTTCGGCGAGGATCATCGGGCCGCCATCCCGAGCAGCTCACGGGCCTCGGCCGTGGTCAGCGGCGGGCGCTGGGCCAGCTGGGCGAAGCCGACCGCCCGGGCCACCAGCTGCATGTTCGACTCGACGGGACGGCCCTTCGCGTACGTGACGGTGTCCTCCATGCCGACCCGCAGGTGCCCGCCCGTCGACAGGGACGCCAGCATCACGGGGATCGTGCTGCGGCCGATGCCGGTGGCCGAGAACGTGGTGCCCGCGGGCAGGTCCCGGGTCGCCTGGTGGCACGCGACCAGCGCGGCGGCGGTGCCGGGCATGCCGCCGGGCACGCCCATCACCAGGTCGACGTGGACGTGGCCGCCGTACGGCAGGCCGTGCTGCGCGAGCAGGCGCTGCAGGGTGGTGAGCTGGCCCAGGTCGAAGATCTCGTACTCGGGCACGATGCCTTTGTCCTGCATCCGGGTGTGCAGGTCGACGATGAACTCCCAGCGGTTCAGGAACACGCCGTCGCCGAAGTTGACCGTGCCCATCGTGCAGGAGGCCATCTCCGGGCCCGCGTCCAGCACGGCCAGCCGGTCGGCCTCGGGATCGGTCACCGCCCCGCCCGAGGAGAGCTGCACGATGAGGTCCGTCGACTGCCGCAGCGCGGCCACGGTCTCGCGCAGCCGGCCCTGGTCCAGGGTCGGCTCGGCCGCGTCGTCGCGGATGTGGACATGCACGATCGCGGCGCCGAGCGCCTCGCACTCCTTGGCGGTGGCCACGAGCTCGTCGATCGTCACCGGCAGCGCGGGTACGGCTGCCTTACTGCTCTCCGCGCCGGTGGGCGCGACAGTGATGAGGGTCCCGGTCATGCCGCGATCCTGCCATGCCGCCCCTGCTCAGGAGATGTCGATGGCCGCGGCCGACTCCCCCACCAGCAGGGCCGCGTCGTCGGCGACGTTGCGCTTGAGGACGGCCAGCGCGATCATGCCCAGCTCGTGGTGGCGCACGGCGGTGCCGACGAAGCCCACGGCCCGGCCGTCCAGTGTCACCGGCGTGCCCTGCGCGGGCGGCTGGTCGGTGGCGATCCCGTCGAGGTGCAGCAGCACCAGCCGGCGCGGGGGCTTGCCCAGGTGATGTACCCGGGCGATCGTCTCCTGGCCCCGGTAGCAGCCCTTGTCGAGGTGCACGGCCGGGGCCACGAAGCTCGCCTCGGACGGGATGGTCCGGTGGTCGGTCTCCCAGCCCAGCCGTGGCACCCGGTGCGCCACCCGGACCGCCTCGTACGCCCACAGCCCCGCCTTCGGCACGTCGGCCAGCAGCGCCAGCACCTCCTCCAGCGAGGAGCGCGGCACCAGCAGGTCGACGCCCAGCGGCACCCGGCGCGCCAGGGCACCGGAGCCGAACGGCCGCACGTCGTAGAGCGTGGTCGGTGCGGCCGGCACCGCCCCGGCGGCGAACTTGGGGCCGGGCACCTCGAAGATCCGCGGCTCGCCGAGCTCCACGCCCAGGTGCTCGCGCGCGGCCGCCACGGCCTGTGGACCGACCAGGGACAGCACCGCGATCTCGGCGCTCGCGTCGCGCGGCTCGACCTTGGTGAAGAAGCGCATCATCTCGAGGTACTTGAGCAGGCCGGCGCCGGCCCCGGGCTCGGTGTCGAGCCACGCGGTGGTGCCGTCCTCGGCGACCAGGGCGTGCTGCTCGACGTGCCCGTGCGGGGAGAGCACGAGCAGCTCGGTGCCCTGCCCGGCGCGCAGGTCGCTGAGGTGCTGGGTGGTGAGGGTGTGCAGCCAGCTCGCGCGTTCCTCGCCCGGCACGGCGAGCACGTCGCGGTGGGAGCGGTCGACGAGGCCGACGGCGGTGTCGAGGGTGCGCTGCTCGCGCATCGGGTCGCCGTAGTGGGCCGGGACGCCGGCGTCGGCCGACGTGGGCTCCAGCTCCTCGATCAGGACGGTGGTCATGGCTGCTCCTTGCAGTCGCCGCAGACGCCGAACAGGGACACGTGCCCCACGTCGACCCGGAAGTTGCGGTCCCGCTGCAGCTGCTCGGTCACCGGCAGCATCACGCCCGGGTCGACCTCGTCGATCGACCCGCAGTCACGGCAGACGAGATGGACGTGCTGGTCCTCGCCGGCGCGGTGGTACGTCGGCGAGCCGTGCGACAGGTGGGTGTGGCTCACCAGCCGGAGGTCCTCGAGCAGCTCGAGGGTGCGGTAGACGGTGGTGATGTTGACGCCGGCGGCCCGCTCCCGCACGGTGTGGTGGATCTGCTCGGGGGTCGCGTGGCCCAGCTCGTGCACCGCCTCCAGGATCAGCTGGCGCTGCGGAGTCAGTCGCAGGCCGCGCTCCCGGAGCATCTCGGCGAGGGAAGAGGAGGACACGCTACGAGCATAGTTCGCACGGCATACCCTCTTCTCTGGTGAGCGACAGCTTGATGGTGATCCCCGGCTCAGGCGAGCTGAGTCCGGTGGACCGGGGCGTGCTGTACGGCGAGGGTGTCTTCGAGACGCTGCACCTGCGCCCGGACGGCCCGTGGCTGCTCGACGCCCACCTGGACCGCCTGGCCCGGTCGGCGGCGCTGCTCGAAGTGCCCCTGCCACCGCGCGCGGACCTCGCCGCCCTGGCCGCCCGAGCGGCGCAGGCCTGGACCGGCGGTGAAGGCGCCCTGCGGCTGATCGTCACCCCGGCGACGTTCTATGCCACGGTCGGCGCGGTGCCGGCCACCGCCCGCCGCCAGCGCCGGGAGGGCATCAGGCTGATCACCGCGGACCTGGGCGTGACGTCCCGCCCACCCTGGTCGCTGGCCGCGGCCAAGACCATCTCGTACGCGGAGAACCTCGCCGCCACCCGCTGGGCCAGAAGCCAGGGCGCCGACGACGTCCTCTGGCTCCGCGCCGACGGCCACGCCCTGGAAGCCCCGACGGCCAGCCTGGTCTGGCTCACCGGCGACACCCTGTGCACGGTCCCCGCCGCCGGGACCGGCATCCTCCCCGGCACCACGGCGGCCCACCTGCTCAGCAGAGCGCCGGACCTGGGTCTGCGCGCGGAAGAACGCATGATCACCGCAGCCGAGCTGGGCGCCACCGACGCGATCTGGCTGGCCAGCTCCCTGCGCGGCCTCGCGGAGGCCCGCACGCTCGGCGGCGCCGAGCGCGCGGCGTCACCGTGGACGCCGCGCCTGCTCACCCTGCTCGGCTTCGACGGCTCCTGACCGAGCACGGACCTCGCGTTCGGCGGGAGCGACGGTCAGCACCATGCAACCAGGCACGACATCCTGAATCTGATCTTGATCCTGGTGGAACTCAGCCACCCACCCGCAGCAACCTCGCCGACAGGTGTGGCACCAACGTCTCCCCCATGCCGGACATCTCGTGGGCGTAGAGCAGTGCCCCGTCGACGATGCCGAACAGCCGGTGCCCGGCCGTGACCTCCAGGGCGGACGGCGTCCGGACGACCGCGTCGGTCACCATCTCCAGCCGCGTGCCGCTGACCCGCCCGATGTAGAGCTCCATGACGCCGTCCGGCGTCATCATGGTGGCTTCCATCTCGTCGCCCGGCCGGTCGTTCACCAGCACGGGCCGCCACCAGCCGGTCTCCCGGTCGGCCATCCGCACCGGCTTGGAGTCCGCGTCCAGGATCCAGATCCGCGACTCGTAGGCCAGGAACGGCCGCCCGTCGTGGCTGATCCGGACCTCCTGCGCGAAGTCGAAGTCCTCCGGCGCCGGGAAGCCTCCCTGCCCGCGGCCGCGCCACAACCCGATGAACGGCAGCAGCCCCAGCAGCGCCGGGTGCAGATCCGGCCCCTTCCGCAGGTCGTGCGTCTCCTCGTACGGGTACGCCTCGACCGGCGGCGCGTTCAGCCAGGGCGGCGGGCCCAGCGGGTTTTCCGTCTCACTGCTCACCAGCGTCCCCTTGCAATGCGCATCGCCAGATAGCCCAAACCGCCTGCCAGCCCGCCGAACCCGGCGACCAGCAGACTCACGAACCCGATCTCGGTAACCATGACCGGCCCATCCTATGCTGACCCGCATGGCCCGCTTGCTCGTCGTCAAGGCAACCGCCGGCGCGGACGCCCCGGAGCGCTGCTCGCAGGCGTTCACCGTGGCTTCGACCGCCGCCGCGTCCGGGGTGGACGTCTCGTTCTGGCTGACCGGTGAGTCCACCTGGTTCGCCCTGCCGGGCCGGGCCGCGCAGTTCGAGCTGCCGCACGCCGCGCCGCTGCCGGACCTGCTCGACCTGCTGATCGGCAGCGGCCGGGTCACCGCCTGCACGCAGTGCGCCGCCCGCCGGGAGATCGGCCCGCCGGATGTCCTGCCGGGCATCCGGATCGCCGGCGCCGCGGTGTTCGTCGAGGAGATCATGTCCTCCGGCGCGCAGGCGATCGTCTACTGACCGGGATGCAACCGGCCCCGCCGCTGCGGGGTGTACCTGGTATGCAACCCAGCACCGCTGACTTCGACGCCTTCTACCAGGCGAGCGCCCGGCGTGTCGTGCTCTACCTGTACGCCGTCTGCGGCGACCTGGCCGACGCGCAGGACATGGCCCAGGAGGCGTACGCCCGCGCCTGGCAGCACTGGCCGAAGGTCTCCGGTTACGAGAACCCGGAGGGCTGGGTCCGTGCGGCCGGCTGGCGGCTGGCGGCGAACCGGTGGCGGGGTCTGCGGCGCCGGTGGGCGGCCCAGGCCCGGATGGGTCCGCCCGAGCCGGCGGCGGCGAGTCCCTCACCGGACCGGGTGGCCGTGGTCGCCGCCCTGCAGCAGCTGCCCGCCGCCCAGCGCCAGGCGGTGGCCCTGCACTACCTGCTCGACATGTCGGTGAACGACATCGTGCTGCACACCGGCGCTCCCGCCGGAACCGTCAAAGCTCGGTTGTCCCGGGCCCGTACCGCGCTCGCCGGCCTGCTCGGCGACCACCCGCAGGAGGTCAGTGATGTCGCGTCCGGTTCGTGAACGTCTGGCGGAGTTGTCGGCCGATGTCGACCAGGTGCGGCTGGCCTCCGCGGCCGCCGTCCGGGCACGGGGCCGCAGCCGGGCCCGCCGCCGCCAGGTCGGCACCGCGGCGGCACTCGCCACGGTGGTCGTGGCCGGCGGATTCGGCCTGAGCTCGGTCGCCGGTGGTGACGCGCGCCCGGTCGCCACGCTGCCCGCCGGCCCGTCGTCGTCCCGTTGTTCGTTCCCCGTCGACCTCAAGCTGCCCGACCACCCCGGTGACGTGATCATCAAGGTCGTCGGCCGCTCCGACCTGGTCGGTGAGACGGCCATCGAGCTCGGGCATCGCGGCTTCGTCGCGAGCGAGCTGCGGTCGTTCGATCCGGATGCCGACAACGCGGGACCCGTGGCGGTGCTCCGGTACGGCCCCCAGGCGGTCGGCGCCGCCACCGTGGTGCGAGCACTGGTGAGCGGCGACGTCGCCATGAAGTTCCTGCCCGACCGGGGCGGCCGGACCATCGACCTGGCGCTCGGCACCGACTTTCGCCGGCTGGCCACCACGACCGAGGTGAACAGGGCCCTGGTGGAGTTCGGCGAGCCGGCCCGCCCGCCCGGCTGTTAACCCGGGACGATCCGCCAGCGTTGGTTCGCCCCGCCGAGGTCCGCCCACTGGGTGACGACCGCACCGTCGGCCGTGGACTGCCCGGAGACCTCCAGGACCTTGCCGCTGTGCCGGGCGACCAGCGCGAACGTTCCCGAGCCGGACCAGGCGAGCCGCCACTGCTGGTTGGCCCCGCCGAGGTAGTCCCACTGGGTCACCCGGGCGCCGTCGGTGGTGGCCGCGCCGCTGACGTCGACGCACTTGCCGGTCAGGTTGCTCACGATCCGGAAGTGGCCGCCGCCCACGTCCTCGAACTTCCAGACGTGGTCGGCGGTGCCGGTCGGCGGCCACTGGGTGAGCTGGGCGCCGTTGGCCGTGGACATGTTCTGGATCGCCAGCACCTTGCCGGTGTGGGTCACCTGGAGCTTGACCGTGCCGTCCGGGATCAGCTGCCAGTTGTGGTCGGCGGTGCCGGTGTCGGCGTACTGCACGACGTTGGCGGAGTCGGCGGTGGACATGCCGGCCACGCCGAGCACCTTGCCGGAGTTCTTGTTCCTGATCCGCAGGTGGCCGTCGCCGTTGTCGACCAGCTGCCACAGGTGGTCCGCGGTGCCGTTGTCGTCGTACTGCACCACCTGCGCCGAGTCCGCTGTGGACATCCGGTCCACGCCCAGCACCTTGCCCGAGTTCACGCAGCGGATCCGGACGTGGCCGTCGCCGTTGTCGACCAGCTGCCACAGGTGGTCGGGGGTGCCGCTGTCCGCGAACTGCACCACCCGCGCGCTGTTGGCCTGCGACATCTGGTCGACGCCGAGGACCTTGCCGCTGTGCTGGTTGCGGATCCGGAAGGCGACGCCGGGCGGCACCCACGGCCGGCCGGCGCCGATCGTCGGGAACGAGGTGATGCGCAGGCGGGCGGCACCCATCGGGATCAGGGTGATGGTCTCCACCGGCTCCGCGGACGGTGTCGGGCTGTCCTGCAACGGTGTGACGATCTCGTCGCTGTCGGCTGTCCAGGCGGGAATCTTGCGGGCCGGGGTGGTGATCCTGATCGGCGCGGCGGCCGGGGTGAACGGATCGGCCACGTTGCCCAGGCCGGTCGTCACTGCGAAGGACGTCGCGCCGTCGAGCCCGTAGTTCCACGGTGAGCCGGGCCGGACCTCGCTGGTCGGCCAGGTCTCCGTGCCGCCCGTGCGGGTCCACTGTTCGGTGATGGCCAGCGAGAAGGTCAGGGCGCCGAAGTCGACCGAGACGCTGTCCTGCATGGCGGTCCAGGTGCGGACCCGGGTCCGCATCGGCAGGCGCAGCACGACCCGGTCGCCGTTCTGCCAGGTCCGGCTGATCTTCGCGTACGCCGGGCCGGCGGTCACGACCGCAGCGGCGCCGTTGACGGTGAGCGTGGGGTCGGTGCACCAGCCGGGAACCCGCAGGTACAAGGGGAACGCGACGCTCGTCGAGGTGCTGACCGTGTACGTGATGGTGTCGCCGAACGGGTAGGCCGTGTCGGCGACGACCGTCACTGCCGTACCCCCGGCGACCGCGGCAGTGACCCGCGACGGGCCGTGCAGGTTGGCGACCAGCCCGGCATCGGGGGTGGCCGCCCACATCTCCTCGACGTAGTAGGGCCAGCCCATGCCGTAGTTGTGCGGGCAGCACCGGTAGTTGTCGATGCCCAGCATGTACGCCTGCATCGGGAAGCCGTTCTGGAACTGGCCCTGGCTGCCGGTCCGGTCGCGCAGCGCGATGCTGTTCGCGCTGGTGATGTAGTGGATGCCGCGCTGCTTCGGGTCCAGCGCCGCGGGCAGCGAGTTGAACGCCAGGTCCTCGACCCGGTCGAACCAGACCGGGTCGCCGGTGATCCGGCCGAGCATCTCGTGCCCGGCCATGAACTCGACGATGCCGCAGGTCTCGAAGCCCTGCCGGGGGTCGCCGAAGCCGGGCCGGGCGTTCTCGTCACCGGCGAACCCACCGCCGGGGAACTGCCCGTAGCTCTTCATGATCAGGTCGTAGTCGGCGTAGCTGGCCTGCCGGTGCGCGGCGTCGCCGGAGAGCACCGAGTAGACGGCCGGCTCGCGGAAACCCTGGGCCAGGTTGACGTTGTGCAGCGACGGCAGGTTGTTCAGATAGTTCGCGGAGTTCGCGTGGATCTTGCGGGCCAGGTCGAGCAGGAACGCGTCGCCGGTGCGGTTGTAGGTCCAGAACACCACCTCGAGCGTGTCGGCCCACCGGTAGCTGCCCCAGCTCTGCGAGAAGACGCTGGTCGGGCACCCGTTGACGTAGCGCAGGAAGCGGGTCAGGAACGGCACGACCCGGGCATCATCGGTGAACTCCTGGAAGGTGCGGATCGCGTGCAGCATCGGCATGTGCGGCCACAGGTCCGGGCCGTTGTCCAGGCTCGTCCGCAGCCGGGTGGGGCCGAAGTAGCCGTCCGCCGCCTGGGTGGCCAGCACGCCGTCGATCCAGCGCTTGGTCTCCGCGATGACCCGGGTGTCGCCGGTGACGTAGCCCAGGCTGCTGAAGCCCTTGAGCCAGTACGGCACCTCCTCCCAGCCGCCCAGCTCCGGACGGATCCAGCCGGTCTCGTCGTACCGCAGGAAGTGCGAGACCTCGGGCAGCCGGCCGTTGAGGCCGTCGAGCTGGTGGGCGAGCTGGGTGGCGAGCCATCCGCCGGCCCGGGTCCGGCCGGGTGTCAGCCGCAGGAAGGCGTCGGGGCGCAGCGGCGAGCGGTTGACGACGTAGCCGGGCGCGGCCGCTCGGGCCGGCGCCGCGGTGCTGAGCTCGGTGGCCGCCGCGACGGCGGGCACAGCGAGGGTTCCGGCCAGGAAGGTACGACGGTCCACAGCAGCCTCCGGGTGGGCCAGGGCGTGCAGTAATGGTGGATTATGTGCGATTGCTTGCGTTACGTGATCGTAAAACATTGATTCGCGCAAGTAAATAGATCGGCCCTGCTCGATGGAAAGTTTGTTAACGACAGCCGGTGGTGGCGTCCACCCGGGCCCGGCCCTCGCTGTCGCTGACCACCACCGACACGTTCCCGGCCCGGTAAGCCCACGCGTGCGGGTCGGACTGCACCACCACGGATCCGGCGACGACACCCCGCAGGGCTCGCCCCAGATCGGCGGGTGCGAACAGTTCGTCGGCGGTGACCGTACGGGCGACGCCGCCGCTCGGGCAGCTCACCTCACTGCTCGTGGCCTTCGCTGCCGTCGCCCCCAACGCCTGCAGCGCGGCCGTGAACGCGGGCGGCACGTCGGTGGCCGCCACGGGCGCCGGATCGAGATCCACACCGTCTGCCAGCGGCCGGCATCCCGTCGAGACCAGCAGCGTGAAGGCGGAGGCATCCGCGTCGGCGGTGGTGTCGACCCCCACGAACTCACCGGCATCGGCCCGCAGGCCGTAACGGGTGCGGGCCTCGTTGTGCCGGGCCGTGGCGGCGTACCCGGCCGGCAACGCCCGGGCGATCGCCTGCAGCACGCCGGGCACCTGACCCGGCTGGACCCGGACGGTGATCTCCCGGGTGGCCTCGATGCCCTCGCGCACCGGCGTGAGGGCGCAGTCGCGATCGAACCTCAGCTCGCCCAGCGTGACCACCCGTTCGGCGGCGTCGGCCGCGGCCATCGTCACCCCGGTGGCCCGCTGCAACACGGGCAGGGCCGCGGCGATGTCCCGCTGCTCCGGCACGGTCGGCGGATCATTGCGTACGGACCAGACGGCGAAGCCGGTCAGCACCAGCGCCCAGGCCACCACCACCCCGGTCAGCCACCAGCGCCGCCGGGGCCGCCGGGCAGCGGGCGGCGGGGCGACAGAGTGGTACCCGGGCGCGGTCACGGCAGCCATGCTCGCACGACGAAGGGCGGGACCCGGTGCGGGTCCCGCCCTTCGTGAACAGAGCGTGGGTCAGGAGCTGACGCTGAGGCCGACCTCGTTGACGCCGCGGGTCGCGTCCACGGCCAGGTCGCCGTTGCCGTGCCGGGACAGGGCGCGCAGCGTCCAGGAGCCCGGTGCGGCGAAGAAGCGGAAAACGCCCTGCGGGGACGTGACCACCTCCGCGGTGAACTCGCCGGTGGAGTCGAGCAGGCGGACGTACGCGCCGCCCACCGCCTCACCCTCGGCGTTGCTCACGACGCCCGTGATGACGGTTTCCTTCTGCAGATCGACACTGGCCGGGATGGGAGCCGACTGGTCGGGCGCGGCGCAACCGTCCGCGATGTTCGACGGAGACGTCATGGTCACGCCTTTCCCGGCTCGTCGCCGAGCGCGATCGGCACGCCGATGAGCGAGCCGTACTCGGTCCAGGAACCGTCGTAGTTCTTCACGTTCTGCTGGCCGAGCAGCTCCTTGAGCACGAACCAGGTGTGCGAGGAACGCTCGCCGATGCGGCAGTAGGCGATGGTGTCCTTGCTGCCGTCCAGGCCGGCCTCGCCGTAGATCTTGGCCAGCTCCTCGTCGGACTTGAAGGTGCCGTCCTCGTTGGCCGCCTTGCTCCACGGCACGCTGATCGCGGTGGGGATGTGGCCACCGCGCTGCGACTGCTCCTGCGGCAGGTGCGCCGGGGCCAGCAGCCGGCCCGCGAACTCGTCGGGGCTGCGCACGTCGACCAGGTTCTTCACGCCGATGGCCTGCACGACCTCGTCGCGGAAGGCGCGGATCGACAGGTCCGGGGCGGACGCCTGGTACTGCGTCGCGGCCCGGTTCGGGACGTCCTTGCTGTACGGGCGGGCGTCGAGCTCCCACTTCTTGCGGCCACCGTCGAGCAGCTTGACGTCGCCGTGCCCGTAGAGCTTGAAATACCAGTACGCGTACGCCGCGAACCAATTGTTGTTGCCGCCGTAGAGGATCACGGTGTCGTCGTTGGCGATGCCCTTGTCCGACAGCAGCTTGGAGAACTGCTCCTGGTTGACGAAGTCCCGGCGTACCGGGTCCTGCAGGTCCTGCTTCCAGTCGATCTTCACGGCGCCGGGGATGTGGCCGCCGTCGTAGGCGGTGGTGTCCTCGTCGACCTCGACGAAGACGACGCCCTGCGCGTCGAGGTTCTTCTCGGCCCAGTCGGCAGAGACGAGTGCGGTGTCGCGACTCATCGGAGTACTCCCTTGGTCAGGTGAGATGGGGGTGAGTCGGCGCGCGGAGATTCGGTCGCACCCCGCGCGGGACCCTTGCGGTACGGATCACGTTGGGTTGGGTGCGACGGCGCCACTGCCGGGCGGGGAGAATCAGATGAAGATCAGATCCTGCGCAGCGTGAATGGCCCCGTCAGATGACAGGGCGACACAGGCAGGCGGCCACGCGGCACAGGTCGACCGCGCGCCTTTTGGTGAGCAGAGGGCTCATGAACGCGACCTTACCAGCGGGCCCACCGGTCGGAACACCGTCGACCACCATCCGGGAACGTTGCCGGCGTCACAGGCCGCCCGAACTCAGAGACACGTTGCTGGCTCCGGTGGTCACGTACAAGCCGTCGGCGCGTGGCTCGACCTTCTGCACCTTCAGGCCCAGCGGCAGGGCCGGCACCTTGAGATCGAAGGCCAGCTGCTTCACGTAGTTGTCGACCAGGGTGCGCACCAGCGGGATGTTCGGCAGCCCCTCGGCGGTCACGTCGGCGAAGGTGACACTGACGACGCCGTCCTTGACCGCCAGGTTCGCCGTACCGGTGGCATTGAAGGTCTGGCCCAGCGCGTCGAACGGCGCGGCACCGATCAGCTTGCCGTCCCGCTCGCTGAGCTTGAGCCCTTTCTGGCCGATCAGGTCAGCCAGGTCGGGATAGCTCAGCGTGCCGACGCCGGTGACCGTGGCGGCCACGATGTCGCCGTTGCCGGTGCGCACGGTGTCCAGCGGCGCGTTCACGTCCTTGGCCCGGATGTCGAGCCGGTCCATCTTGATGTTCTGGCCGTTGCCGGCCGGCCCGGAGAAGTTGTTCAGCAGGATCTTGATCTCCTGGTAGTTCCCGGCGAGGACCTGGGTCAGGAACGGCACCCCCTCGATGGTCACGTCCGGCTTCTCGGCCGTGGCCTTCTGCTCGGTGAGCTGCTGGGCGACCCGGTCGCCGATCTCGCGCTCGGCGTAGGAGGCGCCGAACCGGTCGGCCACGACCAGCGCCGCCAGGATGATGAGCAGCAGCACCACGAAGGTGATCAGCAGACGCCGACCCCAGCGCTTGCGCGGCCGTGCGGACCCGTACACCTCAGCCACTACGGCCTCCCGTTCACGTCAGGATGGGGCACGGTATATGCCCGATGCGAGCTCTCCGGACACCCTCAACTGAGGAAGAAGGCTGTCAGGACGTACGCACCGGGCAGGGCCAGGGCGAACGCACCCAGCGGACCCTGCATGTGCCGGGCCACCCAGAAGGTCGGCGTGTCACCGGCCATCCGGCGGCCCACCTCCGAGTAGTTGACCGCGAGGTCCACCAGCATGGCCACCCCGGCGGCGACGAAGCCCAGCAGCGCGCCCTTGGCCGGCGTGAACGGCAGCACGAGCACGCTGCCCAGCGCGGCCGCCGCGAGAGTGCCCAGCATGGCCCCGGCGATGATGCCGCTGGCGCCGCGGGGCACCTGCGGCGCGATCCGCGGCCGCGGGAAGAAGGCGTCGACCAGATGCGCCACCAGCACCGACACGGCCACCGCGGTCAGGCAGACCAGCACCGCCTGGGTGCCGACCGGCTTGCGGGTGAGCACGATCAGCTGCGCGAACGAGACCACGCCGACCACGATCAGCAGCGTGCCGCTCAACGCGTCGCGCACGTGCATGCGGTCGCCGGGACGGATGAACTGCCCGGCCACGGCCACCGCGTAGCCGGCCGCCGCGACCACGATCAGCGGCAGGATCCCGGCGGGCTCACGGTTGACCGCCAGATAGTCGGCCACCAGGGCGGCGGCCACGCAGACCCCGGCGACCGTGCCGGCCGCGGGCGGCCGGATGGCCATGGTGAAGGCCAGGATGAAGAGCAGCTGCACCCCGAAGACCACGATCGCGTACGGCAGGCGCGCGTCCGGCCCGGAGGTCTGCGCCCCCAGGATCAGCCCCACGCCGAGCAGCGCCGCGAAGCCGGCGATCGCCACCGACAGCTGGCGGCGGACCGGGACCTCGGGGATCTCCTCCTCGATCTCCTCGTCGTCGACCTCGTCCGCATCGCCGGAACGGGCGCCGATCCGGGAGGCGGGCTCGGGGGCGCCGGCGTAGAAGCCGGACGACGACCGGCCCGGCGCCGACCGGGCGATCTCCCGGGAGACGTCGTCGTCCCAGGAGTCGTTGTCGCGCGGCGCGGAGGGGAGCACGTCTGCGATCGTGCCAGACCCGGGGCCGATCGCGCTCATCGCGGCGCGGTCATCTCATCCGAAACGGGCCGGCAACATGGACGCGCTCCCACGAGGCCGGCGGCGCAGGTCGGGTAAAAGGCTGGTTACGATTCGGCCGTTCGGCCACCTCCGGGGCGTAGTTCACATCACTTGGCGATCCGACCAGGGCTTTCCGCGTGCTGCATCGGTTAAGGTATTCGCAGCCCACCCGTCGGTGACGCCGGGACAAGTCCTACCGGTGGCGCAGCCCTGAGCTGCGCAGACCGGGTCACCCGAGCGGCCCCGTGCCGCGAGGATCGAGGTGAGTGTGGAAATCCTCCTGTTGGTGACGACACGTGCTGGTGAACCCTCCGCCGTGCTTCCCGCCCTGGACCTGCTGCCCCACTCCGTGCGCACAGCGCCCCGCGACGTGCGCACCCTGGTGTCCGGGCCGAGCCCGGACGCCGTGCTGGTCGACGCCCGCTCGGAGCTCTCCGAGGCCCGTGCGACGTGCCGGATGCTGCACGCGACCGGCATCGGTGTCCCGCTGATGGCAGTGGTCACCGAGGCCGGCCTGATCGCCCTCAACGCCGACTGGGGTGTCGACGACGTCATCCTGGCCAGCGCGGGTCCCGCCGAGGTCGAGGCCCGGCTGCGCCTGGCGGTCGGCCGCCTGACCAACGCCACGGCCGGGGCCGGCGGCTCGATCCGGGCCGGCGAGCTCAACATCGACCCCGACACCTACGCCGCCAAGCTCAAGGGCCGGCCGCTCGACCTCACCTACAAGGAGTTCGAGCTGCTCAAGTTCCTGGCTCAGCACCCGGGCCGGGTCTTCACCCGCGACCAGCTGCTGCGCGAGGTCTGGGGCTACGACTACTTCGGCGGCACCCGGACGGTCGACGTGCACGTGCGGCGCCTGCGCGCCAAGCTCGGCTCGGAGTACGAGTCGATGATCGGCACCGTGCGCCAGGTCGGCTACAAGTTCGTGGTCCCGCCGAGCGGCCGGCAGCTGCCCGACAACGAGCCCGTGTCCCTGCCCGTATGACAAAGGTCCGCTCCCAGGACCGGCTCGCCCCCGCCGAGGCGGCTGACGTGCTCACGTTGGCCGCCGCGGCGGACGAGGCCGACGGCGTCCACCCCCTGTCGGAGGACGGTGTCCTCGGCCTGCGCGGCTCCGGCCGCACCCACCTGCTCGCCTACGCGGACGACGCCCTGGCGGGCTACGCCTACCTGGACGGCACGTCCGGCGAGCTGGTGGTGCACCCGAAGCACCGGCTCCGCGGCTACGGCACCGCCCTGCTGGCAGCGGCCGGTCCCGGCCCGCTCCAGTTCTGGGCCCACGGTGACGAGCAGGCCGCCCGCGCCTTCGCCGAGAAGGCCGGCTTCACCCGCTCCCGCGTGCTCTGGCAGATGCGCCGGTCCCTGAGCGACCTGCCCGAAGTGCCACTGCCCGAGGGTGTCACCGTGCGGACCTTCGTGCCCGGCGCTGACGACGAAGCGTGGCTGGGCGTCAACTCCCGGGCTTTCGCTCACCACCCCGAGCAGGGCCGCTGGACAGCCGACGACCTGCGGCTGCGCTTCGGCGAGCCGTGGTTCGACCCGGCCGGTTTCCTGCTGGCGGTGGACCCGGCCGACGACCGGCTGCTCGGTTTCCACTGGACCAAGGTGCACCCGGCCGAGGGCGGCGAGCCCGCGATCGGTGAGATCTACGTGCTCGGCGTCGACCCGGGCGGTCATCGCCGCGGGCTGGGCGCCGCCCTCAGCGTGGCCGGCCTCCGGCACCTCGCCGGGCTGGGCCTGGCCGACGTGCTGCTCTATGTGGACGAGTCGAACACCGCCGCGGTCGCGCTCTACCGGCGGCTGGATTTCGAGATCCACTCCACCGACGTGATGTACAGCCGCGACTGACTCTCAGGAGTCACGGGACGACCGTGACCGGCCAGCGGCCGCAGCGGACCAGCCGCACCGCGAGCGAGCCCGCGATCCGGTGACCCACGCTGCGTGACGAGCCGACTATCACGGCATCCGCGCGGACCTCGTCGGCCACCTCGCTGAGCACGGTGAGCGGATCGCCCTGGCGGGCCTCCAGCCGGGCGTCGACTCCCCAGACCTGGGCCTGCCTGCTCAGCTCGGCCAGGAGCTGAGCCTCGATCTGGTCCTGGGTGTCCAGCTCGGCCCGGGTGGCCAGCCCGGTGAGGTCCGCCAGCGTGAGCAGTGCGCCCGGGGCACCGCGGGCATAGACGACCACCAGCCGGGTGTGCTGGCGCCGGGCCAGGCCGGCGGCGTACGCGGCCGCGCGAAGTGAGGTCTGCGAGCCGTCCACGCCGACGACGATGGCGTGCGGTCCGTCCGTGCCGAGCTCGAAGCCGGACACCTCGTCACACGCCGCGGAGCTCGGGCAGTGTCGCGGCTGTGAGCCGGTGCGGGGTCTCATCCGGCGTGACGAGCACGACGGTCGAGGCCGCCGCGTGGGTCAGGGCCGCGGTGAAACTGCCGTCCGCGAACTGGGCCGCCGGCCCGCGCGGCGAACGTCCCACCGCCACTGTCCGGGCCTGCACGTCGCCGGCATGCGAGGCCAGTGCCCGGCCGGCTGCGGCGTGGTCACCGACGCTGGTCAGCAGCATCCCGGTGGCCGCGATCCCCTGGCCGGCGAGCCGGCGCAGGTGGGCGGTCACCGCGGCCCGGGCACTCTGCTCGTCCTCCGGCTCGATGGCCAGTTCCTCGATCACGACGGTCTCGCGGACCCGGACCACCTCGAGCGGGGCGCCCAGGTCCCGGGCGAGCCCGGCGGCCGCGTCCACGATCGCGTCCGCGTCGGCGGTGGCCCCGACCGCGACGACGACCGGCCGGGCGTCCGCAGCGGCCACGGCCCCGACCGGCGCGAACGGCGTGACGGTCTCGCTGTCCCCCGCCTCGGCCGCGGTGACCAGCTTGTGGCCGGTGGCCAGCACGACGATCGCCAGCAGGAACGCCACCCCGCCCAGGTAGAACGGCACGCTGAGGTCGAAGCGGTCGGCCAGCTTGCCGGCCACGAACGGGGCCAGCCCGCCGCCGATGAAGCGCACGAAGCCGTACGCGGAGGAGGCCACCGAACGCTCGACCGGCGCGACCAGCATGACCGCCTGGGTGGTCAGCGTGTTGTTGATGCCGATGAAGGCGCCGCTGACGATCACCGCGACGATGACCGTCCGCGGGGTCGAGACGCCGGCCGCGATGACCGCCATGACGATCGCCAGCGCGGCCATGTTGGCGTAGAGCACCTTCGCGGTGCCGAAGCGGGCCTGCAGCCGCGGGGCGAAGAAGACACTGAAGGCGGCGACCAGCAGTCCCCAGCCGGTGAAGACCAGGCCGAGCTGGTGCGCGTCCAGCTCCATCGGGTACGGCGCGTAGCCCAGCATGGTGAAGAAGCCCCAGTTGTAGAGCAGCGCCATGATGCCCATGGTCAGCAGTCCACGGTGGCGCAACGCCTTGAGCGGCGCGGTCAGGGACGTGGGCTGCGCGGGCCGGGGCAGCGACGGCACGAAGGCGATCGTGGCGACCATCGCGATGGCCATCAGCGCCGCGACGCCGAAGAACGGGCCGCGCCAGCTGATGCTGCCCAGCTCGCCGCCGAGCAGCGGGCCGACGGCGATGCCGAGCCCGAGGGCGGTCTCGTAGAGGATGATCGCGCCCGCGAAGCCGCTGGTGGCCGACGCGACGATGACGGCCAGGCTGGTCGCGATGAACAGCGCGTTGCCCAGCCCCCAGCCGGCCCGGAAGCCGACGATCTGGCCGACGGTGTCCGAGGTGCCGGCCAGCGCGGCGAAGACGACGATGATGCCCAGCCCGACGACCAGCGTGAGCTTGGGCCCGATCCGGCTGGCCACGGCGCCGACCACGAGCATCGCCACCGCGGTCACCACCAGGTAGCTGGTGAACAGCAGGGACACCTGGCTCGGCGTGGCGTGCAGGTCGTTCGCCAACGCCGGCAGGATCGGGTCGACGAGGCCGATGCCCATGAACGAGATGACACAGGCGAAGGCCACCGCCCAGACGGCGCGGGGCTGCTTGAAGGGGTTGGTCGCGGGTCGGTGCGGTGCGGGCATGGGTTGGGCTCCAGGGGTCTGACCGTATAGCTGCATTATGCAGCTATCGGTTCGGCGGGGACCAGTAAGCCACCTCACACCGGCCTCGTCCCACGCGTCCCGAGCCGGTCACTCGGGCCCGAAAGAGAACACAAAATAACGGACTTATACGGCGTCGTGCCCTCGGTTCACTTAACGGACAACCCTTCCTCAGCCAAAGGCTACGAACCGGCGCAGACCTGTTCACCCTGCGTTCACTTATGCCCGGGGAGCCGGTCACCTCGCGCTCTTAGCTTTCCGGGTGTGCCGATGAGAGTTCGGCCGGCCGGGACTACGGAGCCCGGAGTTGTTATTCATTCGAAGGGAAACCCGTTGAAGCTCC
The DNA here is from genome assembly GCF_055586185.1 of Actinoplanes sp. NPDC051405. Lineage (NCBI taxonomy): Bacteria > Bacillati > Actinomycetota > Actinomycetes > Micromonosporales > Micromonosporaceae > Actinoplanes > Actinoplanes sp. NPDC051405. The sequence goes on from NZ_JBVJIR010000011.1 coordinate 172,035, forward strand.
AGCGGTTCTACGTTGCCGGCATTGCCTTGACCGCCTCGGTCGCGCTCGCGGCATGCGGCTCTGACAACACCGACTCGCCTGCCGCCGGCGGTGCCTCTGCCGCCTCCGCGAACTGCGCGGCCGGCGACCTGACGGCCCAGGGTTCTTCGGCGCAGAAGAACGCGATGGACGAGTGGATCAAGGCCTACCAGGGCCAGTGCTCGGGCGCGAAGATCGGCTACGAGGGCACCGGCTCCGGCGCGGGCATCCAGGCGTTCATCGCCGGCACCGCCGACTTCGCCGGCTCCGACTCCGCCCTCAAGGAGGAGGAGCAGCCGCAGGCCGACGCCAAGTGCCCCGGCGGCCAGGCCCTCAACCTCCCGATGGTGATCGGCCCGATCGCCGTCGTCTACAACCTCGACGGGGTCGAGAACCTCCAGTTCTCGCCGGCCACCCTGGCCAAGATCTTCGCCGGCAAGGTCACCAAGTGGGACGACCCGGCGATCAAGGCGGAGAACGCCGACGCCAAGCTCCCGTCGACGGCGATCCAGGCCGTGCACCGCTCCGACGAGTCGGGCACCACCGACAACTTCACCAAGTACCTGAGCAAGACCGCCGAGGCGGACTGGACCTTCAGCAACGCCAAGGCGTGGAAGGCCCCGGGCGGCGTCGGTGCGGCCAAGTCGGACGGCGTGGCGACCGCGGTGAAGAGCACGGTCGGCGCCATCTCCTACGTCGAGCTCTCCTTCGCGGAGAACAGCGACCTGAAGAAGGCCAAGATCAAGAACGGCGCGGGTGAGTTCGTCGAGCTGACCGGCGAGAGTGCCGGTAAGACCATCGCCGGCGCCAAGGTCAAGGGCACCGGCAACGACCTGGCCCTCGACATCGACTACACCACCACCGAGGCCGGCGCGTACCCGATCGTCCTGGTCACGTACGAGATCGCCTGCAGCAAGGGCAGCCCCAAGGCCGCGGCGATCAAGGGCTTCCTGAGCTACACCGCCAGCACCGGTGGCCAGTCGGCGCTCGCCGAGCTCGGCTACGCCCCGCTGCCGGAGGCAGTCCGCAGCAAGGTCGAGACCTCGGTCGCGGCCATCTCCTGACCCCCGTCCAACCACCCCGCCGCCGCCCTTGACCGGGCTGAAGGCAGCGCTATCCCACACCCTCCTAGACGACAGCGAGCGAGCGAATGGGTGACTATCCCTCCCGCTCGGCGAGCACCGAAGCCGGCGGACCGAGCGTGACAGCACGTCACGCCCGGTCCGCCGGCGGCGGCCTATCGCCGATCCCTCCCGATGATCTCGACGGCAGCCGCCCGCCGCTCGGTGGTGGGGGCGCCCTGCCCAGGAAAGCCCGGTTCTCGATGGAGACCGGCTTCCGGGCCCTGAGCACGTCCGCCGGCGCGATGGTGCTGGTCATCATCGTCGCCATCGCGATCTTCCTGATCTCGAAGGCCGTGCCAGCCCTGCAGGCCAACACCGAGAACTTCCTGACCTACAAGGCCTGGTTCCCCAACGACGCCGAGCCCAAGTTCGGCATCGCGGCGCTGGCCTTCGGCACGGTCCTGACCTCGATCATCGCGCTGATCGTCGCGGTGCCCATCGCGCTGGGCATCGCCCTGTTCCTCTCGCACTACGCGCCCAAGCGGCTGGCCAACCCGCTAGGCTTCATCATCGACCTGCTCGCCGCGGTGCCCAGCGTCGTCTTCGGCCTCTGGGGCCGGGACGTGTTCCGGGTGCCGGTGCAGGACTTCTCGGTCTGGCTGAACAAGTACTTCAGCTGGTTGCCGATCTTCGGGGGCGACGGACCGTTCGGCCGGTCGATCCTGCTCGGCAGCCTGGTGCTGGCCATCATGGTGCTGCCGATCGTGACCTCGCTGTCCCGCGAGGTCTTCCAGCAGACCCCGCTGATGAACGAGGAGGCGGCGCTGGCCCTGGGCGCCACCAAGTGGGAGATGATCCGCACGGCCGTGGTGCCCTACGGCAAGCCCGGCGTCATCGCCGCGGTCATGCTGGGCCTGGGCCGCGCGCTCGGCGAGACCATCGCCCTCGCCCTGACGCTGGGCATCGTCTTCAACATCTCGTTCAACCTGATCGAGAGCGGCGGCAACAGCATCGCCGCCAACATCGCCAACACCTTCGGCGAGGCCAACGCCACCGGCCGCGGTGCGCTGATCGCCTCCGGCCTGGTGCTCTTCGCCATCACCCTGGTCGTCAACATGGCAGCGCGGGCGATCATCTACCGCCGCCGCGAGTTCCGGGACAGTGCCGCATGAGCGAGCTTGCGAGCGAATCATCAACTCGGCGTCCGACGAATGTCATCGCCGGAGCGCCAGCGGAGGTGATGGCATGAGTCTTCTGGAGAAGGAAGTCCCCGGCGTTGTCATGACGCCGGACAACATCCGGTCGAAGAAGCTGCCGGTGGTGGTCGACCTCGGCATCGCCGTCGTCGCGCTGCTCGTGGCCGCGGCGGTCGTGCTCGGCCTCGGCCTGGGCAACTGGGTCCTCGTCGTCGTGGTCGGCATCGTGTTCTACCTGGCCGGGATGTTCGCCGCGGCGACCCGCGTCGAGGGGCGCCGCTCGGCCCGCAACCGGCTCTGGAAGACGCTGATCTACGCGGCCTGCATCCTGGCGATCCTGCCGCTGGCCTCGGTGGTGTGGACGCTGGTCTCCAAGGGCGCCGCCCGCCTGGACGGCGACTTCTTCGGCAGCTCGATGAACAACATCGGCGCCCGGGACCCCAACGGCGGCGCGTACCACGCCATCATCGGCACCCTGGAGCAGGTCGGCATCGCCACCCTGATGGCCGTCCCGCTGGGCGTGCTGGGCGCGATCTACCTGGTCGAGTACGGCCGCGGCAAGTTCGCCCTGACCGTGCGCTTCTTCGTCGACGTCATGACCGGCATCCCGTCGATCGTGGCCGGCCTGTTCATCCTGGCGTTCTGGGTGCTGATCGTCAGCCCCTGGTTCAACAACGGCACGCCGCGCTTCTCCGGCTTCGCCGCCTCGCTGGCGCTGACCGTGCTGATGTTGCCGACGATCGTGCGGTCCACCGAGGAGATGCTGCGGCTGGTGCCCGGGCCGCTGCGCGAGGGCGCGTACGCGCTCGGCGTGCCGCAGTGGAAGACGATCGTCAAGGTCGTCCTGCCGACCGCGCTGCCCGGCATCGTCACCGGCGTCATGCTCGCCGTGGCCCGCGCCGCCGGCGAGACCGCCCCGGTGCTGCTGGTGGCCGGTGGCGCCGCCGCGATCAACTTCGACCCGTTCGCCGGCAACCAGTCGTCGCTGGCGCTGTACGTGTACCAGCAGGCCGGCGACGCCTCCCGGTACGCCCCGGACCGCGCCTGGACGGCGGCACTGACGCTGGTCGCCCTGGTCCTCATCCTGACGATCGCGGCGAAGCTGCTCGCCCGCCGCAACCGGCTGACCTGACAAAGAGGTGTCCCCCATGGCCAAGCGCATCGAGGCGAGCAACGTCTCGTCCTACTACGGCTCGTTCAAGGCGATCGACAGCATCTCCATGACCGTGGAGCCGAAGACGATCACCGCCCTGATCGGCCCGTCCGGTTGCGGCAAGTCGACGTTCCTGCGGTCCATCAACCGCATGCACGAGGTGCTGCCGAACGCCCGCATCGAGGGCCGGCTCACCATCGACGACCAGAACATCTACGACGCCGACGTCGACGTGACCGCCGTCCGCCGGATGATCGGCATGGTGTTCCAGCGGCCCAACCCGTTCCCCACGATGTCGATCTACGAGAACGTGGTCGCGGGCCTGAAGCTCAACGGCGTCAAGAAGAAGTCCCTGCTGGATGACGCGGCCGAGAAGTCGCTACGGTCGGCCAACCTCTGGGACGAGGTCAAGGACCGGCTGGCCCGCCCGGGCGCCGGCCTTTCCGGCGGCCAGCAGCAGCGGCTCTGCATCGCCCGCACCATCGCGGTGCAGCCGCAGGTCGTGCTGATGGACGAGCCCTGCTCGGCGCTCGACCCGATCTCGACGCTGGCCATCGAGGACCTGATGTTCAAGCTCAAGGACCAGTTCACGATCATCATCGTCACGCACAACATGCAGCAGGCGGCCCGGGTCAGCGACAAGACCGGCTTCTTCTCGATCGACAAGACCGGCGACCCCGGCCGGCTCATCGAGTACGACGACACCCAGAAGATCTTCAGCAACCCGACGCAGAAGAAGACCGAGGACTACATCACCGGCCGCTTCGGCTGATCACATGTGCAGGATGCCGCCGTCTTCCGTCAGCTCCACCCGGGGCATGACGGGAGCGGCGGCGTTCCGCTTCCCGGAGGCTGCCAAAACTTCAGAAATACTTTGATACGCGGACAGATCGTTCAGCATCACCCGCGTAGGTGGCAGCATGGCCAGGCCGTTGGCGGCCGCCGGGCTGATCCACATGGTCCGGTCAGCCTCACCGGAGACGTCCCGCGCCGTCTGGGCCGGCGGCAGGGCCGCCACGAAGAACCAGGTGTCGAAGCGCCTCGGCTCGAACTCCGGCGTGATCCACCGGGCCCACGGGACCAGTAGATCGTCGCGCAGCCGCAGCTGCCGCCGGTCGAGCAGCTCGGTCATGGTCAGCTCCCGCCGGTGCACAGCGACCCGGTCGGCCTCCCAGTCGTCGCCGCTGACATCGCCCACCAGCTCGTCACCCGCCGGGCCGGCGAGCAGGATCCCCGCCTCCTCGAAGAGCTCGCGGGCGGCCGCGCCCACCACGGCCTTCGCCTCCGGCTCGGGGACGCCCAGGCGCTCCGGCCAGTCGCTGCGGACCGTCTGCGGGAGGTCGTTACGGTCGACGCCGCCGCCCGGGAAGGCGTGCAGGCCGCCGAAGACCATCGTCGTCGCGCGTCTGAGGACGTACACCTCGAAGCTCGCACCGGACGGGCGCAGCAGCACGACGGTGGCCGCCGGGCGGGCCGGGGCCGGCGGGCCGGCGAAGTCGCGGGCCCGCTGCAGCATGGCCGCCGGCAATGGCATCGATTGGCTCACCCAAGGATCCTCTCCCATCCGACCACCCCACCCACCACCCGAAGCGCGGCTGAAGGCCGAGTTTCCGTTGCGGAGGATACGGTGGCGATCATGACCGAGAAGAACGTCCGCTGGGGGATCCTGGGCACCGGCGGCATCGCCAGCACCTTCGCGTCCGACCTGCCGCTCGTGCCCGGTGCTGAGCTCGCCGCCGTCGGATCCCGTACCGGGGCGGCCGCGACCGCCTTCGCCGAGCGGCACGGCTTCGCCCGCGCCCACGGGTCCTGGGCCGACCTGGCCGCCGACCCCGACGTCGACGTGATCTATGTGGCGACCCCGCACGCGTTCCACCTCGACGCGGCGCTGGCCTGCCTCGCGGCGGCAAGGCAGTGCTGTGCGAGAAGCCGATGACCCTGGACCACGCCTCGTCGGCGCGGCTGGTGCGGGAGGCCGGCAGCCGTGGGCTGTTCCTGATGGAGGCCATGTGGATGCGCTGCAACCCGGCCGTCCGGCGCATCGTCGAGCTGGTCACCGAGGGCGCGATCGGCGAGGTCACGGCGGTGCACGCGGACTTCGGGCTGCAGGGACCGTTCGAGGCGACGCACCGGCTGCGTGACCCCGCGCTGGGCGGCGGCGCGCTGCTCGACCTGGGCGTCTACCCGCTCAACCTGGCCCACCTGATCCTGGGCGCGCCCGCGACCGTGCACAGCTGGGCGCGGCTCACCGCCGAGGGCGTCGACGACAACACCGGCATGCTGCTGGGCTACGACTCGGGCGCGGTCGCGGCACTGACGTGCAGCCTGGTCGGCGAGACGCGCAACGCCGCCTCGATCACCGGCACGCAAGGCCGGATCGACCTGCCGCAGGGCTTCTTCGTGCCCCGCTCGTTCCGGCTGCACCGGGCGGGCGCGGAGCCGGAGGAGATCAGGTACCCGTTCGAGGGCAGCGGCTACCAGTACGAGGCGGCCGAGGTGCAACGCTGCCTGACCGAGGGCCTGCTGGAGAGCCCGCTGATGCCGCACCGGACCACCCTGGAGATCATGACCCTGATGGACGGCATCCGGGCCCAGCTCGGCGTGATCTACCCGGTCACCGGCTGAGCCGCGCCTCGGCGCCGAGCCGGGCCAGCTTGTCCGGGTTGCGCACGGCGTAGATGCCGGTGATCCGACCGCCGTCGAGCACGAAGCTCACCGCCGTATCGAGCTCGCCGCCGAGGTCCAGACGCATCGCCGGCGCACCGTTGAGCCACATCGGCAGCACGGTGAAGTCGCCGGCCACCTCGGCCAGGCTCGCCAGCAGCGGACCCACCCGCCGGGCGGCGACGATCGGGCGGCGAGCGGCGGCGACGACACCGCCACCGTCCGACAACAGGACGACGTCGGGCGCGAGCACGTCCAGCAGCCCCTGCAGGTCGCCGTCGCGGACCGCTACCCGGAACCGCTCCACGACGGCCACCTGCTCGGCCCGGCTCACCCGCACCCGCGGCTGCCGGGCAGCCACATGCTCCCGGGCCCGATGGGCGAGCTGCCGTACGGCGCCGGCCGTCTTACCGACCGCGGCCGCGATCTCCTCGTACGGGAGCTCGAACACCTCACGCAGCACGAACACCGCCCGCTCGGTGGGTCCGAGCGTCTCCAGCACGGTCAGCATCGCGAACGAGACGCTCTCCGCGAGCTCCGCGTCCTCGGCCACGTCCGGGCTGGTCAGCAACGGCTCGGGCAACCACTCACCGACGTACTCCTCCCGCCGGCGGGCCAGCGTCCGCATCCGGTTGAGGGCCTGCCGGGTGACCACCCGCACCAGATAGGCCCGGGGGTCGCGAACCTCGCCCCGGGCCCCGGCGTCGAGGTCCGCCCACCGCAGCCAGGTCTCCTGCACGACATCCTCGGCGTCGGCGGCGGAGCCGAGCATCTCGTAGGCGACCGTGAACAGCAGGCTGCGGTGGGTGAGGAACGGGTCGTCGGTCATGCGCGCGAGGCGGTGCCGCTCGGCTGGGCCATGGGGACCAGGCCGCACGACGCCGACAGACCCTCGGCTTCGATGCCGAGGGCCACGTTCGTGCGGGCTGCCTGGTTGGCGAAGGCGATCCACACGGTGAGCTCGATCATCGCCGGCGCGCCGAGCCGGGCGAGCAGGCGGGCGGAGAGCTCGTCGGTGACGGTCGGCGGGGTCTGTGACATCGCTTCGGCGTACTCCAGCACGTCGCGCTCCAGCGGCGTGAAGGCGTCCGACTCCCGCCATCGCGGCACCTGCTGGGCCTTGACCTCGTCCAGGCCGTTGTTGTGCGCCTGGAAGTAGCCGAGATCGAGGCAGAACGAGCAGCCGACCAGCGCGGCGACCGCCATGTGGGCGTACGACTTGAGATCCTCGTCGCACTCGTGCCACTTGGCGGCCTTACGACCCATACCCATGCTGGTGCTGAGCACCTGCCGGTGCTGCCACATCACTTCGAGGCCCTCGGGCACCCGGCCGAACATCTTGCGGCTGAACCTCTTCAGCACGGCGCCGTAGACACCGGTGATCTCAGCCCTGGGGACCCTGGTGTTGCCGGTCATGTCTCCTCCTCGGTGTCGATGACATGAAGACACCGAGGAGGACCGCTCTGTGACGGCTCAGCCGAAGATCGGCCGTACCGCGAAGTAGACCAGGCAGGCGATGAACGCCGCCGCCGGGAAGGTGGTGAGCCAGGCGATCACGATGTTGCCGGCGACGTTCCAGCGGACCGCGCTCAGCCGCTTGGTCGTGCCGACGCCCATGATCGCCGAGGTGATGGTGTGGGTCGTCGAGATCGGCGCGTGCAGGACCAGCGCGTTGAAGAACAGCACCGAGCTGGCCACCGTCTCGGCCGCGAAGCCCTCGGCCGGGCCGAGGTCGATGATCTTGCGGCCCAGGGTCCGGATGATGCGCCAGCCACCCGCGTACGTGCCGGCCGCGAGCACCGCCGCCGAGGTCCAGAAGACCCACCACGGGATGTGCGTGGCACTGTCCTGGAAACCGCCGGTGTAGAGGGCCAGCACGATGATGCCCATGGTCTTGGCCGCGTCCTGCATGCCGTGCCCCACGGACATGAAGGCGGCCGAGACCGTCTGGGCGTGGCGGAAGCCGCGGTTGAGCTTGCCGGGCTGGCCCCGGCGGAAGGCCCACATGATCGCGACCATGACCAGGAAGCCCAGCATGAAACCGACCAGCGGCGAGGCCACCATCGGGATCAGCACCTTCTCGACGATGGTCCCCCACTGGACCGTGCCCTCGGTGGCGAACAACGTCGCGCCCACCAGGCCACCGAAGAGCGCGTGGGACGAGGACGAAGGCAGCCCGAAGTACCAGGTGATGAGGTTCCAGGCGATCGCGCCGACCACGCCGGCGAAGACGACTCCCAGGCTGGGGATGCCGAGCGGCAGCTTGACCAGGCCGTCGCCGACCGTCTTGGCCACCTCCGCGCCGAAGTGGGCACCGATGAAGTTGCCGACAGCGGCCATGGCGAGCGCGACGCGCGGGGTGAGGGCCCGGGTGCTGACGCTGGTGGCGATGGCGTTCGCCGCGTCGTGGAAACCGTTGGTGTAGTCGAAGGCCATCGCGGCGAGGATCACCGCGAGCACTGCGACGAGCTCGGCGGACAAGGCCTAGGACTCCTTGACCGTGATGGTCTCGACGGTGTTGGCCACCCGCTCGAAGGCGTCGCAGGCGTCCTCGAGCTCGTCGGCGACCTCCTTCATCTTCAGCACCGTGAGCGCGTCGTACTCGCCCGAGAAGAGCCGGACCAGCAGCATCCGGTACGCCCGGTCACCGTCGTTCTCCAGCCGGTTGATCTCGATCCAGTACTCCTCGAGATTCTTCATGGTCTTGAGCCGCGGCATCGCGTCGGCCGTGATCTTGGCCTGCTGGTCGAGCACGGTGACCAGCTCGTGCATCTCGCGCGGCAGCGACGGCAGCTCGGTGAGGCCGTACAGGTAGAGCAGGTTGCCGACCGCCTCGAGGTGGTCCATGACGTCGTCGAGCTGCGAGCCCAGCGAGTAGATGTCCTCGCGGTCGAACGGCGTGATGAAGGTCGAGTTGATCTTCTTGTACAGCTCGTGGGTGATCTGGTCGCTGTCGTGCTCGACGTCGGTCAGGCGGTCGCTGACCGACTGCACGTCCACCCCGGGCAGAGCCAGCTCGTTGAGCAGCTCGGTGCCGCGCACGAGGTTCTGGGCTGCCCGGGTGAACAGCTCGTAGAAGGCGCCCTCGGTGGGGCGGAAGGAGAACTTCACGGCGCGAACCTCGTTTGCGGGTGGACGGGGTCTGGCGAATTCGAGGGAATGCTAGGTAATGCCTCCCCGGGTTCCGAGCCCGCCTACCCCTGCTCAACAGCAGTTCAGTGCTCGTTCACTTGCCGTTAACCTGGAACCTGCACTTATCTGGATCTTTCAGGCGACTGGCGCGATGTCCGGTCGCTGATTGGTGGCTCGCGGCGCCGGGGCACTACGGCGGGTCACCGGTCCGGGCGTCACTCGCGGTGGCACCGGCCGGTGCACCGGATGCCGGCGCAGGTGCCGGGCCAGCCCCACCTGATCGGAGTCGGCGATCACGTCCACGCCCGCCTCGCCCAGCTCGGTCCAGACGGCCTGCCGGGCCTTGCGGGAGCCGGTGGGCAGGCCGGAGATGCGCACCGTACGCCCGTCCTCGTGAGCGGAGCGGACCAGCGCGTGCAGCAGGTGCCGTTCCTCGGCGGAGATCGGCTCGCGGCCGTCCCAGCCGAACCGGCGGCTCCACGGCTCACTGATCATCGGCACCAGCGCGGGCGGCGCCGACGCGGAGCCGATGTCGTCGAAGGACCCGTCGGCGAACGCGTACCGGCGGGTCTGGGTGGCGAGCAGGGCCCGCACGTCCACGATGCCGGTGATCGCGACCGTGACGGCCCCGGGGTCGAGGCGGCCGTCGACGCAGCGGCTCAGCAGCGGGGCATGGTCGCGCAACTGCTGGTCGAGCATCCGGTACGCCCGCAGCAACGTGTCCGCGTCCCGGATCGGCCCGGTGAACTCGACCACCAGCCGGAACGGCACCCGCTGGTCCCGGCAGAGCCGCCCGCCGCGCGCCTGGGCCCGGGTGAACAGCGGGGTGAGCACCATCCGGCGCAGCGTACGACCGGGTTGCGGCTGCCCGGAGCCGAGGAACAGCTCCCCGTGCGGGCCCGGGCGTACCGGGACGGTGAGACCGGCCAGCCCGCGGCGCAACACCCGGGGCAGCGGATCCTCGGCCTGGTTCGCGACCAGGGCGTGCCCGGCGGGGAGGTACGGCCTGGGCCGGCGAGCCACTGCGACGCCGAGTGTCGCCGCGCCGGTGGCTCCCGCCACTCCGGCCAGCCCGCCCAGCAGGGTCGCCACGTCGTTCGCCACCGTCTGCCCCCGCCCCCCGCAAACGCGAAATAGGACCAAATGCTCTTATCGCGTTTACCACTGTGTCACACGTGACACCTGTGGCCGGGCAATGTCCTTCAGAATTCCCCCATGCCGTCGGACCCTTTCGAAGCTGAACGCCCCCACCTGCTGGCCGTCGCGTACCGGATGCTCGGCAGCCGCGCCGAGGCCGAGGACGCGGTCCAGGAGGCCTGGCTGCGCTATCACAAGGCGCGGGCCGGCGGGGAGATCCACGACCTGCGCGGCTGGCTGACCACGATCACCGGCCGGATCTGCCTGGACGTGCTGAAGTCGGCCCGGGTCCGGCGCGAGGCCTACCCCGGCCAGTGGCTGCCGGAGCCGATGGTGTCCCGGCTCGACGACCCGGCCGAACGGATCACCCAGCGCTCCGAGGTCAGCCTCGCGCTGCTGGTCGTGCTGGAGAAGCTCACCCCCGAGCAGCGCGTCGCGGTGGTTCTGCACGACGCGTTCGGGGTGCCGTTCGACGAGGTCGCCACGGTGCTCAACACCACCGTCCCGGCAGCCCGCCAGCACGCCTCCCGCGGCCGGCGGGCCGTCGCCGAGGGCCAGGCCCGGCACACCGCGGACCTGCCTGAGCAGCGCAAGGTGCTGGACGCGTTCCTCGCCGCGGCCTCCTCCGGCGACCTCCAGGCCCTCGCGGCCGTGCTCGCGCCCGAGGTGGTGGCGATCGGCGACGGCGGCGGCGTGGTCAACGCCGGTCTCAACCCGGTCTTCGGCCTGGACCGGGTGGCCCGCTTCTACATCGGCATCCTGAGCCGGCGGGCCCGCGACTACACCGACGTCACGGTCGAGCCGGTCCTGGTCAACGGCGCCGCCGGCGTGCTGGTCCGGGGCCGCTACCCGGACGGGCGCCCGCTGCTCTTCGTGCTCACGGTGGCCGTCGCCGACGGCCGCGTCACGGCCGTCTACAACCAGCTGAACCCGGCCAAGCTGGGCTCAGTCGACGACCGCTGAGAGCCATTTCCGGTACGTCGAAGCGAACGGTTCCGAGCCGTCGCCCAGGGCCACGAACAGGCGCCCGGCGGCGGCCCGGGCCTCGGCGACCAGCTCGTCCGGATAGCCGAAGCGCACCTGGTGGTCGGCGAACTCGTCCTCGTCGCGCAGCTCGATGACCCCGGTGTCGCGGCGCCGCGAGACGTCCAGGTCCAGGTCGACGATGTGCACGGTGTCACCCTCCCAGCGGGCCGGGGTGGTGATGTCGCAGTAGACCTCGCTGGTGCGCGGCGGCGGGTTGAACATGCCGGTCCACCACGCCCGGTGCGGGATCAGCAACACGAACGGGATCTGCTCGACCGACGGCAGGCCGTGGTAGACGGACGCCGTGCCACGGGTCACTCCGACCCAGACGCCCAGCTCATCCTCGTTGAGCCGGCGGGCCGGGTAGTCGCGGTGGGCGGAGCCGTCGTACTTGGTGTAGACGACCCGGACCATCTCGCTCGGCATGACAAGACCCTAACGGTGACATGGTTTCGTCGGTGGTGGCGGGTACGGTCTCGGACGTGACTGCCGCGACCCGCAAGAAGGCAACCGCTTCCCAGCTTCTCGCCGCCGCCGTCGGCGCTGTCCCGGGCGGCTCCTCCCGGCCCGGGCAGGAGGAGATGGCCGCGGCCATCGAGCGGGCCGTCAAGCAACGCGAGCATCTGCTGGTGCAGGCCGGCACGGGCACCGGCAAGTCGCTCGCCTACCTGACGCCGGCCCTGCTGGTCGACGGTCCGGTCGTGGTCTCCACCGCGACCCTGGCCCTGCAGAACCAGCTCGTCGAGCACGACCTGCCCCGGCTGGCCGACGCGGTGGAGCCGGTGCTGGGCCGCCGCCCGACCTTCGCGGTGCTCAAGGGCCGGCACCACTACCTCTGCATGGCCAAGCTCGAGCACGCCGACGAGGAGGCGCCGACCGACACCCTCTTCGACGACGCGCCGCCGCGCGCGACCCAGTGGCTGGGTGAGGCCGGCAAGCTCGGCAAGCAGATCCTGCGCGTGCAGGCCTGGGCGGAGAAGACGAAGACCGGCGACCGCGACGAGCTGGACCCGGGCGTCGACGAGACCGCCTGGCGGCAGGTCTCGATGCCGGCCCGCGACTGCGTCGGCGCGGCCCGCTGCCCGTACGGGGCGGAGTGCTTCGCGGAGGCGTCCCGGGTGCGCGCCCGCGAGGCGGACATCGTGGTGACCAACCACAGCCTGCTCGCGGTGGACATGCTCGCCGAACGCAACATCGTCCCCCCGCACAAGCTCCTGATCGTCGACGAGGCGCACGAGCTGGCCGACCGGGTGTCCTCGGCCGCGCAGGCCGAGCTGACCCCGGAGGCGGTCGAGCGGGCGTCCCGGCGGGCCAAGCCGCTGGTCTCCGCGGCCGCGGCCGAGGCCCTGGCCGAGGCGGCCGACGCGCTGACCGTCGGCCTGAGCGACCTCCCGGCGGGCCGGCTGACCACGGGCCTGCCCCCGCTGCTGCACCAGGCCGTCATGCTGATCGACTCGGCCACCCGGGCCGCCCTGGACGCGATCGGTGACGTCAAGAACGACGACCCCGACCCGGTCCGCAAGCAGCAGGCCAAGGCCACCCTGGACGACATATCGACCACCGCCCAGCGGCTGCTGCAGGAGGACCAGTACGACGTCGCCTGGGTTGAGAAGTCCGACCTGGGCAACGGCCGCCGCGCCCTGGTGGTGGCCCCGCTCTCGGTCGCCGGCACCCTGGCCACCAACCTGTACGACGAGCGCACGGTGGTCGCCACCTCGGCGACGCTGACGCTGGGCGGCCGCTTCGACACGGTTGCCCGCTCGCTCGGGCTGCCCGCCCCGGCCCCGGTCCCGGCGGCCCGCTCCGGCGCCGGCCTGACCGCGGACGCGCCGCCGGTCTCCGGCGACGGCTGGAGCTCGCTGGACGTCGGCTCCCCGTTCGACTACCCCCGCCAGGGCATCCTGTACGTCGCCGCGCACCTGCCCCGCCCGGCCGCCTCCGGGCTGCCCGACCCCGCGGGTGAGGAGCTGCTCAAGCTGGTGGAGGCCCTCGGCGGTCGCACGCTGGGCCTGTTCTCGTCGCGCCGCGCGGCGACCCAGGCGGCCGAGCTGCTGCGCGCCCGCACCGATCTGCCGGTGCTGCTGCAGGGCGAGGAGTCGCTGCCGATCCTGGTCCGCAAGTTCCGGGAGCAGAAGGAGAGCTGCCTGTTCGGCGTGATGTCGCTGTGGCAGGGCGTGGACGTTCCCGGCGACGCCTGCCAGCTGGTGGTGATCGACCGGTTGCCGTTCCCGCGGCCGGACGAGCCGCTGGCCGCCGCCCGCGCCGCGGCGGTGGACGCCACGGGTGGTTCCGGCTTCGCCTCGGTCAGCGTGCCGATCGCCGCGGTGCGCCTGGCCCAGGGGGTGGGCCGGCTGATCCGCTCCACGGGAGACAAGGGAGTGGTCGCCGTGCTCGACTCCCGCCTGGAGACGGCCCGCGGCTACGGCGCCTTCCTGCGTAAGTCCCTGCCCCCGTTCTGGTACACGACCCGCCCGGAGGTCGCGGTGGGCGCTCTGCAACGCCTGGCGAAGTCCTGACCGCCCGTACCGCTGCGACTACTTTCCTCCGATAAGCAACAAAACCACCGTCTCATCCGTCTACTGGTCAGGTGTTGATCGACACCGCCGTGGACGTCGAAGGGACCCCGCTTCATGACGGACGCCGCCGATCCGGAACCGATCTCGCATCGCAGGCGCTTCAAACTGCCGCGGTGGGCCCGTCGTCTGGCAGCGGCCGTCACTGTGGGCGCGGTGGCGATCAGCGCCGGTGTGGTGGGGTACGTGGCGAGCGTCGACCTGCCACCGGATCCGGTGCCGCCCCAGGCCTCCGTCCTGTACTACCGAGACGGTCGCACGGTGCTCACCCGCATCGGCGCCACCGACCGCACCGACGTCGGGCTGAGCCAGGTCCCGGTGCCGGTCCAGCGGGCGTTTCTGGCCGCCGAGGACCGCAGCTTCTACGACCACGCCGGCGTCTCCACCCGCGGGGTGCTGCGGGCACTGTGGACCAACGTCTTCCACGACAGCGGACAGGGCGCGTCGACCATCACCCAGCAGTACGTACGGAACGCCTACCTCACCCAGGACCGCACGGTCAGCCGCAAGGCCAAGGAGTTCGCCCTCGCGCTGAAGGTCGAACACCGGTTCGGCAAGGACGAGATCCTCCAGCGCTACCTCAACACCATCTACTTCGGCCGCGGCGCGTACGGCATCCAGGCCGCGGCCCACGCCTACTTCGGTACGACGGTCGATCGGCTGACCGGCTCCCAGGGTGCGGTGCTCGCCGCGCTCATCAAGGACCCGACCCGCGGCGACCCGGCCGCCGACGCCGAGTGGGCGCAGACCCGGTGGCGGTGGATCCTGCGGGCCATGACCGAGCAGGGCTGGCTGCCCGCCGGGGAGGCTGACCGGGCGAAGTACCCGGCCGTCGCCAAGGAGTCGGTCACCGCGAACAGCATCGGCGGCGCCGCCGGGCTGATCGCCGACCGGGTCGAGGACGAACTGGTGCGGGCGGGCATCAGCCGGCAGCAGGTGCGCACCGGCGGCCTGCGGATCACCACCACGATCGACTTCACCGCCCAGGGCGCGGCCTCCGACGCCATGGCCGCCGCGCTGCGCGGTCAGCCCAAGGAGCTGCGGGCCGCCCTGGTGGCGGTCGACCCGGCCAGCGGCGGGGTACGCGCCTACTACGGCGGTGACCGCGGCCGCGGCTACTTCGACGACGCGCTCGCCGCCCGCCCGCCGGCCTCGACCATCAAACCGGTCGTCCTGGCCGCCGCCGAGGAACGCGGCATCGGCTTCCAGTCGCTGTACAACGGCAGCTCACCCCGACTGTTCCCGAGCCGGCAGGGAGTGCCGCTCTACAACCAGCGCAACCTGCAGTGCCCGGTGTGCCCGCTCGACCAGGCCATGGTCCACTCGCTCAACACGCCGTTCTACGCGCTGGCCGAGCAGATCGGCCCGGACACCATCCGGCGCCTCGCCCACCGGCTGGGCGTGCCGGAGAAGTACGGCAAGCAACCGACCATGGTGGACGTCGCCGGCGATCCGGCTCCCGGGCGTACCCGCCCCGACATCGCCCTCGGCCGGTATCCGGTCGCGCCGGCCGACCTGGCCACCGTCTACGCCACCCTGGCGGACCAGGGCCGCCGCCGGGACCGGCACTTCGTCGAATCGGCCATCAACGGCAAGGGGGCGGTGCTGCACCTGTACGCGGGGAAGCCCAAGCGCGTGCTCTCGGGTGCCGTGGCCGCGGACATGCAGACCGTGCTGTCCAAGGTGGTGGCCAAGGACGGCGAGGTCGCCGGGGTCGACGCGGCCGCCAAGACCGGCTCCCAGCAGTGGGGTGACACCACCGACTCGTCCGACGCGTGGACGGCCGGCTGGGCCCCGGGACTGGCCGCGGTGACGTGGATCGGCCGGGAGAAGCCGGGACCCATCCGCGAGAAGAACGGCACCGCCATCAACGGCGACGGCATGCCGTACCGGATCTGGAAGTCTTTCCTGGCCACCGCCCTGCGGGGGCAGCCCGCCCGGGCGGTGAACCGCCCCTCGCACGTGGGCCGGCTGGAGACGACCGACCTGAGGTCGCTCGGCGCCGCCATCAAGGCGCCCGTGGGCGCCGTCTTCCAGGGGCCGCAGCAGGGCGACCAGGTCGACAAGTCCAAGGCGACCGGCTCGTGGCAGCAGCGGGTCGACCGGCTGACCAAGGTGCTCGACAGCTACGCCGCCACGGTCCCGGAATTCTCTGTCGCGGTCACCGAACGCCGGACCGGGCGCCGGTTCGACTATCACGGCAAGCGGCAGCAGGAATCGGCCAGCATCATCAAGGCCGAGCTGCTGGCCGCGTTGCTGCTCAAGGCCCAGGACGAAGGCCGCAAGCTGACCAAGGCCGAGAAGCGCCGGGTGACGAAGATGATCCGGGCCAGCGACAACAACGCGGCCACCAAGGTGTTCGACGCGGTGGGCGGTGCCGACGGCCTGCGCGCGGCGGGTGAGCGGCTGGGCCTGACCGGCACCGACCCGGACGAGTCCTGGGGCCTGACCCGCACCACGGCGAACGACCAGCTCAAGGTGCTCGCCGCGGCGTCGGACCCGGACGGCGTCCTGAACGAGGACTCCCGGGAGCTGATGCTCGACCTCATGTCGTCGGTGAACGCGGACCAGAAATGGGGCGTCAGCGCGGCGGCCCTGCCGGGCGAGCGCGCCGCGCTGAAGAACGGCTGGGTTTCCCGTACGGCCGAGGACAACCGCTGGATCATCAACAGCATCGGCCGGATCAGCGGTACGGACACCGACACCGCCGTGGCCGTACTGTCCCACGGCCACACCGACAAGCAGGCCGGCATCGACGTCGTCGAGCACGTGTCCGCGCTGACCCGCAGCTACCTGGGCTGGTGACGACGCTCAGGGTGCGGTGGCGGTGCCTCCGGCCGGCACCACCACAGCGTCCGGTGGCACCTCCGGACGTTGGCGGGCCAGCCGCCGTACCCCGGTGTTGAGGACCGCGATCAGCGGGACCGCGACCAGGGCGCCGATGATCCCGGCCAGCACCACGCCGGAGGCGATGCCGATGATCACGACCAGCGGGTGGATCGCCACCGCCCGGCCCATGATCAGCGGTTGCAGGATGTGGCCCTCGACCTGCTGGACCAGGATCACCGCGCCCAGCACGATCAGGGCGATCACCCAGCCCTGGTCGACCAGCGCGACCAGCGCCGCGACCGCACCCGACACGCTCGCGCCCACGATCGGGATGAACGCGCCCAGGAACACCAGCGCCGCCAGCGGGAACGCGAACTGGACGTTGAGGATGACCAGCGCCAGGCCGATGCCGGTGGCGTCGATGAAAGCCACCAGCACGGTCGCACGCACGTAGGAACCCAGCGTCGACCAGGAAGCGTCACCGGCGTCGGCCAGGCTCCAGCGGGCGTTGACCGGGAAGAGCCGCACCAGGAAACGCCAGATCTTGCGGCCGTCGCGCAGGAAGAAGAACGTCGCGAAGAGCGCGAGCAGCGTGCCGGTGAGCACCTCGAACAGGGTGGCGGCGGTGGCCACGCCGGTCGCGGTCAGCGACGACGTGTTCGCGTTGATCCAGTTCTGGGCGGAGTCGATGGCCTGGTTGACCTGCTGGTCCGACAGGTGCAGCGGGCCGGTACGGGCCCACTCCTGGATCTGCCGCACCCCGCTGATGGCCTTGTCGGTGAGCTCACCCACGCCGTCCACGAACTGGTTGACGACCAACGTCAGGGTGCCCGCGACCGCGGCGATGCCGCAGATCAGCACCAGGAAAGTCGCCAGCGACGGCGGCAGCCGGAAACGACGCAACCAGCCGACCGCCGGCGACAGCAACGCCGAGAGCAGCAGGGCGATGGCGAGCGGGATGACGACGATGCTGACGATGCCGATGAACCGCAGCAGCACCCAGCCGACGACGCCCACAATGATGAGCCGCCACGACCACGCGGCCGCGATCCGCAACGAATGCGGCACCTCGGCATCGTCCCGGCTCGACGTCGACCGATGATCAACCGGCGGATCCGGCGCCGGCAACTCGAACCCGACATCCCGATCGTCCGGCGCCGAATCATGCTCCGTACGCGCCAGCCGGACCGACTCCCGCCCGCTGTCGTACGCACGACGCAGATTCGCCCGGACTCGCTGCAAGCGGCTCAACCGCAGACCCCCTCGTCCGTCGTCACGCCGGTCCCACCGTAGTGCAGACCCGCCCCCGGACCCCGCCACCACCCTCGACCGGCCTGAACGGCGCCCGGATCGGGGCCGGGCGTACCGTCCTGTCGTGAACACCGACACCCGTACCGAGGCCGGGCTGCCCATCCGGATGTTGCACGACCGCGTCCTCGTCCGGCTCGACGGCGGCGACGGCGAACGCCGCTCCAGCGCCGGCATCGTCATCCCGGCCACCGCATCGATGGGCCGCCGCCTGTCCTGGGCCAAAGCCGTCGGCGTAGGCCCGAACGTCCGCTCCATCGTCGTCGGCGACCGGGTCCTGTTCGACCCGGACGACCGCGCGGAGGTGGAGCTGCACGGCAAGGAGTACGTGCTCCTGCGTGAGCGGGACGTGCACGCCGTTGCCGCGACCCGCGTCGAGTCGGACGGCACCGGGCTGTACCTGTAGTCCCGGGGCCGTGGGGTCAGTGCTGCCGGGTCTCCGGCGGGTTGGCGTCGCCGGTGGCCGGGTCGTGGGACTGGACCGGGGGGTGTCCCGGCTGGTCCTGGGTCTGGTGGCTTTCGTTCGGGCCTTGACTCTGTGTTGGGGCTGGGCTGTGGGCGGGCGCGCCACCTGGCTGGCCGTAGCCGGGCTGGCCGTAGCCGGGCTGGCCGTAGCCGCGCTGGCCGTGATCCGGCTGCTGGCCGTAGCCGGGCTGGCCGTGATCCGGCTGCTGGCCGTAGCCAGGCGGCGGGCCATAACCGGGTGGCGGGCCATAGCCCGGCTGGGCATAACCCGGCTGCGAGCCCTGACCCGGCTGGGCATAGCCCGGCTGACCCTGACCCTGACCCGGCTGGGCATAGCCCGGCTGACCCTGACCCTGACCCGGCTGGGCATAGCCCGGCTGGGCATAGCCCGGCTGACCCTGACCTTGGCCCGGCTGGGCATAGCCCTGACCCGGCTGACCCTGGCCCTGACCCGGCTGCGGACCGTAGGTGGGCTGGCCGTAACCGGGCGGCGGCCCGTAGCCGTTGCCATCCGGCTGGCCGTAACCAGCGCCGTAACCGGGCTGACCGGAGCCTTGCTGTCCATATCCGGGCGGCACGGCACCAGCCTGGGGGTATCCGCCCTGCCCGGAACCCGGCTGCTCGTAACCCCCCATGCCGGGACCTGATTGCCCGTAGCCGGGCTGGCTCGGACCAGGCTGGCCGTAGCCGGCCGGGCCGAAGCCGGGCTGGCCGTAACCGGCCGGGCCGCCGTATCCGGGACCGACCTGACCAGGTCCGCCACCGTAGCCAGGTGCGGCATAACCGGGCGGCATCCCGTACCCGCCGGCCATCACCGGCATCGGCGGCAGCCGCACCGGCACCGGCACCACCGGCTCGGCCGGGGCGTTCACCGTGCGCGTCACCCCGTCCGGGAAGGCGATCTGGTAGCTGCTCCCGTTCCAGAACGCCTGCGGCATTTGCGGATCCCGCCCGACGAACACCGACCGATAGCTCGAGATGGTCGTCAGCAGGCGCTGCTCCTCCTCCAGGGCCCGCTGCTGGTCGTCCGGACCTCCGCTGTGCAGACCGCGCTGCATGCCGTCGCGCAGCAGCGCCAGCTTTGTCGATGTCGCCTGGAAGCCGCGCATTGCGCGTACGCCGGTCTCGCCGGCCACGCGCTTGGCCCATCGGCGGGCCGAGTGCCGGCGGCCCAGGCTGCCGAGCGTCGCCACTTCCGGCGGGGACAGCCAGCCGGCGCTCACGTAGCCGGGCAGGATGCGCTCGCTGAGCCGGCCTTCCCAGCTGCGCAGGGCGATGGCGAAGCCGACCACCAGGAAGAAGAACGGGACCATGAAGCCGAGGTAGCCGTACAGCATGATCAGGGTTTCGCCGGTGGCGACCGACAGCGTCGGCAGCAGGTTGAACGTGCCGTGCAGGATCATCGCGAGCAGCAGGCCCGCGATCGGCGCCAGCCACTTCACCCGGCGGTCCGCGGAGCGGGCGGACAGGCCCAGGCCGATGCCGGTCATCGCGGTGAACAGCGGGTGCGCGAAGCCGGTGAAGATGATCCGCACGATGAAGATCAGGAAGAGGTTCTGGATGCCGGTCGCCGGGCCGTACTGGTCGGCGCCCGATGCGTAGCCGTGGCCGCCCAGGTAGAGCACGTTCTCGACCATGGCGAAGCCGAGCGCGGAGAGGCCACAGTAGACGATGCCGTCGGTGATGCCGGACCATTCGCGGCGGCGGCGCCACAGCAGCAGGATCGGGCCGAGGGCCTTCATCGACTCCTCTATGAACGGCGCCACCAGCACCGCCACCAGCGCGTCGGGCAGGCCGATCTTGTCGAAGCCCCAGGCGGCCAGCGAGTTGACGCCGATCGCGACCAGGGTGGCCACGGCCGAGCCCCAGGCGAAGCAGAAGATCAGGTAGCGGCTGGGCTCGGGCTCGTACCGGTCCAGCCAGAGGAAGCAGCCGACCAGCACCGGGACCGGCAGGATCGCCGCGACCAGGCCGATGGCCAGGCCCTGCGGGCCGTTGCTGAAGCCCAGGATGATCAGCATCACGATCGCGCAGATGGCGATGAAGGTGATCACCAGGGTCAGCGGCACCCAGCGCGGAATCCTCGACCGCCGGCGCGGCATCTTGTCCACGGCCGCGGGATCCGGCACCCCGACCGGCGCATCCGGCGCGACAGCGACCGCGCCGGCAGACGCGTCACCCCCGCCCGAACCGGAACCGGCCGAACCGGAACCAGCGAAACCGGGGCCAGCAGAATCAGGACCGGCCGAACCGGAACCAGCGAAACCGGGGCCAGCAGAATCGGAATCGGCCGAACCGGAACCAGCGAAACCGGGGCCAGCAGAATCGGAATCGGCCGAACCGGAACCAACGAAACCGGGGCCAGCAGAATCGGGACCGGCCGGCCCGGAACCGGAACCGGCGGAACCAGCCTGGGCAAGGGCGGCCGCGCCGGAACTGGCGGAGCCGAGACCGGCCGAGCCAGAACCGGCCGGACCATGACCGGCCGAGCCGGGACCGGCCGAGCCGGGACCGGCCGAGCCAGAACCGGCCGGACCATGACCGGCCGGGCCGGACACCGGCGCAGCGGGATCGGGCGCCGGGGAGGCCGGAGCCGCGGAGGTGGGTGCCGGGTCGGGCGACCCGCCGTGAGCTACGTCGGCCATGTCGCCCAGCGTAGCCACCCGGACCGTGCCGGGCAGGCCCGCGGCGGCGGAAAGAGGATCAAGAGCTGAAAAGGGCCCGAAATCTCAGGACGGGCCGCGTCCGGAGCCGCCGGGCCGGGACCGGGCGGCGCTCTTGCGGGCGGTACGCCCCCGCGCCTGCCAGCCGACAGCCCGCCGCACGAGCCGGGGCGCTTCCGCGTACTCGATGCCCGTGGCCCGGAGCAGGTCGGAGACCGTGGTCCGGACCTGCGCGACGACCACCCCGCCGGAGAAGCCGACCCCCTCGTCGTACGCCCGCCCGGACTCCGCCGCCGCCCGCAGCGCCCGTTCGCGGGTGGCGATCGGCTCGGCGCCTTTGGCCCATTCCTGGCGCAGCAGGTCCACCGCGTCGCCGAGCAGCGTGATCGAGGTCGGCAGGCATTCCGGGATCTGCTCGCCGTCGCCGAGGGCTGTCATCACCCGCCGAGCCAGCACGCGGACGTTGCGCAGCGCGTACGTCACGTGGTCCGCGCCCTCGACGTACTGGCTCAGGGCGCCGCGGGCCCGCCAGCGGGCGGGTGCGAAGGCCACGTTCTCGCTCGCCGCGGTCGCGGCCTGGTCGAAGCCGGTGAAGTTCGCCTCGGCGGTGCGCAGCCGGTCGAGGGCCCCGCCCACCGCGCCGGCGTCCCCGGCCTTGAGGCCTTCGGCGATCGCGTGCAGGCCGTCCGCGAGCGCCTAGAGCGCCGGGTCCGCTGCCCGGCGGATCACCGTCAGCGGATTCAGTGGCAGCAGGACAGTCATGACGGCCAGGCCGACCGCGCCGCCCACGAGCGCGTCGAAGAAGCGGGTGTACGGCAGCCCGGTGCTCGGTGTCGTCAGCGTCGCGACCAGCACCGCGGACGAGGCGGACTGCACCACCAGGGGCGTACCTCCGCCGACGGCCGCCGCGGCCGTGATCGCCAGGACCACCACCAGGCCGACCTGCCACGGCCCGGTGCCGATCAGCAGGATGATCCCGTCGCCGATGCCGATGCCGATGGCCACCCCGACGACCAGTTCGACGGTGCGCCGGGCGCGCTGGCCGACCGACGAGGCGAGGGTGATGACGGCGGCGATCGGCGCGAAGAACGGGCTGGGCCGGCCGATCACGTCGTGCGCGATGAACCAGGCGATGCCGGCACCCAACCCGGCCTGTGCGGCGAGCGGGAAGCCGGCCCGTACCCGGGACCAGCCGGCGCCGATCCCGGACCGGGAGCGACCGCGCAGCTCGGCGAGAACCGCGGTAAGCCCCCGCTGCGCTTCCACGTCGGTCATGCCTGCAGACCCTAACCGCAGGCGTGTCAGGATGACCGTCGTGACAAATCTTGTGCAGCGGTGGGTCGCCGCGGCCCGGGGCGCCGGGGCGACCGCCGACGACGCGGATCTCGGCGCGGCCGGTGAGTATCTGCTGACCCGCTGGTCGGAGCCGCAGCGGCAGTACCACACCGTGGCCCACCTGACCGCGGTCCTCGACGTCATCGACCGGTACGCGGAGCTGGCGCCGGGCGCGGACCGGGTGCGGCTCGCGGCCTGGCTGCACGACGCGGTCTACGATCCGCGGGCGCTCGGTGACGCCAACGAGCGGGACAGCGCCGAGTTCGCGGCCGGGCTGCTGGCCACGCTGGGTGCGCCGGACGAGGTGGCGGCGGAGGTGGCCCGGCTGGTCGGGCTGACTGCCGGGCACGCCACCCAGGACGACGACCCCGACGGTGAGCTGCTCTGCGACGCGGATCTGGCGATCCTGGCGAGTGACCCGGACGCGTACGCGGCGTACACGGCCGCGATCCGCCGGGAGTACGCGCACGTGCCGGACGACGCCTTCCGGGGCGGCCGGACCCAGGTGCTGAAGGCTCTGCTGGAGCTGCCGTCGATCTACCGGCACGCACCGTTGCGGTCGGCGTGGGAGGACAAGGCCCGGGCCAACCTGGAAGCCGAGCTCAAGAACCTGAGTTGAGGTGCTTGGGCCGGCGCAGACCGGCCGCGCGCAGCCGGACGGAGAGCTCCCGGGAGCGGACCAGCGTGGCGCCGAGCCACAACGCCATCGGGAAGCGGGAGTCCGGGATGTCGTAGTGGTCCCGGTCGAACGCGCGCCGGGGTGCGCCCAGCATCTCCGCGAAGGCGTGCAACTCCGCGTACGAGACATCGCTGACCAGCTGGGACCAGAGCCGGCCGCGGGCCGGCCAGCGCGGCTCGTCGACGAGGATCAAAGTTCCACTTCGAGCAGGTCGGTGCCCCGGTCGGCGGCGTAACCCCGCACGTCGGGCACGCCGAGCCGGGCGGCGTCGGCGGTGAGGTCGTCAGGCATCTTCTGCGACTGCCGCTCGGCCTCGACCCGGGCCAGGTAGTGCTCGATCTCCCGGGAACGCACGGCGGCGTCCCAGCCGAGCACGTCACCCATCACCGCGGCGGCGTGGGCAGCGGTGTCGGCGCCGCGGTGCGGGGTCTCGAACGAGATCCGGGTGCGGCGGGTGAGCACGTCGTCGAGGTGCAGGGCGCCCTCGGCCTGGGCCGCGTACGCGACCTCGGCGGCGAGGTATTCCGGGGCGCCGGCGAGCGGGGTGGCCAGCGCCGGGTCCGCCTCGATCATCGCCAGCAGGTGGACGGTGAGGGTGCCGTACCGTTCCAGCAGGTGCTCGATCACCCCGGCGGTGACGCCGTGCCGGCGGGCGATGTCGAGCCGGTCCCGCCAGGCGGCGGCGAAGCCGTCGGCGCCGAGCAGCGGAAGCTGATCGGTCCGCGAGGGCTGCGCCGAACCGCCGAGCCGGCGCACGGCCCGGTCGATGACGTCGGCGGCCATGACCCGGTACGTGGTGTATTTGCCGCCGGCGACGAGCAGCAGCCCCAGCATCGGCTCGACCACGGCATGCTCGCGGGACAGCTTCGAGGTGGAGTCGGCCTCGCCGGAGAGCAGGGGCCGCAGCCCGGCGTAGACGCCCTCGATGTCGTCGGCGGTGAGCGGCCGGTCCAGCACGGTGTTGACCTGGTCGAGCAGGTAGCGGATGTCCCGGGCGGACGCGGCCGGGTGCGAGCGGTCCAGCTCCCAGTCGGTGTCGGTGGTCCCGATGATCCAGTGCCCGCCCCACGGGATGACGAAGAGCACCGAGGTCGGCGTGCGCAGGATCAGCCCGGCCTCGCCGGTGATGGCCGACCGCGGCACGACCAGGTGCACGCCCTTGGAAGCGCGCACCCGCAGACCGGGCCGGAGGCCGACATCGCGCAGCATCCGGGACATGTCGTCGCTCCACACCCCGGTGGCGGCGACAACGGTGCGGGCCCGCACCTCGAACTCCGGCGAGTCGGGCGACTCCAGATCCCGCACCTTGACCCCGACCACCTCGCGCGCCTCGCGCAGGAAGCCGGTGACCCGGGCGCTGGTGACCACGGCGGCGCCGAGGCTGGCGGCGGTGCGGGCCAGGTTGACCACCAGGCGGGCGTCGTCGACCTGGCCGTCGTAGTACCGGATCGCCCCGGTGATCTTGTCGGCACGCAGGCTCGGGAAGAGATGCCGGGCGCCGTCGCGGGTCAGGTGCCGGTGCAGGGGCATGCCGCGCCCGCTGCCGAAGATCCCCGCGAAGACGTCGTAGGCCGCGACCCCGAGGCCGTAGTAGGCCCGCTGCCAGACCCGGGCCGGCGGCGAGGCGGCCGGCAGCGGCACCAGGATCGGCACGGGCCGCACCAGGTGCGGGGCGAGCCGGCTGGTCAGCAGCCCCCGCTCGGTGAGCGCCTCGTGCACCAGGTGCAGCTCGAGCTGCTCGAGGTAGCGCAGGCCGCCGTGAATGAGCTTGCTGGACCGGCTGGAGGTGCCGGCGGCCAGGTCACGGGCCTCGACGAGGGCGACATTCAGGCCGCGCGAGGCAGCGTCCAGGGCCGCGCCGGCGCCGGTGACCCCACCGCCGATGACCAGCACATCGAACTGCTCGTCCCGCAACCGCCGCAGGTCGGCGGTGCGGCGGATGGGCGACAGCCGGCCGGCGGCATAGCGGGAGACGGAAGGAGAGCGCACAACCCCACGGTAGCGCTGCCGGGTGTCCCCCCGGCGGGTGAAAAGAGATTGGCAAGATCAAATGCGGGCCCGGACCTCGCTCAGCATCTCGGTGACCGAGGCGGCCGGGTCGGTGATCGGGAACTGGACCGTGCGGATCGTCGCCGTCGGGTCGGCCAGCAGAGTCAGGCGCTTGAAGCGGTCCTCACCAGCCGCCCGGAACGTAGGCAGGCGCAAGCTCGCGGCCAGCTTGACGTCCTGGTCCGACAGCAGCGGGAACGGCAGCTTGGCGTGGGTGGCGAAGGCTTCCAGCTGGTCCCGGCGCTGGGTGCTGATGCCACGGATCTCGGCCCCCGCCGCCGTGAAGTCGGCCGCTCTGGCCGCGTACGTCATGGACTCGAGGGTGCAGCCCGCCGCGCCCGGAATCTCGCCCCAGCCCGGCGGATAGCCCGGGGTGTCCGGCGCGAAGGCGCCGGGGAAGAAGTAGAGGACCGTCCAGGTCTCCAGGCGCAGTGCCGGGATCCGCCGGCCGATCAGGCCGTGCACGCGGTGGGCCTCCGCCGAGGTCGGCGCCGCCGTCGCGGTGAGCGAGCCGTCGCCGAGCACGTACCGATCACCCCACTCCTGAAGGGCGATCAGCACCGGCAGCAGGCCCTCGCCCTTGGGCGTGAGCACGTAATCGTGGCGCGGTGGGTGCTCGGAATACGGCTCCCGGCGCAGCACTCCATGCTCCACCAGCGCGGCGAGGCGTTCGGTCAGGGCCCGCCGGCTCACTCCCAGCGAGCGCTGCAACGCCTCGAATCTGGTCACGCCGCCCGCGATGTCACGGACCACCAGAAACGTCCACCAGTCCGTGAGCACGCCGAGGGCCTGCTCGATGCCGCAGTCGGCATCAACGAGTTCGACCCTGCGCACGCCCTCCACTATAGTCCGTTCCAGAATGGAACTTACTCGAACGGGGGCGAGGACCGTGAGCGTGTTCTGGCGCTGGTGGACGGCCGGCACCAGCAGTGATCTGGGCTCGGCCGTCGGCGGGGTGGCCCTGCCGCTGACCGCGCTCGCGGTCCTCGACGCGACCCCGTTCGAGATGGGCCTGATCGCCGCGGCCGGTTATGTCGCCTGGCTGGTGATCGGGCTGCCCGCCGGGGTCATCGTGCAGCGCCTCCCGCTGCGCGGCACCCAGGTCGGGGCCGATCTGATCCGCGCGCTCGCCGTGGCCTCCATCCCGGTGGCCTGGTGGCTGGGCGTGCTCACCGTCGCTCAGCTGGTCGTCGTCGCGCTGGTCCTCAGCTTCGCCCACGTCGTCTTCTTCGTCGCCAACACCACGTTCCTGCCCGAGATCGTCAGCCGCGACCAGTTGCAGTCGCGCAACAGCCTCACCTCCGGCACCCACGCCACCACCCAGCTCGCCGGACCGTCGCTCGGCGGGCTCGCGGTGCAGTTCCTCGGCGCGGTGCCGACGCTGCTGATCGACGCGATCAGCTATCTCGTGTCGGCGGCGCTGCTGCGCACCCTGCCGGCCCGGCGGGGGCACCGCCCGGACCGGCCCACCCCCATGGGCGCGATGATCCGCGAGGGCTGGGCGTACGTGACGAGGCACCCGATGATGGGCCCGGCCATGTGGTCGGCCACCGCGTCGAACTTCGTCAACGGCGCCTACCTCGCGCTCTTCCCGCTGTACCTGGTTCGCGAGCTGCACGCCCCGGTCGCGGTCGTCGGCCTGCTGCTCGCCGTCGACGGCGTGGGCACCCTGATCGGCGCAGCGCTGACGACCCGGGCCACCAACGCTCTCGGCACCGCCCGGGGACTGATCATTCTGGGCTTCGTGGAGGCCGCTGCCGCCTTCGTCATCCCCGCCGGCACCGGCTGGGTGGCGTACCTGGGCTTCACCGCGGGCGTGCTCGTCTTCGCCGCCACCGGGTGTGTCTTCAGCGTGACGACCCGCACGTACCGGCAGATCGCCAGCCCGCCGGAGCTGCTGTCCCGGGTGATGGCGACGGTCCGGTTCGTCTCCTGGGGCGCCATCCCGGTCGGCGGGCTGGTGGCGGGTGCGCTGGCCGGGCCGCTCGGCGCCCGGACCACCTTGCTGATCGTCGCGGTGGCCGCCGTGGCTGCGCCGCTCGCGCTGCTGTTCTCCCCCGTACGCGGGCGCCGGGACCTGATCGAGCCGACCACGCCGGAGCGGGAGGCGGTCGTTGGGTAGGTTCGGCGGTTGTGGACAGCGAGTTCTGGATCTCCGAACTGACCGACGACGACGTACCCGCCGTGGTGGCGCTCTGCCGGAGCGCCCTGGACCTGCCCGAGGACGCCGCCGAGGCCGCGGAGATCGTGCTGCGCCTGCGCGAGACCACCGGCACTGACGGCTGGTCGGCCACTCCCCGCAGGATCACCGGCTTCATCGCCCTGCGCTCAGCCGGCGCGAGCGCCGCGGCCGGTGCGGCCCTGTCCGGAGAGCCGGTATCGGTGACCGGCGGCCGGGTGATCGGGGTGGTGCTGGGCTCGGTGTCGCACCGGGACCGCTCGATCGGCCACGTCGACCTGATCGCCGTGGACCCGGAGGAACGCCGCCGCGGCGTGGCCCGGGCACTGGTGTCCCGGATCGAGGGCGCACTGGCCGGCCTCGGCGCCGGCGACGTCGTCATCGCGGGAAACGCCCCGTACTACGCCTGGCCCGGCATCGACGTGCGCTACACCCCGGCGATCTGCGCGGCGATGGCCTTCGGCTTCGAACAGGACCAGCCCGCCTGGAACATGACCGTGGACCTGATGACAGAGGCCTCCGGAGCCGCCCCGGGCGCAACGACCGAGGACGAGGCCCGACTGGCCGGTGAAGGCATCACCATCCGCCGGGCGGGTGCCGAGGACGTCCCGGCCCTGGTCCGCTTCACCCTGGCGAACTTCGGCGAGGGCTGGGCCGGCGAGATCACCCACTCGGTCGGGCGGGACCAGGCCGGCTGCCACCTGGCCCTGGCCAAGGACGGCGCGATCCTGGGCTTCGCCGCCTACGGCTCGTCCCGCCCATCCTGGTTCGGCCCGATGGGCACGGCGCCGGCCGCCCGCGGATCCGGAATCGGCGCCCTGCTGCTCCGCCGCTGCCTCGCCGACCAACGGGCCGCCGGCCACAACCAAGCCCAAATCGGCTGGGTCGGTCCCCTCCCGTTCTACGCGAAAGCAGTAGCCGCCCGAGTAGAACGCGTCTTCCTCCTCTACCGCAAACAGCTCTGACGCATCCGCCCAGCCCAGCCACCCCCACACAGGCCAACCCCGCAAGTGCACGCCCGCAAACGAAGCGGCTCTTGAGCGGAATGGCGGCGCGCGGGGCGGGTGATCTGGCGAGACGGGGCGGCGCAGCGGAGTGGCCGCAAAACGGAAATCCGCGCGCGGTGAACTGTCGCGTAGACAACCGGCCGAGCAAGGCGGGAGGCCGCACAGGCCGGGGAGGCCGCGCAAGGCGGGGAGGCCGCCCAAGGCGGGGAGGCCGCCCAAGGCGGGGAGGCCGCCCAAGGCGGGGAGGCCGCCCAAGGCGGGGAGGCCGCCCAAGGCGGGGAGGCCACCCAAGCCGGAGAGGCCACCCAAGCCGGAGAGGCCACCCAAGCCGGAGAGGCCGCCCAAGCCGGGGAGGCCGCCCAAGCCGGGGAGGCCGCCCAAGCCGGGGAGGCCGCCCAAGCCGGGGAGGCTGCGCAAGGCAGAGGCCGCGCAAGGCAGAGGCCGCGCAAGGCAGAGGCCGCGCAAGGCAGAGGCCGCGCAAGGCGGCCTGTCGTGCAGACAAGCAGCTACGCGAGGCGAGAGGTCCCGCGAGACGGAAAGCCGCAAGCGGAAGAGCCCCGCAAAGCGCAAGCCGCACCGCCGCATAGACAAGCAGCCGCGCAAGGCGGCAGGCCGCGCAGGGGGCAGTCCACGCAGGGGGCAGGCCCGCGCAGGGGGGCAGGCCCGCGCAGGGGGCAGGCCCGCGCAGGGGGCAGGCCCACGCAGGGGGCAGGCCCACGCAGGGGGCAGGCCCACGCAGGGGGCAGGCCACGCAAGGTGGCAGGCCACGCAGGGCAAAGGCCGCAGAAGGCGGCCCGTCGTGCAGATAAGCAGCCGCACGAGGCGGAAGGTCCGCCGAGACGGAAAGCCGCAAAGCGGAAGGTCCCGCAAAGCGGAAGGTCCCGCAAAGCGGAAGGTCCCGCAAAGCGGACGGTCCCGCAAAGCGGACGGTCCCGCAAAGCGGACGGTCCCGCGAAGCGGAAGGTCCCGCAAAGCGGAAAGCCGCCCGAGGCGAACCGTCGCAGAGACAAGCAGACGCGCAAGGCGGGAAGCCACTAGAGGCTGGAAGGCCACGCAAGGCGGGACGCCGCACAAGGCGGGACGCCCCACAAGGCGAGCTGTGGTGCGAACAAGCAGCCACGCGAGGCGAGACGTCCAGCGAGACGGAAGGCCCGCATGCGGAAGAGCCCGCAGCGGAAGGCCGACGAGGTGAACCGTCGCGTAGACCGGCATCCGCATGAGGTGAAAGGCCGCGCGACGCGGGAGGCCCGCGAAGCGGACGGGTGCAAAGGCGGACCGTCGTGCAAACCAGCAGCCGCGCGACACCGGAGGTCTTACCAGGGAAGGCCCGCGAAGCAGGGGGCTGGCGAAGTTGAAAGCCACGCGAAGCAGACCACACGAGGGCGAAGGCCTCAGCTACGGACCACAGCAGCCGGGCGAAGAGCCTCACCGAGCGAGGGCAAGCCGAGCACATCACCCGAGGCCCGGTAAGCCGGCCGGGCAGGCCCAGCATCCCGGCGCCGCAAAGATCGCGCATAGCGGCGAGCCGGACCACAGCGGGCTTGGGGGCGGGGGATGACCCACGCAGATATCAAGCTTGACGGGCTGCGTGGGTCATCCTCCGCCTCCGAGCCCCACCATGCGAACAGCAAAAGGCGGGCCGCCCGAAAGCGACCCGCCCCTGCAAAAGAGGACTTAGAAGTCCATGTCCCCGCCACCCGGAGCACCGGCCGGAGCCGGGTTCTTCTCCGGCTTGTCAGCCACAACCGCCTCAGTCGTGAGGAACAGCGCAGCGATCGACGCGGCGTTCTGCAGCGCCGAGCGGGTGACCTTGGCCGGGTCGATGATGCCCGCGGCCAGCAGGTCGACGTACTCGCCGGTCGCGGCGTTCAGGCCGTGACCCAGCTCCAGGTTGCGCACCTTCTCCGCCACGACGCCGCCCTCGAGGCCGGCGTTGACGGCGATCTGGCGCAGCGGGGCGTCGAGCGCGACCTTGACGATGTTCGCACCGGTGGCCTCGTCGCCCACCAGGTCGAGCTTGTCGAACGCAGTCTTGCCGGCCTGCACCAGGGCGACGCCACCACCGGCGACGATGCCCTCTTCGACGGCGGCCTTCGCGTTGCGAACGGCGTCCTCGATGCGGTGCTTGCGCTCCTTGAGCTCGACCTCGGTGGCCGCGCCGACCTTGATGACCGCAACGCCGCCGGCCAGCTTGGCCAGGCGCTCCTGCAGCTTCTCGCGGTCGTAGTCGGAGTCCGACTTCTCGATCTCGGCGCGGATCTGGTTGACCCGGCCCTGGATCTGCTCGGCGTTGCCGGCACCGTCGACGATGGTCGTCTCGTCCTTGGTGATGACCACCTTGCGGGCCTGGCCCAGCAGGCTCAGGTCGGCGGCGTCGAGCTTGAGGCCGACTTCCTCGCTGATGACCGTGCCACCGGTGAGGATGGCGATGTCGTCCAGCATGGCCTTGCGGCGGTCACCGAAGCCCGGGGCCTTGACGGCGACGGACTTGAAGGTGCCACGGACCTTGTTGACGACCAGGGTGGCCAGGGCCTCGCCCTCGACGTCCTCGGCGATGATGATCAGCGGCTTGCCGCCCTGCATGACCTTCTCGAGGACGGGGAGCAGGTCCTTGACCGCGGAGATCTTGCTGTTCGCGATGAGGATGTAGGGGTCGTCGAAGACGGCCTCCATGCGCTCGGCGTCGGTCATGAAGTACGCCGAGATGTAGCCCTTGTCGAAGCGCATGCCCTCGGTGAGCTCCAGCTCGAGCCCGAAGGTGTTGCTCTCCTCGACGGTGATGACGCCTTCCTTGCCGACCTTGTCCATGGCCTCGGCGATGATCTCGCCGACCGTGGAGTCACCGGCGGAGATGGAGGCGGTGGAGGCGATCTGCTCCTTGGTCTCCACGTCCTTGGCGAGCTTGCTCAGCTCGTCGGAGACAGAGGCGACAGCGGCCTCGATGCCCCGCTTGAGCGCCATCGGGTTCGCGCCGGCGGCCACGTTGCGAAGGCCCTCACGGACCAGCGCCTGGGCCAGCACGGTCGCCGTCGTCGTGCCGTCGCCGGCCACGTCGTCGGTCTTCTTGGCGACCTCCTTGACCAGCTCGGCGCCGATCTTCTCGAAGGTGCCCTCGAGCTCGATCTCCTTGGCGATCGACACACCATCGTTGGTGATGGTGGGAGCGCCCCACTTCTTCTCGAGCACGACGTTGCGGCCCTTGGGGCCGAGCGTCACCTTGACGGCGTCGGCGAGCTGGTTCATACCACTCTCGAGGCCGCGACGAGCTTCCTCGTCAAATGCGATGATCTTGGCCATACGGCTTTGTCCTCCTGGACATTCGCGGCGCCGGGCCGGTCCGGCCCGCTTTCCGCACGTTGAGAACCATGCGGACGTCACCACCTGGCGATGTGACGTCCTCAGGCCGAGCCGGATAGCCCGCGACGACCGGTCCCGTGCCCCGGCACCGATGGCGGTGCCGTAGCCGTGACCCCACCGTCCCGACCTGCTGGCACTCACATGGCGCGAGTGCCAATCACTTGTTTAGCACTCTGCTGGGGCGAGTGCAAGCAGAACGGACCGCCCGCACGGGTGCCCGCGGCGGTCGCATATCGGCGTCCGACTTGCCCCCACCTGGGCGACGAGGTAGGCAGAGCATCATGACCAGCACTGTCGCGTCCACCATGACCGTGCACCGGGTCACTCCCGCGGACGCGGGCCGGATGCGTGCGCTGCGGCTGGAGATGCTGGCCGACAGCCCGCTCGCCTTCCTGGAGACCCTGGCCCAGGCCGCGGCCCGGCCGCACGCCGACTACCGGCGCCGGATCGCCCAGGCGTCGACCGGCGGCCAGCTGGCCCAGTTCGTGGCCGACCCCGGGGGCCGGCTGATCGGCCACGCGGGCGGCACGGTGCTGCCGGAGGATCCGCGCGCGACGGTCGTCTTCGCGGTCTACATCACACCGGCCCAGCGCGGCCGGGGCGTGCTGCGCGAGCTGGTCGAGGCGGTGGCCGAGTGGTCGGTGGCGATGGGCCGCGGTGAGCTGATGCTCGAGGTCGTGGTCGGCAACGACCGGGCGGTACGGGCGTACGAGCGCCTGGGCTTCGAGGACACCGGCGTACGGGTGCCGCACCCGGTCGTCCCCGGTCTGCTGGAGTTGCAGATGCGCCGGCGGGCCTGATGGGCGCGCGGTGGCCTCTGGCCCGCACTGTGCTGACGGCTGTGAACGGCACCACGCTGGTCGGCCTGGGCATCGCCGCGCTGACGGGCACCAAGGTGCGCCGCGGCCCCGGCGGCATCCTGATCGCGGAGGGCTACTGCCGCAAGGCGCCCCCGGCGACCTGCTTCACCATCGGCTCGGTGATCATCACCCGGCGTACGGCCGAGTGGCTGCTGGACGAGAGCCGCGCCGCTCTGCTGGCCCACGAGAGCCGGCACGCCGGGCAGTACGCGGTGCTGGGCCCGCTGTTCTGGCCGGCGTACTGGCTGTCCTGCGGCTACTCGTGGGCGATGACCGGCACCTATGGCACGCGTAACGCCTTCGAGCGGCACGCGGGCCTGGAGCACGGCGGTTACCGGGTGGCCCCGCTGCGGCCGGGGTTGCGCCGGTTCAGACGGTCAGCTGCCACTGGGTCCAGCGATCCACCGGCCGGAAGCCCATCGCCCGGTTGATCCGGAGCATGTGCTCGTTCTCCTCGGCGTTGGAGGTGTCGATCGCCCGCAGGCCGGGGCGGGCCGTCCGCGCGTACCGCAGGTTGTGGTTCTTGATCGTCAGCCCGAGGCCGTGCCCGCGGTGGTCCGGGTCGACGATGGTGATGTTCTGCCAGGCGTGCCAGTCGGTGTCGTTCTCGCTCGCGATCATCGTCCAGGCGACGAGCCGCCCGCTCTCCTCGTGCACGGCGCCGGTGTGGAATGTCGTACGCCTCCGGATGCGCAGCGTCTCCTCGGCCGCACGGACCCGGGCGGCGTCCACCTTCTCGGACTCCACGGCCAGTTCACCGGTGGGCGCGTCCTCGTTGAGCCGGCTGTCCAGGTAGCCGATGTCGTCCAGCAGTTCCTCGGGCGCCTCGTCCGTCCATCGGACGAGCCGGTAGCCGGCCGCCGCGGGGCTGTCGTCGGGCAACGGGCCCGTGAGGTCCAGCCGGCTGCGGATCTCCACCAGAGCCGGGATCGCGCCCGCGGCTCGCGCGAAGGCGTCGGCGTCCACGGCCTCGCTGATCAGGTGCCGTCGGCCGAGCTCCGTCGTGCGCCGCGTGGCGAAGGAGAGCAGGGCCCGGCCGGTGCCCCGGCGGCGGTGGTCCGGGTGGACGAAGAGCTCGACGAGGACGTTGGCCAGGTTGTCGAGCTGCGGCAGGTACAGCTCGAGGTGGCCGGCCGGGGTCCCGTCGTAAACGGCGAGGTACTGCTCCGCCTCGTTGCCCGGCCACGGGTGCCGCAGCCGGGTGAGGTAGGTCTCGAAGGAGCTGAACGGGATGTCGGGGGCGTCCGCTTCGGCGGCGGCCCGGTCGATCACGTAGGCCGCCCGCTCGTCGGTGAGGGGAACTATCCGCAGCATCCCGACAGCCTGCGCCGCCGGCCCTCTGACCGCGACTGAGATTTGGTCGGGAGGACGCGCGCACAGCGCCTCCGGCACTGGGTCGTTGGGCCCCTAGGAGATTGTCGCCAAGCTCGAAAGTGGGGCCACGTACGGCGTCGCGTCCTCCCGCGTAGAGCATCCTGCCGAGCCGGCGATCCCCGCGCAAGTCCTCGCGGGTAGGAATTCTCGACGTTAGGCAGACTGCTGACTACTCTGTGTCACCCGAGCAGGCCGGCATCCCGGGCACCGCGGAGCGACGGCTTGATCCGGTGGGTGGGTCCGACCTGGCCCGCGACGGCGTCCAGGGTCTTGAGGCCCTCGCCGGTGTTGTAGACCACTGTCTCCTTGTCCGGGTCGAGCTTGCCGCTGGCCACCAGCTTCTTGAGCACGGCCACGGTCACGCCGCCGGCGGTCTCGGCGAACACGCCGGTGGTGCGGGCGAGCAGCTGGATGGCGTCGCGGATCTCGTCGTCGTCGGCGTAGTCCATCCAGCCTCCGGTGCGGGTCACGGCCTCGATGGCGTACGCGCCGGCGGCCGGGTCACCGATGTTCAGCGACTTGGCGATGCCGGTCGGCTTGACCGGGATGATCTGGTCGGTGCCGTTGTGCAGCGCGGTGGCGATCGGGTTGCAGCCGGCCGACTGGGCGCCGAAGACGGTCCAGCCGCCCTCGGGGGCCTCGACCAGGCCGATCTCGACCAGCTCGGTGAACGCCTTGTCGATCTTGGTGAGCAGCTCGCCGCTGGCCATCGGCACGACCACCTGGGCCGGGATCCGCCAGCCGAGCTGCTCGGCCACTTCGTAACCCAGAGTCTTCGAACCCTCGGCGTAGAACGGGCGCACGTTCACGTTGACGAAGGCGGTGTCCTCGAACTCGTCGGTCTCGACCAGCTCGCCGCAGAGCCGGTTGACGTCGTCGTAGGAGCCGTCGATGGCGACCAGGTCGCCGCCGTACACCGCGGTGGTGATGACCTTGCCCTGCTCCAGGTCGCCCGGGATGAACACGATCGAGGGCACCCCGGCCCGGGCGGCGTGCGCGGCCACGGAGTTGGCCAGGTTGCCGGTGGAGGCGCAGGCGAAGCGGGTGAAGCCCAGCTCGCGGGCGGCGGTGAGGGCCACCGAGACGACCCGGTCCTTGAAGGAGTGGGTCGGGTTGGCCGAGTCGTCCTTGACCCACAGCGGGGCCCGCAGGCCGACCTCGGCGGCCAGCGCGTCGGCGCTGACCAGCGGGGTCAGGCCGGGGTCGAGGGTGACGCGGGTGGCCGGGTCCTGGCCGGTGGGCAGCAGGGCGGCGTAGCGCCAGATGTTGTGCGGGCCGGCTTCGATCTGCTCGCGGGTGACCGCGGCCAGTGCGGCGGCGTCGTACGCGACCTCGAGGGGGCCGAAACACTCGTAACAGGCGTGCTGCGCGGCCAGCGGGAACTCGGCGCCGCAACCACGGCACACGAGGGCACGGGCGGGGCTGGTGGACTGGCGGGGGGCGTCGACGGTGGACGTCACAATGAGGCTCCTTCTCATCTTTCCCCCGGCGTCGGTGGACGCGCGTGGGGACGGAATTAGCACCTGCCACACGCTGGGCCTCGCCATCGAGACATGTGTGGTGGTTGCCGGGGCGTCATCGGGCCGTTCCCTCAGCCCCTCTGGATGAGGTATTCAGTTGTGTCCCACACCTTACGGCGTGGGCGGCCAAAGCGCTGCCAAGCATCCCGAGGTGTGAGCTTCAGCTCCCGGGTACGCCGCCCATTGATCGATGTTGGTCGATTGATTCACAGCAATCTCTGAGGTTGGAACGCGCACTCCGGCCCTACTGTTCATTGAAAGTTATGGATTTGTTGGCCGGATGGAGGACCTCTGTGCTGTACGGGATCGATCTCGTCGCGGTGTCCGTGCTCGTCTTCGGGCTCTACTTCCCCCGGCACCGCCGCCGTGACCTCGTCGTCGCGTACCTCGGCGTCAACGTCGGCGTGCTGGCCGTGGCCGGCTCGCTCAGCTCGGGCACCGTCGGGGCCGGTCTGGGTCTCGGGCTCTTCGGCGTGCTCTCGATCATCCGGCTGCGCTCCACCGAGCTGGACCAGCACGAGGTGGCCTACTACTTCTCCGCGCTGGCGCTGGGCATCATCGGCCCGCTGGGCGGCGGTGCGGTGTGGCTGGCGCCGGCCCTCATGGCGCTCATCCTCGTGGTGATGTTCCTGGGCGACCATCCCCGGCTGTTCCGCAGCTACCGGCGGCAGGTGCTGGTCCTCGACTCGGCGGTCACCGACGAGGTGGCCCTGGTGGCCCAGCTGGAACAGGTGCTCGGCGCCCGGGTGCACGCGGTCTCCGTCGAGCGGGTCGACCTGGTCAACGAGACCACGGTGGTCGAGGTCCGGTACTCGCGGCGGGCCCGCTCGGTGGCCGGCACCCGCGTGGCCGCGGCGGCCGGAGCCCGCCCGTGACCGCCGCACCGGCCGCGCCGCCGCGGCTGGAGGGCCTGGCCGGCCTCGGCCCGATCGGGCTGGCCGAGCTCACCGCGCAGGCCGAGCTGCAGGTCAGGCGGGACCGCAAGTACGTCCTGCCACTGGGCGAGCTGGCCACGCTGCTGCCCGCGCTGGGCCGCGACACCCGGATCCTGGACATCGACGGCATCCGGCTGTTCCGCTACGCCTCGGTCTATTTCGACACCGCGGACCTGGTCTGCTTCCGGCTCACCGCGCTGCGCCGGCGCCGCCGGTTCAAGCTCCGCACGCGGACCTACCTCGACTCCGGCACGTGCCTGCTGGAGGTCAAGACCGAGGGGGTACGCGGCGGCACGGTCAAGACCCGCCTGGCGTACGAGCGGCAGCACCACGATGACCTCGGACCCGGCCGCTGGTTCGTCGACGCCGTGCTGGAGGACCTGGACGTCAGCGGCCTGGTCTTCGCACCGGCGCTGGCCACCCACTATCTGCGCAGCACTCTGTATCTCCCGGCCTCGCAGAGCCGGGTGACCATCGACATCGACCTGTCCTGGACCAAGCCGGGCCGCAGCGCGCCGGACCTGAGCCTGCCGGGCATCGCCGTGGTCGAGACCAAGACCCGGGCGGCGGCCTCCGAGGTCGACCGCCTGCTGTGGGCCCGGGGTCACCGCCCGGCGTCCATCTCCAAGTACGCCACCGGCCTGGCCGCTCTGCGCCCCGAGCTGCCCTCCGCCCCGTGGCGCCGGCTGCTGCGCCGGCACTTCCACCCCGCTGCCCCGGCCGGCCCCGCGCCGGCCGCCGACCGAAGGACCGAGACATGCACCGTTCCCCCGTCCTGACCGCCGCGCTCGCCGGCGCCCTGGCCCTCGTACCGGGCACCGCCGCCCGGGCCGCCGACCCGGTCGTGCTCGCCGCGGGCCCTGCCGCGGCGCAGGCGCTGGCCGCCAACGCCCCCGACCACGACGACCCGGCCGACCACGTCTGGAGCGAGTCGGCCGTCGCCGCGGTGGCCCTGACCGGCTCCGGCGCCACGTCCACCAGCAGCGGCGTCTCGATCAGCGGCAGCACTGTCACGGTCACCGCCGCCGGCACCTACCGCTTCACCGGTTCGCTCACGAACGGGCAGATCGTGGTCAACAGCACCGGCGCCGGCCTGGTGCGGCTGATCCTCAACGGCGTCACCGTGGCCAACTCGGGCACCGCGCCGCTGTCGGTGGTCGCCGCCGACGAGGTCATGGTGGTGCTGGCCGACGGGACCACCAACCGGCTCACCGACCCGGCGACGTACACGACCGCGGTGAATCCGAGCGCCGCCCTGTCCAGCGCGGCCGATCTGACCATCACCGGCGCCGGGGCGCTGATCGTCACCGGTAACGCCGCCGACGGCATCGCCAGCGACGACGGCCTGGTCATCGACTCGGGCGCGATCACCGTCACGGCCAAGGACGACGGCGTCCGGGGTCAGGACTACGTCGTGCACACCGGCGGCACCCTGGGGGTCACGGCGAGTGGCGACGCGATCAAGTCCGACGAGACGACCGACGCCACCGAGGGGTACGTCCACCTGGCCGGCGGCGCCCGTACCCTCACCGCACCCGCCGGTGACGGCGTCAGCGCGACCACCGACGTCATCGTCGCGGGCGGCAGCCTGACCGCGACGACCGGCGGCGGCAGCACCACGGCCCCGGGCACGGCCTCGACCAAGGCCGTCAAGGCCGACGTCAGCGTGGTCGTCAGCGACGGCCAGCTCAACCTGAACGCGTCCGACGACGGGATCAACTCCAACAACCTGATCACCGTCGACGGCGGCACGCTGACCGTGGCCAGCGGCGACGACGCGGTGCACGCCGACACCGCCCTGACCGTCTCCGCCGGCAGCGTGACCGTGACCAGGTCGTACGAGGGTCTGGAGGCCATGCAGACCACGCTCGCCGGCGGCACCGTGACCGTGACCGCGACCGACGACGCGGTGAACGCCGCCGAGGAGGGCGTGAACGAGATGCAGGTCGCGCCCAACGCCTTCATCAAGGTCACCGGCGGCACGGTGACGGTCAGCGGCGGCACGGACGGTCTCGACTCCAACGGCATCCTGGCCATCTCCGGCGGCACGGTGATCGCCAACGGCTCGCCCACCCGCGGCGGCGGCGAGGGTGGCCTGGACTCCAACGGCGCGCTGACCATGACCGGCGGCTCCATCCTGGCCACCGGCCTGACCGCGTCGACCAGCGCACTGCCGTCCGGTGGTCAGGCGTGGGTGGCGTACTCGTTCAGCGCCAACCAGCCGGCGGGCACGATCGTGCACCTGGCCACCGCGTCCGGCACCCAACTGGCCTCGTTCCGCAGCACCCGGGTGCTCAAGGGGGTGCTCTTCGACCTGAGCTCGCTGACCCGCGGCACGTCGTACCGGATCTACACGGGCGGCTCGGTCTCCGGCACCGACGCGGGCGGCGGCCTCTATCTGGGCGGCACGCTCTCCGGCACCCAGATCGCCTCGGTGACGGCCGGCAGCGGCCGCGCCTGAGCTCTCTCCGGATCGGCCGTGACCCCGCCCCTGGGCCCCCGGGCGGGGTCACGGCCCGTTTCTCAGGGAACGGTGGCGGAGAGTGAATAGGGTGACGGCGTGAATGCTGTCCTCGAGATACAGGGCCTGCGCAAGACCTATCGCAGCCGCAAGGGGGTGCGCAGGGCGCTGGACGGCTTCGACATGGTCGTCGAGGCCGGTCAGGTGCACGGCTTCCTGGGGCCCAACGGCTCCGGCAAGACCACCACGCTGCGTACGCTGCTCGGCCTGATCCGGCCCAACGGCGGCCGGATGGCCCTGCTCGGCCGGGAGGTGCCACAGGCCCTGCCCGAGGTCGCCGGCCTGGTCGGCGCCATCGTGGAGAGCCCGCAGTTCTTCGGCAACTTCTCCGCCCGCGACACCCTGTCCCTGCTCGCCGACGCCGGCGGCGTCGAGCGGATGCGGGTCCACGAGGTGCTGGAGCTGGTCGGGCTGCGCGACCGGGCCACCGACCGGGTCAAGACCTACTCGCTGGGCATGAAACAGCGCCTCGCGGTCGCGTCCGCCCTGCTCAAGAACCCGCAACTGCTGATCCTGGACGAGCCGGCCAACGGCCTGGACCCGGGCGGCATCCGGGAGATGCGCACGCTGATGCGCAACCTGGCCGAGTCGGGGATGACCGTGGTGCTGTCCAGCCACATCCTCGGCGAGATCCAGCTCATCTGCGACTCCGTCACGATCATCTCGGCCGGGCGCCGGGTGGCGGCCGGTGGCGTCGCCGACGTGCTGGCCCAGCACGCCACCTCCTCGGTACGGGTCCGCGTCGAGTCGATCGCCGACCTGACCGGCGCGGCCGGGGCGCTGCGTGAGATCGGCGCCCAGGTCGTCGTCGAGCCGGACCACCTGATGGTCAGCGGCATCGCGCAGCCCGGGGCCATCACCCGGACGCTGGCCGCCCGCGGCGTCTACGTCAGCGAGCTGGCCCCGGTCGCGGTCGACCTGGAGAGCGTCTTCCTGGAGCTCACCGGCACCGCGCCGGTCGAGGGCGAGCATCGCCAGGTCGACGAGTCCGCGGCCACCCCGGCAGTCAACGGCGGGTGGGGACAGTGAGCCTCTACACGGCGGAGACCCGCCGGCTGACCAAGCGCCGCTTCACCCGGTTCTTCGTGCTCGGCACGCTGCTGGTGCTGGCCGCCATCGTGGCCGGGATGTTCTTCACCAACCACAAGGCGTCGCCCGAGCGGCTCGCCGCCGCGCAGGCCGAGGCCGACAGCCAGTACCAGTCGGCCGTGCAACAGGCGGCCAAGGAGACGACGGACTGCCAAGCGGCCCAGGGCACGCCGGCGGCGCAGAACTATCCGCCCTGCGACCAGATCTACCAGCCGGTCCGGGAGGACTTCCGCGCCGAGTGGTACATGGACCCGACGTTCAACTTCCGCGAGCAGTTCGGTTTCCTGGTGACCGCGCTCGCCGCGCTGCTGGCGGTGACGGCGTTCGTCATCGGCGCGACCTATGTGGGCGCCGAGTGGAGCAGCGGCGGCATGATGAACCTGCTGCTGTGGCGGCCGCGCCGGCTCCAGGTGCTGGGCACCAAACTCGGCGCGCTGCTGGTGAGCCTGGCCGCGTTCACGGTGGTGGTGTCCGCGGTGTGGACCGGGCTGTTCGTGCTGACCGCACAGCTGCGCGGCACGCTGGCCGGGATGACCTCGGGCGCCTGGCAGTCCATCCTGCTCATGGAGCTGCGCGGGCTGGTGCTGGTGCTGGCGGCGGGTGCGGTGGGCTTCGGTCTCGCGTCGCTGGGCCGGCACACGGCGATGGCGCTGGGCGCGGCGATCGGGGCGATCATCGTCTTCCAGTTCGGCCTCGGCACCGTGCTGACGCTGGCCAAGGTGCCGTTCGTGGAGGCGTACCTGGTGCCGGTGTGGACCCAGGCCTGGATGGACAAGTCGGCCGTGGCCACCGACTGGGACTCGTGCGACTACTCCAGCACCTCCGGGTGCGAGCCGGCCACGGTCACCATCACCTGGCCGATGGCCGGCGGGGTGCTGGCGGCGGTGGTGCTCCTCGTTGTGGGGGCAGCCATGTGGACCATGCGTAGTCGGGACATTACTTAAGGTAGCTTCGGCTGCATCGGCACTCACGGACGGCAGGGATCGCCGGCTGCCACTATGCTGACGATCCCCTTCGTACATCTGTGCGTGCTCTCCCACCGCCCAGGAGCGCCATGCAGCCCGACGCCTCTCTCAACCAGCAGCACGTCCCCGCGCCCCGCGAGGAGACCCCGGCCGAACCGGCCGAAGCGCCCGCCCTCACCGAGCGCGAGGTGCAGATCCTCGCGTTCGAGAGCAAGTGGTGGAAGCATGCCGGCGCCAAGGAGCAGGCCATCCGCGACGCCTTCGGCCTTTCCTCGACGCGCTACTACCAGCTGCTCAACGGCCTGCTGGACAACCCGGCGGCGCTGGCCCACGACCCGGTCCTGATCGGCCGGTTGCGCCGGCTGCGCTCGACCCGGGCCCGCACCCGCCGCCGTTAGCCCGGAGCGTGCGTGGAGGCGTAGGCCTCCAGCCACGCGACCTGCACCGGATCCAGCGAGGCCCGCACCCGCTTGCGAGCGGTCGCCACGTGCTCGGCGGTGACCGTCGAGGCGTCCAGCGACTCCCGCATCGCCGACAGCGCCGCCTCACGGATCAGCGCGGCACAGTCCGCGGCGGAGAAGCCCTCCAGCTCGGCGCCCAGCTCGTCCAGGTCGACAGCGCTGTCCAACGGCACGGACTTGGCCGAGGCCCGCAGGATGGCCGCCCGCGCCTCGCCGTCCGGCGGCGGCACGAAGACCAGCCGTTCCAGCCGGCCCGGCCGCAGCAGCGCCGGGTCGATCAGGTCGGGCCGGTTGGTCGCGCCGATCACCACCACGTTGCGCAGCGACTCCACCCCGTCCAGCTCGGTCAGCAGCGCGGCCACGACCCGGTCGGTCGTGCCGCCGTCGGTGGACTGGCCGCGGGTCGGCGCCAGCGCGTCCACCTCGTCCAGGAAGACCAGGGTCGGCGCGGCCTCCCGGGCCCGGCGGAAGAGCTCCCGGACCGCGCGCTCGCTCTCGCCGACCCACTTGTTGAGCAGCTCGGCGCCCTTGACCGACAGCACGTTGGCCTTGCCGGTGCCGGCGATCGCCTTGACCAGGTACGTCTTGCCGCAGCCGGGCGGGCCGTACAGCAGGACACCGCGCGGCGGCTGCACCCCGAGCCGGGCGAACGTGTCGGGATAGGTCAGCGGCCACAGCACCGACTCGGTCAGGGTCTGCTTCACCTCGGCCATGTCACCGACGTCGTCCAGCGTGACCTGGGCGACCTCCAGCGTCGACTCGGCCATCGAGGTCGGCCGGACCACGTCCAGCGCGCCCTCGAAGTCGGTCATGGTCACGGTGGGAGATTCGGCCTCCTTCTGACGCAGCGCGGCGCGTACCCCGGCCTCGCGGGCCAGCGCACCCAGGTCGGCCGCGACGAAGCCGGGGGTACGCCCGGCGATGTCGTCCAGCCGCACGTCCTCGGCCAGCGGCATGCCCCGGGTCAGCACCCGCAGCTGCTCGCGCCGCATCGCCGCGTCCGGCAACGGCACCGCCAGCTGCACGGCCAGCAGATCCGGCGCCCGCAGCCCGGGGTCCACCGCCTCCGGACGGCTCGTCGTGCACACCACCGCGCCCCCGGAACGCAGCAGCTCACCCAGCACCTGCCGGAACACCGTGGCCAGCGGGCCCGGCTCGTCGCGCGGCGCGAGCGCCTCGACGTCGGCGATCAGCAACACCGTCGGACCGCCCGCTCGGGCGTCCCGGGCCAGCTCGCGCAGCCGG
Source organism: Actinoplanes sp. NPDC051405 (assembly GCF_055586185.1). Lineage (NCBI taxonomy): Bacteria > Bacillati > Actinomycetota > Actinomycetes > Micromonosporales > Micromonosporaceae > Actinoplanes > Actinoplanes sp. NPDC051405. Next base: position 214,839 of record NZ_JBVJIR010000011.1, read on the forward strand.
GCCGCGGCGGAGTCGTTGGTCAGCGCCGCCAGCTCCGGACCCCAGACCGCCAGCACGGTCGCGCCGACGGTCGCGGCGACCGCGTGCACCAGCGCCGACTTGCCCGAACCGGCCGGACCCGTCACCAGCACACCGAGCGACACCGTGGTGCCCAGCCGGCCGAGCACCTCGCCGTGGTGGAAGCCGAGATCGAGCAGCTCGATCAGCTCCTGGGCCTGGGTGCGCAGCCCGGGCAGGTCGTCCAGGCTGGGCGGGGGCGTCTCCGGATCGGTGGAGGCGGGCTGCCGGGTCGCTGCCGATGTCGGTGCGGGCTGGTCCCGTACGGTGGAAAACTCCCCGTCCTGCCAGCCCACCACCGTGTCCATCGTGACCAGCACGGCATCGGCGTCCTCGACCGCGACCACCGTGAGCAGCGTGCTGGTCCAGGCGTAGCCGACCCGGTTGGCCAGGCTGCGCCGAGCGGCCTCGACCAACGACCGGTTGCCCGCGTCCAGCAGCACGTCCTGCGGCAGCAGCGAGACGTTGTCGCCCGCGGTGACCACCTTGCCCAGCAGGGCCAGGCGCAGCATCTCCGGCGACACCACCGCGACGATCTCGGCCGGGCCGGTCAACGTGACCCGCCGCGCCTGGACGACCGGCACGGGCGTCACGGTCACCTGGCCGCCGTCGCGCAGTCCCAGGTTGCCGATGATCAGATCGTCGGCGTAGAGCAGGGCCCGGCTCGCTGTCGGCTCGGCCCGCGCGGCGAGACCCGCGGTGGTCCGCCGGCCGGCCAGGCGCAGCGGATCGCCCGGATTGATGGCGAGCGCGGCCATCACCTCGGGGTGCAGGCGGACGATGCCGCGCCGCGCGTCGAGGGCCGCCGTCCGCTGGGTCACGGTCAGCGTGAGGTCGTCTGGCACCGGGGAGGCCTCCGTTTGGACGAGGGGACTAGGTTGACACGCTAGCCGCCGTACGCCGCCCGGGGAGGCACCACCGCGATGAGGCTTCGTCACGCCACTTTGGCCGTTGTCACGCTGACCCTGCTGGGGGTCGCCGGCTGCGGTGACGACTCCGACGACAAGGCGCCCGCCGCACAGGCACCGGGCGCCTCCGCGGGACCGTCCGCCGACGGCGGGCTGGGTGGTCCGGGCGCCTCGGCCGCACCGGGTTCCTCGGCCGCTCCGGGCACGCCACCCACCGAGGGCACGTCCCCCGCGAAGCCGCCGAAGAAAGGCGGTGGGGCCGCGCAGGGTCCGGCCGGCAAGCCCGCGGTCTCCCCCGACGTGCTGACCGCCGCCGGGATCGGCCCGTACCAGGTCGGCGTCCAGCAGGGCGAGCTGAAGTCGGCCGACCTGGTGGGCAAGGTCACCAAGACCAAGGACACCTGTACGACGGCCAAGGGCCTCAGCGAGTACCACACACCGGCCCTGGCGTTCGCCGGCGGCAAGCTCCAGCGTCTCACCGTGACCAGCCCGAAGGTGGCCACTCCGAAGGGCGCCAAGGTCGGCACCGGCTACGCGAACCTCAAGGGCATGTACCCCGGCGGCAAGCAGCTCGACGACTGGGTCGGCGCCAGCGCCTGGTACGCGGTCGACGGCGGCAACGCCCTGCTGTTCCGGATCAAGGACGACAAGGTGACCGCGATCGACGCCGGCGCGGGTCCGGCCGTGCAGTTCTTCTACACCGACAAGCAGGGCTGCTAGGCACGTTCACAGCTCCCGCTCAGCGGCCCGCGGCTAGCGTGGGCCGCATGTCTGCCCTCACGACTCGGCTCCGCCGTGCCCTGCCCCGAGTGACACGGCGGCGGGTGGTGGCCGGATCGGTGGCCCTCGTCCTGATCGCCGCCCTCATCGGCTGGGCCGCGCTGCCCGAGCGCCACTCCTGGACGGCGGTGGACCAGCGGCTGACCGTGCTCTCCGGACCGTCCGGCACCGAGCCGATCGACCTGGACACCCGGCTCTACCTGCCGTCCGGAGACGACGACGTGCCGGCGGTGCTGCTCGGCCACGGTTTCGGCGGCAGCAAGGAGTCCGTCAGCGACGACGCCGAGTCCCTGGCCGACCGCGGGTACGCCGTCCTGACCTGGACCGCCCGCGGCTTCGGGCGCAGCGGCGGCGAGATCCACCTGGACAGCCCGGACTACGAGGTCAAGGACGCGCAGCGGCTGCTGGACTGGCTCGCCGCCCAGCCGCGGGTGCGGACGGACGCCGCCGGGGACCCCCGGGTCGGCGTGGTCGGCGGCTCGTACGGCGGCGCGCTGGCCCTGCTGCTCGCCGCCCAGGACCCCCGGGTCGACGCGATCGTGCCGCTGATCACCTGGAACGACCTCGGCAAGGCGTTCTTCCCGCAGTCCGCGACCGGGGTCACCGCCCCCGGCGTCTTCAAGAAGAACTGGGCCGGCCTCTTCTTCGGCAGCGGCTCGGGACCCCTGGGCGCCGGCGGCGGCTCGCCCCTGGCCGGTGGCGCCGGGGAAGTTCCGCCGGCCCCGGTGGCGAACCCCGCCTGCGGCCGCTTCGCCGCGGACGTCTGCGCGGCGTACCTGAAGATGGCCACCACCGGCATCCCGGACGCCGCGACGACCGCGCTGCTCCAGCGCTCCAGCCCGGCCCCGGTGCTCAACAAGATCAAGGCGCCCACGCTGCTCATCCAGGGCGCGGTGGACACGCTGTTCCCGCTCTCGGAGGCCGACGCCAACGCCAAGGGCATCGCGGCGACGGGCACCCCGGTCCGGGTGGCCTGGTTCACCGGCGGCCACGACGGCGGCTCCGGCCCGCAGACCGACCAGGACCGCACCAAGTTCCTCACCGCGCAGTGGCTCGACCACTACGTGAAGAAGGACGGCGCCACCCCGGCGAACAGCTTCACCTACTCCCGGGTGGCCGGCTTCAGCGCGCTGGACCGGGGGCTGGTCACCAACGGGTACTCCGATCCGACGTACCCCGGCCTGACCGGCACCGGCCGCACCGAGGTCACCGTCAGCGGCGACGCCCAGCAGATCGCCAACCCGCCGAACGGCAACCCGGGCGCACTGTCCTCCCTGCCCGGCGTGGGCGGCCAGCTCAGCTCCCTGCTCGGCAGCGTCGCCGGTGACCTCGCCGGCCAGCACGCCGAGTTCGACTCGGCGCCGGTCACAGACGCGATCGAAGTGGTCGGCGCGCCGACTGTGCGGCTGCGGGCGGCCTCCCCGACCGGCTCGGCGACGCTGTTCGTCAAGCTCTACGACGTCGACCCGAACGGCACCGCCACCCTCAGCGGCGGCCTGATCGCCCCGGTCCGGCTCACCGGGCTGCCCACCGACGTGACCGCGGCCCAGCCGGTCACCGTGACGCTGCCCGCGATCGTGCGCCGGATCGACGCCGGGCACACCGTCCGGGTCACCGTGGCGACCTCCGACCAGGCGTTCCTGACGCCGCCGGACCCAACGACCTACACCGTCGCGGTCGAGCCGGCGGTCAGCCTGCCCACGGCGGTGGGCACGCCGATCGCCAACCCCCAGGTCGTCTGGCGGTACGTGCTGCTGGGCGTGCTCGCGGTCATCATCGCCGGGCTCGTCGTGGTCCTGGTCGTGCGCCGCCGCCGGCTGCGCCGCCACGAGGCCCCGACGGTCGACGAGTACGCCGAGACGCCGCTGGTCGTGCGGGGCCTGCGCAAGGCGTACGGGGACGGTTTCGTCGCCGTCGAACGGGTCGACTTCACCGTCGAGCGTGGCCAGGTCGTCGGCCTGCTCGGTCCCAACGGCGCGGGCAAGACCACCACGCTGCGGGTGCTGATGGGCCTGACCATGCCGACCGAGGGCGACGCCCTGGTCTTCGGGCACCGGCTCGAGCCCGGCTCACCGGTGCTGTCCCGGGTCGGCGCGCTGGTCGAAGGCCCCGGCTTCCTGCCGCACCTGACCGGGCTGGAGAACCTGCACGCGTACTGGCAGGCGACCGGCCGGCCGGCGGCGGACGCCCGCTTCGACGAGGCGCTGGAGATCGCCGGGCTCGGCGACTCGGTGCACCGCAAGACGAAGAACTACAGCCACGGCATGCGGCAGCGGCTGGCCATCGCCCAGGCCATGCTGGGCCTGCCCGAGCTGCTGGTGCTGGACGAGCCCACCGACGGCCTCGACCCGCCGCAGATCGCCGAGATGCGCCGGGTCCTGAAGCGCTACGCGACCGACGGCCGGGCGGTGCTGGTCTCCAGCCACCTGCTCGCCGAGGTGGAGCAGACCTGTACGCACGCGGTGGTGGTGAACAAGGGCCGGATCGTCGCGGCGGGACCGGTCGACGACATCGTCGGCGAGAGCCCGTCGGTGCAGCTGGAGGTGTCCGACGTACCGGCCGCCGAGCAGGTACTGGCCGGGATGAACGTGCGGTCGGTGACGCCGGAGGGGGCTTCCGGGCTGATCGTGGACATGAACGGCACGCCGCGTACCGAGGTGGTGGCCTCGCTGGTGCGCGCCGGGGTCGGGGTGGACCGGGTGGTGCCCCGGCGGCGCCTGGAGGACGCGTTCCTGGCCCTGGTGGGCGACAACTCGCGAGGAAGTGGAGACCGATGAGCGCGGCTGCGACGGGCTACCGGGCAACGGCCACCATGCCGTTGCTGGCCGAGGTACGCCGGCAGGCATCCCGCCGCCGGACCCAGCTGGCGCTGGGCTTCATGGCCCTGCTGCCGGTGATCATCCTGCTGGCGTTCGAGTTCGGCGGGGACGGCGACGACGACAACGGCGGCGGGGCGTTCGCCAGCCTGGTCGACCTGGCCACCTCGGGCGGGCTGAACTTCGCCCTGTTCAGCATCTTCGTGTCGGCGGGTTTCCTGCTGGTCGTGGTGGTCGCCCTGTTCTGCGGCGACACGGTGGCCAGTGAGGCGAGCTGGGGCAGCCTGCGCTATCTGCTGGCCGTCCCGGTCCCCCGGGCCCGGCTGCTGGGGGTGAAACTGGTCGTGGCGCTGGGCTACTCGCTGCTGGCCCTGCTGACCCTGGCCGGCACGGCCCTGCTGATCGGCACCCTGCGCTACGGCTGGCATCCGCTGGGCAGCACGGTGGCGGCGGAGATCCCGGCCGGTGAGGGCGTGCTGCGCCTGCTGGCGATCCTCGGCTATCTGGCGGTGGTCCTGCTGGTGGTGGCCGGTCTGGCGTTCCTGCTGTCGGTCCTGACGGACGCGGCCCTGGGCGCGGTGGGCGGTGCGGTGCTGCTCTGGATCCTGTCCGGCATCCTGGACCAGATCACGGCGCTGGGCTCGATCCGCGACTTCCTGCCGACCCACTACAGCGACGCCTGGCTGGGCCTGCTGTCGACCCCGATGCAGACGGACGACGTGGTGAAGGGGGCCATCTCGGCGGTCTGCTACGCGACGATCTTCTGGTCCCTGGCGTTCTACCGCTTCACCCGCAAGGACATCACTTCCTGAACGCGAAGCGGCGGCCCACCCCGCCAGGTGGACCGCCGCTGGTACTCGGTGCCTCAGCTGTTCATGAGCTGGAGCATCTGCTTGATCTGGTCGGCCCGGGAGGCCTTGACCCGGTCCGCGAACGCCTTGGCCTCGGCGTTGCTGCCCTTGGTCGTCTCCAGCTGGGCCATCTCCACCGCGTTGTGCTGGTGGGCGACGAACAGGTTGAGGAACGCCGTCTCGAAGGCCGTGCCCTTGGCGTCCTTCAGAGCCGCGATCTCCTCGTCGCCGGTGGCCGGGAGGCCACCGTGGTCGGCGTGGGCGCTCGGCGCGTGGTCCACCTTGGTCGGTGCCGACCACTGTTCCAGCCAGCCGGTCATCAGCTTGACCTCGTCGGCCTGGGTCACGTCGATCGCCTTGGCCAGGGTGCGGATCTCGGTGCGCCCGGCGCGCTTCTCGGCCAGGCGGACCATCTCCAGGCCCTGCTCGTGGTGCGCCACCATCATCTGCAGGTACATCACGTCGGTGGCGTTGTGGCCGCCCTCGGCCTGCACCGCCGCCTGGGCCGCGACCTCGGTCACCGGCGCTTCCTTGGCCGTGCCGCAGGCGCCGAGCAGCAGGGCGCCCGCCATCAGGACTGTCGCGTAGCGGAATTTCACAGCGGCAGCCAGAGGGCGAGGGTGTAGATGGACGGCTCCCAGCTGCGGATCGACGAGTGCGACTGGCGGCACTGGTACGTCTTGCCCTCGTAGGTCACTTTGTCCCCGGTGCGGTACGCGACGCCCGGCGCCCACTTCTTGCCGTCCTCGGCGATCGGGACGGCGGGAGCCTTGGTGGTGGCCGTGGGAGCCGCAGTCGGAGCTGTGGTCGGCGCGGCGGTCGTCGGCGCCGTCGTCGGCTTGGTGGTCGGCGTGGTGGTGGGCGGCGTCGTACCCCCGGAGCCGCCGCTGCCGCCCACGTTGAGGTCGATGCAGCTGTAGAAGGCGTTCGCCGTGTCGCCGATGTTCCAGACCGCCAGCACCTTCTGCTTGCCGGGGAACGCGCTCAGGTTGATGTTGTGGGTGACCACGGCATCGGGCTGCGCGTTGCCGCCGTCGACCGTCGCGACCTTCTTGTCACCGATGAAGTATTCCCAGTTGCTGGTGCGGTGCCGGGCCGTCATGACCCAGGTGAAGGTGACCGTGGACCCGACCGCCTTGGCCGGCCAGTTGCGGCTCTCGTCGGAGAGCACCGAGAAGCCGGCCACCCCGCCGTCACAGGACCGCAGGCCCTTGGGACCCTCGACGCTCTGCGGCTCGAACTGGATCTGCCCGCAGTTGGCGACCGCGCCGGACGCGCACAGGGCCTGGCGGCTGGGCGGGGCGGAGACGTAGCCGTGCGCGAGGGCGGGCGCCGCACCGACCAGTGTCGAGCCGAGTGCTCCGAGTGCCACCAGTGGATAGGCGATGGACCTGCGCATCGTTTTGGTCTCCCAACGTGTCGTGCGGTTCGGACAGCGGGAAACGTAACGAGGCTTTCCATAAAGAAGCCTTAAAGGCAACGGAAACAATCATGAAGCAGTGCCGCGCCGGCGACGGCCCGCCGGGCGCGGGGCAGCCACGGCCCGCTCTCCTTCCCGTACAGGCAGCAGCATCGCGATCCGGGCCCCGCCCAGCGGACCGCGCTCGATCATCAGCCGCCCACCGGCCGCCTCGGCGACCCGGCGCACGATGTCCAGACCCAGCCCGGACGAGCCGGCCCCGCTGACCCCGCGTCGCACCGCGGCGGCCGGATCACTGATCCCCGGTCCGGCGTCGTCCACCAGCAGCCCCGCCTCGGAGACGGTGACCCGGAAGGCCACGCCCTCCGGGGTGTGCGCGAAGACGTTGCCGAGCAGGGCGTCGACGGCCAGGATCAGCTCGCTGCGGGGCAGCGGCACCGGTACGGGATGATCACCACCCACCACCTGCCAGGGCCGCGCCTGGTCCTCGGCCAGCGCCGACCAGAAGGCCAGCCGCTCGGCGAGCACCTCGACCAGGTCGGACTGCTGGGCGCCGCGGGCCTCGACGCCGAGCCGCGCCCCCGCGATGATTGCCTCGAGCTCCTCGTCGAGCATGTCGCAGGCCTGGCGCATCCGGTCCGCGATGAGCCCGGGCGGCATGGCCTCGGCGTCCAGGCGCAGCGCGGTCAGCGGCGTCCGGAGCCGGTGCGACAGGTCGGCGGCGAGCTCGCGTTCGGCGTCCAGCAGCCGGCGCAGGTCGCCGGCCATCGTGTTGAAGGCGACGGCGGCGTCCCGCAGCTCCGGCGGCCCGGACGGGGTGACCCGGGCGGTGAGCTCACCGGCGCCGAGGCGGCGGCTGGAGCCGGCCAGGTCCCGGGTCGCCCGGACCAGCCTGCTGCCGAGCCGGTCGGCGACCAGCGTCGAGCCGGCCACCAGGGCGATGGCCAGGCCACCCAGGGCGAACCAGGCCGGCCACACCCCGCGCCGCATCTCCTCCTCGGGAACGTAGACCTCGATGACCACCGCACGGCCGTCGCTGAGCACGCTGGGTTGCAGGTAGGCCAGGCCGCCGGCCGCCGGCGCGGTCACCGGCCGCCGGTAGGAGGTGGCCGAGGCGACGTCCGTGCCGGTCACGTGGGTGGTGCCGACCGGGGCGATGCCGGGCAGGTGCACCGCGAGCCGGCCCGCGCTACCGGCCACCGTGCTGGCGACGGCGCTGGTCAACAGCTTGGGATCGGCGTTCACGGCGAGGGCGGCGACCATGGCCGCGGCCTGCTGGCGGGCGTCGCCGATGGCCCGGTCGTGGGCGATCTGCCGGGTCGCGAAGATGAGCGGCACGAGGAACGCCAGCGCGACCATCGACGTGATGGCCAGCGCCAGCCGGTTCAGCTGCCACCTCACTGGGGTTCGACCATCATCACGCCGACCCCGCGCACGGTGTGCAGGAACCGTGGGGCCGCGGCCGTCTCGCCGAGCTTGCGGCGCAGCCAGGAGATGTGCACGTCGATGGTCTGCTCCTCGCCGATCCGCGACTGGTTCCACACCTCGGTCAGCAGCTCCCGCCGGCTGACCACCTGCCCGACCCGCTCGGCCAGGTACGTGAGCACGTCGAACTCCCGCCGGGTCAGCTGCAGCGGTTTGCCGTGCAGCGACGCCTTGCGCTGCCGCGGGCTGATCGTCAGCTCACCGACGGTGATGGTATTGGGCGTGGTGTCGGCCGCCGCCCGGGTGCGCCGCAGCACCGCCTCGATCCGGGCCAGGATGTGCCCGCCGGAGAACGGCTTGGTCACGTAGTCGTCGGCGCCGGCGCTGAGCAGCGTGATGATGTCGGCCTCGGCGCGCCGGGCGGTGGCCACGATGACCGGCACCTCGGAGACCTGTCGCATCATCCGCAGGGCGTCCGTGCCGTCGATGTCGGGCAGGCCCAGGTCGAGGATCACCAGATCGGGCCGTTCCTGGGTGAGGATCCGGAGCGCCTCGGTCGCCTGGCCGACCGGCCGCACCACGTGTCCCGCGTCGGACAACGCCCGGGTCAGGGCGGCCGTGATGTAGCGATCGTCCTCGACCAGCAGAATCAGCGCCATGGCGACACCCTAGAACCAAGTGGGATCATGGTCGCGTGCGATCTCCCCTGGCTCCCGTGCTCGGCTGGTGTGCCGCGACCGTCACCAGCGTGGCGCTGGCGTCGGTGGCCATGCTGCCGGTGCTGCGCACCGCCACGCCGGACGAGAGCTCGCTCGTCTCGGTGGATCAGCTGCGCGACTCCGGGCAGGCCGGGCCCTCGCCGCTGCCGCCGCCCAGCCCGTCCCCCACCGCGGAGCCCGAGCCGGAGCCCGCCGCCACGACGACCAAGACGCGGCGGCCGACCTCAGAGCCGGCGCGCACCTCGGCCACGCCGTCCCCGGCGCGGACGACGACCACCACCACTCCCGCCGAGAGCACCACCACGACCGAGGACGGCTGGACGGTGACCACGGACGGTGACGGCAGCAAGTCGTACGTGCGCTCGTTCCGGGTCGAGGGCGGCTCGGCGGTGATCCGGGTGACCGAGGACAACGTCAAGGTGGTCACCGCGACGCCCAGCGACGGCTTCTCGGTGGCGACGGTGCAGAACAGCCCGGACAACCTCGCGGTCTACTTCAACGAGGTCAACCACAGCTTCATCATCCACGTGGCCTGGAACATCAACAAACCGTTCGCCGAGGTCAGCGAGATCGGCGAGTAGGCGGGCTCAGGCGCAGACGACCTGGACGCCCGCGTCGCGGAAGCCGGCCAGCAGCTCCTCCGGCGCCCCGGAGTCGGTGACCAGCGTCTCGACCTTGCTGATCGGGCAGATCCGGGCGAAGGCGTGGCCGCCGAGCTTGGACGAGTCGGCGATCACCACGACCCGTTTGGCCCGGGCGACCATCAGGCTGTTCATCGCCGCCTCGCCCTCGTGGTGGGCCGCCGCACCGAGCTCGACGTCGAGCGCGTCCACGCCGAGCAGCACGATGTCGAGGGTGACCTCCTTGAGCAGCGCCCCGCCCAGCGGGCCGACGAGCTCGAAGGACTGCGGGCGGACCACGCCGCCGGCCACCACGATTTTCATCCGGGAACGGACCAGCAGCTCGTTGGCGATGTTCAGCGCGTTGGTGACCACGGTCAGCTGGGCGCCGTCGCCGCTGGTGTTGAGGTCGGGGCGGACCGCCAGGGCCCGGGCCACCTCGGTCATCGTGGTGCCGCCGTTGAGCCCGACCACGGTGCCCGGCACCACCAGGTTGGCCGCCGCCTCGCCGATGCGCTGCTTCTCGGCCGAGTGCTTGGCGCTCTTGTAGCGCAGCGGCAGGTCGTAGGAGACACCGTTGGCGACCGCGCCGCCCCGGGTCCGGGTGATCATCTGCTGTTGCGCGAGCTGGTCGAAGTCGCGGCGGATGGTGGCCTGCGAGACGTCGAGCCGGCCGGCGGCGTCCTCGACGCTGACCCGGCCGCTCTCGGCCAGTAACTCGAGCAGGGCATTCCACCGCGCGTACCGGTCCACCCGAGCTCCCTGCTGCACGTTTCGTGATAAGAGTGTGCACATTAGTGCGCGAAACCTCACGAAGCAAAGAGCGTGCCTGCTCGAACACGCTCCGGTGGTTGCGGATGCGCAGACCTTCCACGCAGAATGACGCTCGAAATACCGGTGAACCGAGCGCATCTGCGCAGGCGATTGTAGGGAAAACTGCCATGAGTCACGTCAAGGTGGAGATCGCCAGCCAGCCCGACTGCTGGCTGCAGGCCGCCAAACTCGCCGACTCGCCCGGCCTGCCCGGCAAGGGCGAGCGCGTCGCGGTCGTGGGTTGCGGCACCTCCTGGTTCATGGCGAAGGCCTACGCCGCCCTCCGCGAGCAGTCGGCCCTCGGCGAGACCGACGCCTTCCAGGCCTCCGAGTTCCCGCTCGGCCGCAGCTACGACCGGGTCGTCGCGATCACCCGTTCCGGCACGACCACCGAGGTCATCGAGCTGCTGGACGCGCTGGACGGCCGGACGCCGACCACGGTGATCACCGCCGACGGCGCCGAGCCGGCCGCCGCGGTGGCCAAGGACGCGGTGATCCTGGACTTCGCCGACGAGCTGTCCGTCGTGCAGACCCGGTTCGCCACCAGCACCCTGGCGATGCTCCGGGCTCACCTGGGCGTCGACATCGAGCCGATCGCCGCCGACGCCGAGGTCGCCGTCCGCCTGCCGCTGCCCGTGCACCCCGCGCTGGCCCAGCAGATCACCTTCCTCGGCCGCGGCTGGACGATCGGGCTCGCCGAGGAGGCCGCCCTCAAGTGCCGCGAGGCCGCGGCGTGGTGGGCCGAGGCGTACCCGGCGATGGACTACCGGCACGGACCCATCTCGATCGCCGGCCCCGGCCGGGTGGTCTGGGCGTTCGGCGAGATCCCGGCCGGCCTGGCCGACGACGTGGAGGCGACCGGCGCCGCGTTCGTGCACAGCCGCTACAACGGTGGCTACGCCGCGCTGGGCAGCTGGTGCGGCGGCCGGGCTCCGCTCGACCCGATGGCCGACCTCGTCGTGGCCCAGCGTGTCGCCGTGCTGCTGGCCACCAGCCAGGGCCTCGACCCCGACCACCCGCGCAACCTGACCCGCTCGGTCGTCCTCACGTGAGCGCCCGCCCCGGCCCGCGCGGCGAGAGGTAGCACCGTGAGCAACAACGTCGTGGTGGCGCTGGATGTCGGCGGCACCGGCATGAAGTGCGCCCTGGTGCGGCCGGACGGCACGGTGCATCACGCCGAGCGGCACCCGACGCTCGCGGCCCGGGGACCCGACGCGGTCACCGCGAACATCCTCGACATCGCCGCCGGGCTGGCCGATCGAGCCCGGGCGGACGGGCTGACCCCGGTCGCCGCCGGAGTCGCGGTGCCCGGCGTCGTCGACGAGGAGACCGGCACCGCCGTCTGGTCCAGCAACGTGGGCTTCCGCGACGTACCGCTGCGGGCCCTGGTCTCGGACCGCCTCGGCGTGCCCGCCGCGCTCGGCCACGACGTCCGGGTGGGCGGCATGGCCGAGGCCCGCCTCGGCGCGGGCCGCGAGGAACGGCACGTGCTCTTCATCGCGATCGGCACCGGCATCGCCGCCGCGCACGTGGTCGACGGCAAGGCGTTCGCGGGCGCGCACGGCGCGGCCGGCGAGGTCGGCCACGTCATCGTGCGGCCCGGCGGCCCGCCGTGCGGCTGCGGTGCCCGCGGCTGCCTCGAATCGGTGGCCTCGGCGTCCGCGGTCGGCCGCCGCTACGTGGAGCTCTCCGGCATCACCGGGGTCACCGCCTCCGACGTGGTCACCCGCGCGGCCGCCGGCGAGGAGCTGGCCCGGACGGTCTGGACCGAGGCCGTCGAGGCGTTCGCGGACGGCCTGCTCACCGCGCAGGCGCTGTACGACGCCGGGATCGTGGTGCTCGGCGGCGGGCTCGCCGAGTCCGGGGAGGCCCTGCTCGCCCCGCTGCGGATCGCCCTGGACGCCCGGATCACGTTCCACCGGATGCCGCGGATCGTGCGCGCGGCCCTCGGCGACACCGCGGGCTGCCTCGGCGCGGCCCTGCTGGCCCTCGACACCCTGGAGGCACCCTCTTGACGGAAACGATCAGCGGCCGCGTCGTCCGGCCCGGGGCTGTGGTCCCCGGGTACGTCGAGGTGGACGGGCCGACGATTCTGGACGTCACGGAACGGGGCCACCCGGGCGACGACATCATCGTCCCGGGCTTCGTGGACCTGCACTGCCACGGCGGCGGCGGGCACACGTTCACTCAGGGCGACCCGGCGGCGGCCCGCGCGGCGGCGGCCTTCCACCTGCGGCACGGCACCACGACGATGCTGGCCAGCCTGGTCAGCTCCCCGTACGAGCTGATGCGCGAGGCCACGACGGCGTACCGGCCCCTGGTCGCCGACGGCACGATCGCCGGGGTGCACTACGAGGGGCCGTACCTGTCACACACCCGCTGCGGTGCGCAGAACCCGGCCTTCCTGCGGGAGCCGTCGCTGGAGGAACTGACTGCCCTGATCGAGCTGGGCCAGGGCGCGGTCCGGATGGTCACCATCGCCCCCGAACTGCCCGGCGCCCTGGACGCGGTGAAATACCTGACCGGCCACGGGGTCGTCGCGGCCCTGGGACACACCGATGCGACGTACGAGCAGACCCTGGCCGGGATCGCGGCCGGCGCGACCGTCGGCACCCACCTGTGCAACGGCATGCGCCCGGCCCACCACCGCGAGCCGGGCCCGATCATCGCCCTGCTGGACTCCCCCACGATCGTCTGCGAACTGGTCGCCGACGGCATCCACCTGCACGACGGGATGCTGCGCTTCGCGGCCCACGCGGCCGGACCGGCCCGGACGGCGCTGGTCACGGACGCGATGGACGCGGCCGGGATGCCGGACGGCCGCTACGAACTGGGCGGCCAGGAGGTGACGGTCGCCGACCGGGTGGCCCGGCTGGTCCGCGACGGCTCGATCGCAGGCAGCACGCTGACCATGGACGCGGCGTTCCGGCAGGCGGTGGGCGCGGGACTGGACCTGCCGGCGGCGGCGGAGATGGCCGCGACGACACCGGCCCGGGTCCTGGGACTGGCCGACGAGGTGGGGGCGCTGGAGGCGGGGCTGCGCGCAGATCTGGTTGTGCTGGCGCCGGACCTGACCGTCAAGCGCGTGATGCGCGCCGGCGCCTGGCTCTGACCGGCGTCACTGCAGCGGGAACGGTTTGCCCAGCGGCCTCTGCGCGAGGTCGTTCAGCACTTTCCGGCAGTCGATGTTGTGCGAGACGTACGGGTTGCCCTGCAACGCCTCGAACAGCGGGCGGTCCCCGTGCAGCTGGTCCGCCTCGTTGTGGCAGGTCAGCCGGAACTGCACCTGCGACTGCGGGATGCGCATGATGTACCGGGTGTCGGCGTGCAGGACCGTCACCCACTCCTCGTTCTCGTCGATCGGGTAGCCGACGAAGCGGTTGGCCGTCTCGATGGTCAGTTCATCGGCGCGGACCTGCTTGTTCTGGGTGGACACCACCGCCGGGTCCGTCACCTGGAAGGCCTGGGCCGAGACCCACGGGACGTCGAGGCTGAACAGGAAGAGACCGGCCATCGCGCCGGCACCCAGGTAGACGATGGACAGCCCGCGCAGGCCGGACAGGATCCGGCGGCGGCGCCGGCCCAGCTCGCCGGGCAGATTTGCCCACACCCGCCGGTAGCGCCGCAGCACCATCTCCAACCAGACCGCCACCAGCAGCAGGGCCACCCCGCGGACCAGGTAGGTCAGCGGTGAGGCCAGCGCCGTCAGGATCACCACGATCCCGATCAGCGGCCAGAAGGCCGGCCGGATCCGGTCGCGGAACATGACGGCGAACCAGGCCGTGCCGAGCGAGACGGCCGGCAGCACGTAGTACGCGTAGATCGTCACCGTGCCCAGCGCCACCTGACTCGGCGTCGCGACGAGCAGCGCGGTGGTGGTGGTGAGCGAATAGTGGGCGACCCCGTACGACTTGATGATGAACAGCAGCAGCAGGAGCGCCGACCCCACCGCGACCACGTCCCGGAATTCCGGGCCGGACCGGGTGTCAGGATCGCGGTGCACCCTCGAGCGCGGACGGGAGAGGACTGCGGCCGGGTGGTCGACGGGGCGGGCGTGGCGTCGGGACATCCTGGGAAGCGTCATCGCTGAGCTGTCCTCTCGAACCGCTAACGGGTCCTGACGCCTCAGAGGGTAGGGCAACTACGCAATCGCCGGTGTCCGGTCACGCGGAGCTTCAGAAGACTGAGCGGGGGGCGGGGTCAGGGAATACCTTTGGGGTCCCGAGACTCGCCGGGGACCTTAATTCACCCGCCCCCCGTAGCCGCGCGGTCCACGATGGGTCGCTCAGTCCGGCTCACTGGCCAGCATCGTAAACCGGGCCTACGACAAGAACTGCGGAGCCTGGAACCCGGCCGGGCTGTCTACGCCGCGGGGCAGGCCGCTCCTGAAGAGCCTGGTAGCGCTTCGGCTTGTCACTGCGGGGCCAGGCGATCGAAGTCACCTGCTTTAACACCTACAAGGAATGCAGACCAAGACGCCGGCGCAAACTACGGGGGAGCGTCAGCGCTCCTGTCCGTCCTGGCATTCTGCGGAATTGCAGCATCGCTGCTACTGCAGTGGCGACAGCACAATCTCACCCTGCTCTACTCCGTCAAGCAGCGCCACTTCGAGTTGGTCAAGCTTGCGCTGGAAAACCCTAAATTCTTGTACGTCGATGGCGACGACGTCGCGTCGGACCCCGATGTGCGATTGAAGGTTTACGGCAATTTTCTTGTCAATCACTGGGCGATGACCTGGGACATGGGCTTTATGACGGAGTCAGGCCTGCGGCAGATCGGGCATCGGCTCTTCAATTCTCCGCTGGCCCGAGAATGGTGGTTCCGGTGGGGGAACTCCTATCTCGGCTCCCCGCAGCGCAACCGATTCGTTCAAATCCTCGACGACGAGGCTGCAATCGCACAAGCAGACGACAGACCCGTCGGGCGTGAAGAGATCGACGAGCCTCCGTTGCGAGCAGGGCTCGGCAGCAAGCCAGCGGCCTTGGCTCGCGTCACCGCCTTGACCATCAGCGCGTTCAGCTTAGGAGTCCTCGGGGCGACCGGAGCAGCGATGCTTGCCAGACGCCTGAGGTCCAGGCCGGGAGGCTAACGAGCCCTACGCATTACCGAGCAGGCGCGCCGACGACTCGGCGTGGCATCGGGTTGTCTACAGCCCGGCCGGGCGGTCGATGCCGCGGGGCAGGGCGGGCAGCGGGACCGTGTCCCACGGGATGCGGGCCAGCAGCCGGGTCAGGATCAGGCCGAGCAGCAGTCCGGCCACCGAGTCGGTGATCCAGTGGAAGGCCAGCCAGGTCGTCGTGCAGAAGACGATGGCCGGTGGCAGCACCCGCAGCGCGAGGTACGCCCGCGGCGACAGCACCGGCCGGTCCAGCGCCCGCAGCAACGCGTTGAGCAGCACCGCGATGACGCCGTACCAGGCCAGCGCGTTCGCCACGTGCCCGGACGGGTAGCTCATCGCCTCGATGCCGGAGGCGTGGGCGTTGAACAGCACCAGCCGGTCCGGGCGGTCGAAGGCCGGGGCCGCGCGGTCCAGCCAGATCTTCAGCGGGCCGATCGTGACGTAGGTCAGCACGAACACCGCGGCGAAGACCAGCAGCGGCCTTACCGAGCGCCGCCGCCAGGCCACCAGCCCGGCCAGCAGCAGCGCGATCGGCATCAGCACCTGGCCGCCCTGGCCGAGGTAGTTGAGCACCCGCAGCAGCACGTAGAGCGGCGTCGGCCGGTGCGTGCCGGCCCAGTCGGCCACCCGCTCGTCCAGGGTCAGCAGGTGACCTTGGACCAGGGCGACGGTCAGCACGACGAAGCCGGCCAGCAGGGCCAGGTCGAGCAGCCAGGGCAGCCAGCCTCGTTTCGTCACTGTCGCCGCCGGAGCCCGCATGGCGCATACGGTACGTCAGAGATACGACTTGATCCTGGCGTTGAGCAGGTCGGCGCGGACACCGGAGTTCGGGCAGCCGCCGAAGTGGTGCAGCGCCACCACGCGGTTGGTCTTGCGGGACAGCACCGGGCTGCCACTGGAGCCACCCTCGGTGTCGCAGTAGTACGAGACGTCCGAGTCCGCGGCGTACCCGTCGAAGGCCGGGTCCGCGACCGCGCAGGTGCCGGCCCGGGCCCCGTTGCGCCCGGCGATCCGGGTCGGCTCGCCGGCCGGGTGCTGCGGCACGTAGAGCTCCTGGCCCTTCACCGGCCGGGCGGTGTCCAGGCTCAGGTAGCCGAACTTCTGCACCGCGCGGAAGTTCTCCACCGTGAAGAGTGTGAAGTCCAGCACGTGCTCGGTGGCCAGCACCTTGTCGCCCCAGACCTTCGTCGGCCTGAAGACCTCGAAGCCGCCGCAGGTCGCGCACTGGTAGTTGAACCACACCTCGGTCTCGTACGCGTTCGCCGAGTTGTCGAAGCAGTGGTTGTTGGTCAGCATTCGGTTCTTGCTGCCGACCCGCCAGCCGGTGCACAGCTCGGTGCCGTTGATCAGCAGCCGGGCGATGGCCTTGGAACGGGTGTAGGCCACCGGGTCGGCCGAGCGGTAGCAGACCGCGTCCCTGCTCTCGTCCGAGCCGCAGACCGACTCCTCCCGGCCCGTCCGCCCGGGGACGGTGAGCTGGGACTCCGGCACGCGCGCCTGCTCCTTGCGCGAGTAGCCGCGGGCCACCTGGTCCACGTTCACGCCGAGCCGGCCGAGCAGCGAGCCGACCAGGTTGCCGCCCCCGCGGTGCATCTCGACGACGGCGGTGTCGCCGGTGATCGACATGGCCCAGCGGTCGGTGGACACGCCGTCCAGCAGCCGCGGCGCGTCGTACCGGTAGGACTCACGGCCCTTGCCGTCGGAGACCGTCACGTAGTCGCCCGGCAGCATCGCCATGCGGCTGAAGTGCACCTTCACGTAGGAGGCCCGCGGGTAGTGGAAGACCTCACGTTCCGGGGCGCCGTACCCCAGCAGTTTGTCGATCCGCAGCAGCTCGCCGACCTTCTGCCGGCCGTCGCCGCCCTTGGCCGAGGCGGACTCGGCGGTCCGGCCGCCGGGCCCGGCCGGTGAGGCCGACGCGGACGCGCCGGCCCGCGGCTTCGCGGTCCGGGCGTCGGCCTCGGCGGCCGGGCTGCTGCTCGGGGTCCCAGCCGTGCCGGTCGCGGCCGCGGGCTGCTGCGCAGCGACGGGGGTACGGGCCGGGCCCGCCTCCTGCCAGGAGCCGACCGGGCGACCCTCGTCCGCCGAGTACTTCCAGGCCGCCGCACCGGCAGTGCCGGCCAGTGCCAGGGCCGCACTCGCCCCGACGACGATGCTCACCGCGCGTCGCAAATTCACTCCTGCCCCTCGAGTCACATCGCCGACATACGAAACAATCCGGCGATCTCGCTTCTGTGTAACGAGCCACGTGCGGCAGCGACGTGCGCCCCGCAGCGTGCACACTGGGCTCGTGCGCATCACGTCCGCCCTAGTCGACCCGGCGCTGCTGGACCTGCCGTGGAACGTGCCGCTCGAGGAGTGGCCCGCGTCCCACCTGGTCGCGCTGCCGCAGGGCATCTCGCGGCACATCGTCCGCTTCGTCAAGCTCAACGAAACCGTCTACGCCCTCAAGGAGACCCGGGAACGGATCGCCGAGAAGGAGTACGACCTGCTCCGCGCCCTGGAGCGGATCGACTTCCCGGCGGTGGAGGCGGTGGCCATCGTCAACGACCGCCAGGACGACGACGGCGAGCCGCTGGAGTCCGTCCTGATCACCCGGCACCTGCAGTTCTCGCTGCCGTACCGGGCGTTGTTCTCCCACACCCTGCGGCCCGAGACGATGAACAGGCTGCTCGACGCGCTCGCCGCGCTGATCGTGCGGATGCATCTCATCGGCTTCTCGTGGGGCGACTGCTCACTGTCCAACACGCTGTTCCGGCGCGACGCGGGCGCCTTCGCGGCGTACCTGGTCGACGCCGAGACGGGCAACCTCTACCCGAAGCTCTCCGAGGGCCAGCGCAGCGAGGACATCGAGATCCTGCGGCTCAACATCTTCGGCGAGTGCCTGGACCTGCAGGCCGCGGAGCTGCTGCACGAGGCGATCGACCCGGAGGCCGTGGTCGACGACATCGTGGCCCGCTACGAGCGGCTGTGGCACGAGGTCACGTACGAGCAGGAGGTGCGCCGCGACGCCCGGCACGACATCGAGGGCCGCATCCGCCGGCTCAACGAGCTGGGCTTCGACGTCGCCGAGGTGGACATGTCCACGGTGGACGGGGGTTACCGGGTCCGGCCCAAGGTCGTGGACGCCGGCTACCACACGCGCCGGCTGCTGCGCCTGACCGGCCTGGACGCCGAGGAGAACCAGGCCCGGCAGCTGCTCAACGACCTGGATGCGTACCGGGCGGAGTCGGACCTGGTCGACGAGCAGCAGGCCGCCCACCGCTGGCTGACCGAGGTCTTCGAGCCGGTGGTCCGCGCGGTGCCGGCCAACCTGCGCCGCAAGCTGGAGCCGCAGGAGATCTTCTCGCAGATCATCCAGCACAAGTGGCTGCTGTCCGAACGGGCCGGCCGGGACGTGGGCATGGGCCCGGCCGTGCAGTCGTACCTGACCGACGTGCTGGCCCACAAGCCGGACGAGCAGGCGGTCCTGGGCGTCGAGGTCAGCGCCCTGACCGACGGCGAGCCGGCCGACGACGTCGACGCCGCGATCACGCTCTGAGCTCGGCCAGGGTAAGCACCCCGGCTAAGGGGTCTCGTCGAGCAGCGTCGGCTCGGCGGGCGGCGTCGCGTGCTCGACCAGCGCCCGCAGGCCGGCGCGCCGGGCCACGACCATCACCCGGTCGCCGGCCGCCAGGATCCGCCGCGGGTCCGGCGCCCAGTCCACCCACTCGGAGCCGGCCGCGGCCAGCCCGATCACCCGCACGCTCAGCGGCCGGTCGGCCTGGCTCAGCGTCGCCCCGTCGAGCGGGGATCCGGCGTAGACCTGCACGCCGGCCACCAGCAGCGCGTGCCGGTCGACCGGGATCGTGGCGAGCACGTCGCGGTCCAGCATCGCCGCCGCGAACGCGGGCGCGGCCAGCCGGGACACGCTGCGCGAGCTGTTGATGCTGAAGGCGGTCTGCACCCGCTGGGCGAAGTCGTCGTCGAAGAGCCGCAGCACCACCCGCAGGTCGGGGCGCACCGCGCGGGCGTTCAGCGCCGCCTGCAGGTTGGTGACGTCGTCGGTGGAGACGACGACCAGCGCCTTGCTGGTGGCGATGGAGGCCGCCCGCAGCGTCTCCTCCCGCGCGGCGTCGCCGACGATGAACGGCACACCCAGCTGCTCGGCGGCCTTCGCACCCCGGGCGTCGGCCGAGCGGTCGATCGCGACCACCTGTACGCCGAGGTCAACGAGCTGGCGCAGCACCCGGGTGCCCACGTTGCCGAGCCCGACCACCACGATGTGATCCTCGTGACCCGCCGCGACCCGCCCGCTGGACAGGGCCAGCCGGGCGTTCACCATGCCCTCGACCACCGCGGCCGTGATCAGCGGCAGCAGCGCCAGCCCGGCGATGGTCAGCACCAGCTGCGCGGCCTGCGCGACCGGGCTGCGCTGCAACTCCACATCGGACGACCCGACCACCGTCAGCAGGGTCAGATAGACGGACTTCCAGAACCCGTGCACCCGGTCGGCGTGCACCAGGACGGTTCCGGACACCAGGGTGATGACCAGGGTGGCCAGCACGGCGATGCCGAGCTTGCGGCTCAGGGCGGCCCGCAGCGCCCGGCCCATCACCCGCAGCGGGCGGCGGCGCCGGCGGGCCCGGACCAGGCGCTGAGCGGCGACGGTCTGGCCGGCCGGGCGCCCGGTCGCCTCGGCCAGCACCAGGTCGGTGGGGCGCTCGGCCTCCGGCGCCGGATCGGCGGGCAGCACGTCGACCCGGCCGGCCCCGTCCGCCGCCGTCAGCGCGCACACCACGTGCTCGCCCCGGACATCTGCGCGGCGGGCCACGTACAGGGTGCGGCCGGCCAGGCGGACGTGGGTCGGTGCCACCTCGCCGAGGGAAGCGGCCACGAACGCGGGAGCGGCCATCGCGGCGTCGGAGAGCACCGCACAGTCGGCGAACAGGCGGCGGACGCCGTACCCCAGGCCGGTGTTGAACATCCGGATCACCAGCCGCAGGTCGGGCTCTACGGCCTGGGCGCAGAGCGCCGCGTGCAGGTTGACCACGTCGTCGGGCATCACCAGAGCGAGCGCCGCCGCGTCGGCGAGCCCGGCCGAGCGGAACGTGCGCTCGTCGAGACGGTCGGCCCGGATCACCCGTACGCCGCGCAG
Source organism: Actinoplanes sp. NPDC051405 (assembly GCF_055586185.1). Classification (NCBI taxonomy): domain Bacteria; kingdom Bacillati; phylum Actinomycetota; class Actinomycetes; order Micromonosporales; family Micromonosporaceae; genus Actinoplanes; species Actinoplanes sp. NPDC051405. Next base: position 235,504 of record NZ_JBVJIR010000011.1, read on the forward strand.
CGTGGCCAGATCCGGCACATCGGCCCGCAGCTCGGCCGGGACGATCACCGTGAGCCTGATCCGGTGCCCGGCGTTGGCCAGCTCCTCGGCAACCGTGTAGACCAGCGCGTCGGCGCCGCAGACCACGAAGTGCGGGCGGGTGTCGGTGTTGCGCCGCAGCCGCGAGACGAGGGAACGGCCGGGTGGTTCGCGGGCTGGTTCGACGGCCATGGCGGCATCGTAGCCAGCGGATCATCGCTGCTTGACCCCGTTGCTCCCCGAACCCTCCATGCAGGCCACTCGTTGGCCTTTCCGACCGATTGGTCCGAGTTCACGCTGGAGGATATCGATGCGCAAGTGGTTCTACGCCGGGGCGGTGGTCGGCGGTTTCCTGCTGCTCGGCGCGGCACCCGCGCAGGCTGATGTGGTCCCGGCACCGGCCGGCGGACTGCTGGGCTCGCTGGGCGGCGGCGCCACCCAGGGACTCGGTCTCGACCCCGCGGGTGGACTGAACCTGGCCAGCCCGCTGGACGGCTCGTCGCTCATGGACGTCAAGCCGGGGCAGAACTCCGCCGACCTCAGCGGACCCGCGTCGGGTCTGGCGGCGCAGGACGAGGCCCGTACCCGCGAGGCCGACGAACCCGCCGGTCGCCGGCCGGCCGGCGGCTCGGCCCCGGCGGACCTGCCGGTGATCGGCGGACTCACCGGCGGCTCGTCCGGTAGCAGTCTGGGCGGCAGCAGTCTGGGCGGCAGCAGTCTGGGCGGCGGCGCATCCCGTGGCACGGGCGGCGGCCCGACCGGCGGCGGGACGGGCGGCGGTCTGCCGACCGGCGGCCTGAGCAACCTGATCCCGGCCAACCTGCTCGGCGGCGGGCTGCTCGGTGGCGGGCTCACCCCGGACGGCCGTACGGCGTCAGCCGAGGCCCCCCGCGAGTCGGCGCTGTTCGACGGTGGCGTGCCGCTGCTCGGAGGCCTCGGCGGGCTGCTGCCGGCGAACGAGACGCCGCGCACCCTCCCGGCGACCGGCGACGACACGCCCACCGGCATGCCGGCCGGCGGCACGGACGTCGACCCCGCCCTGGTCGACCCGGCTTCCGGAAAGCCCGCCGATGGGCCGGCCGGCGACGACCAGAACGGCGACGACCAGGCGGCCGGGCCGGCCGCGGACCAGCCGATCGACGACCCGCGGCTGCACGAGGAGCCGGTCGACGACGAGGCCGGCGGCAAGAAGCGGTCCTTCTCGGACGGTGGCCGGCCGATCGCCGGCGAGGACGAGGACTTCCGGTAGGACCGGGACAAAGCACGAGCCCGCCCCCGGTCAGCGCCGGGGACGGGCTCGTGGCATTGCGGTTAGTTGTGCGGTTAGTTGACCGCGCCGATCGAGACGGTGCCGCGGCCGACGACCGCACCCTCGTCCGTGATCAGCGTCATCTCACCGAACAGGCTGCGACCGGCCGCGGGCGCTGCCGTGGCGGTCACCGAGCCGGTGACCGTGGCCGTGGCCCCGTTCGCGAGGTTCAGCACCGTGGCCGGCACCGTCATCGCGCCCAGCGCCGGGCTCAGGAACACGTCCTGATAGTCGTACTGCGTGCTGCCCGAGGGCACCGCGTAGCCGTCCACCACGACCGTGTACGTACCGGCCGCCGGATTCGGGATCGACACCGACTCCTCCGAGTCGCCGTCGGCCGCCTGCGCGACCTGCTCGCCGTCGAGCAGGACCGTCAGGTCCAGGTCGGCCGCCGCGTCGCTGACGTTGCCGATCGCCACGTCGAGGCGCTGCGCACCGGCGGGCACGTCGACCGTGTACTCCTGGCTCGCCCCGTCCTCGATCGTCGGCCGCTGCGAGAGCGCGCTGCCGAGCGGGCCGCCGGTGGCGGTGAGCCGCAGCGGGCCGAAGTTGTTCTTGACGGTCCAGCTGACCGGCGTGGCCGCACCGGCCGTGACGCTGGGCAGCTCGACCGTCGCCGGCTCCACCGTGACGCCCTGCACCTTGGCGGTCAGCTCGTACGGGTTACGCAGCGACGGCGATGTCCGGCGGGACTCGACCTCGAGCTCCCACACGCCCGGCATCGGGTTCTCGTACGCCCGCTCCTGCGGCTTGCAGGCGGCCGCGTCCGAGAAGTTGGTGTAACACGCCGTGCTGGCCGTGCTCTCCACCGGAACGCCCCACGGATTGATGGCGATCCAGCGCGTCTGCGAGCCGGTCGCGATGCCGGACAGGTTGACCTGCAGCGCGCTGGCCCCTTCCGGCACGGTGATGAAGTACGAGTTCGACGAGTTGCGCTCGACGGAACCCTCGACGGTCATGTCGTACGCCGGCTTCTTCGGCACCACGCTGGTGATGACCGTGTTGAGCACCTCGAAGTCGGTGACCGACGTCTTCGGGTCGTCCACCTTCAGGATGGCGCTGTTCAGGCTCTCAGCCGGCGTCACCTGCACGGAGACGTTCACGGTCTTGTTCAGCGGCAGCGACACCGACGACTGCGAGCGGAATGCCCGCTTGTCGCCGACCCAGGAGAGCCGGTGGGTGACCGAGCCCTTCGGACCCGACGTACGGGTGAGCTTGACGGTGTAGCTCTTCGACTGACCCGCCTTGAGGCCACCGGCACCGCTCGCGCAGCGGTTGTAGATGCCCGTGCCCTGGTTCGGGGTGTCGAATTCGGCCGAGAACGGCGTGCAGACCGGCGCGGACGAGGTGTACTTGCGCGCCTCGACCGTACGGGCCAGCAGCGCCCAGGTGCCCGGAACGTCCATCAGGCCGTTGCCCTGACCGGCGACCGAGGTGTCCGCGATCTGGTCGGCCGAGGTGTAGAGCGCCCGGCGCAACTGGGCCGGGGTGACGTCCAGGTCGTTCGCCTTGGCCGCCGACAGCAGCAGCGCGGCGCCGCCGGTGGCCTGCGGGGAGGCCATCGAGGTGCCGTTGAACATCGCGTACCCGGTCGGCAGGGTGTAGCCGGCCTCCGCGATGGCCGGCTGGTCCAGCCAGGTGTTGACGGTGGAGATGGCCGAGCCCGGCGCGGTCAGGTTGGGCTTGAAGCCGCCGTCCTCGCGAGGGCCACGCGAGGAGAAGTTGAACAGCGCGTTCTTCTTGCTCACCACGGAGCCGTAGTTGGCCAGCCAGGTCTCCTTGCTGACGCTGGCCGCCACGCTGACGACGTCGGTGGCCACCGACGGGTCGCCGATCGTGTTCACACCCGGGCCGGAGTTGCCGGCCGAGATGAACAGCTGCACGCCGTAATCCTTGATCAGCTTGTCGTACAGCTGGGCGCGGGCGTTGTTGCCGTCGTTGAGCGCGGGCAGGCCGCCGATCGACATGTTGACGACGTCGACGCGCCGGTTGACGACCAGGTCGACCATGCCGGTGGTCAGCGCGGCCGCGGTGCAGCCGCCGCCCCAGGAGCAGGCCCGCGCGGAGACGATCTTGGCGCCGGGCGCCTGTCCGTCCAGGTCGGTGTTGCCGAGCATGTCGTTGGCGGCGGTGATGCCGGCGACGTGCGAGCCGTGCGCGTCCTCCGGGATGCCGATGTTGACGTAGTCGACCGTGCCGAGTCCGAGCGCGGAAGCGTCGACGTCCTCGCGGTACTCGACCACGAACGGCATGCGCTCGGCGATCGCGGTGGCCGGGTTGTCGGTGCCGAAGTGGCCGACGTCGAACTTCTCCTTGTACGGCCGCATCACGGCGTCGTCGGTGAAGTTGCGGTTCTGGTTGGTGTCCACCCGGATGTCGTGGGTGACCGGGTTGTAGAGGATGCCGAACACGTCGGTGGTGTCACCGTCGCGGTTGACGTCGCCGCCCGGCTCACTGGCCGCGGTGATCGCCTCGGTGAAGCGGTTGACCTTCCAGGTGCCCGCGGGCGCAGTCCAGGTCGCGCCGAGGTACGTGAACGTCGGGCCGGCCACCTCGGTGGCCATGGCCCGCCAGGTCGCGTCGCCCTCGGTCACCGGGTCGGTCGCAGTCACCCAGTCGACGATCTTGCGCTCGCCGGTGGTGGTCTTCTGCAGCGCCGGGTGCTCCAGTTCGACGCCGGAGTCCATGATGCCGATCGTGACCCCGCGGCCGTCCCAGGTCGGGTGCTGCTTCTTGAACGCGACGGAACCGATCTCGCTCGTCGGCATGTACGGGTTCGCGGCCGGCGTGGTCGCGCCCGGGCCGGGCAGCGTGGCAGCCTGAGCGGCACCCTTGGCGGCACCGCGGCTGCCCGCCTCCGGGTCGGGCAGCTTGACGACCTCGTCGAGGTCCACGGCCGAGATGCCGGGCAGCTTCGCGGTCTTGATCACCTTGGCGGTGGGGACCGAGGCCAGCACGTAGCCGACCTTGTCGTAGCGCTGGGCGACCGTACCGCCGAGCTTCTTGACCTCGGCCGCGACGTCGGACGCCTCGCCGGACCGGGTCGAGATGATCAGGGTGACGTTGCGGACGCCGCTGCTCTCGGCTTTGGCCAGCAGCTCGGCGTCGTGCGAGTCCAGCTCGTCGGTCGGGCCGTCCTTAGGGGTGGCCGGATCCGCCACCGGGGCGGGAGCGGGTGCCCGCAGCGGTGCGGCATTCGCGGGTGCGGGGCCGCTCAGCGCGGCCGCGCCGACGACCACGCCCGAGGCGAGCAGCGCGGTGAGTGTGCGCCGGCCCCGAGAAGATTGTTGTCTCACGTACGGGTCCTCCGAGGAGATGGGCGCCCGGGGGTACGAGCACCTCTGAAGCGGATCGTGGAGTTCACACGCTTCGATGTCACTACGGGAGGACGCATCGTGACGAGGACGTGACATTCAAGATTGTGCATGCAACCCAGATGTTCACGGAAGAATTGCGGCGCGAAACCCGTTGTGCCGTAAGACATCCTGCTTCGAACCAGGACTTCAAGGGCGGAAGATCATCTGATGCAGACATTCCTTCCCTACCCGGACTTCCTCGCCAGTGCCCGCGCCCTGGACCAGAAGAGGCTGGGCAAACAGCGGGTGGAGACCGTACAGGTGCTGCGCGGACTGACGCTGCCGACGTACGGCTGGCGCCACCACCCGGCGGTGAAGATGTGGATCGGCTACGAGGAGGCGCTCGTCCGGTACGGCCTCGACATGTGCGAGGTCTGGATCTCCACGGGCCGCGCCGACACGACGGCCGCCACGATGCGGGCGGACGTCGCCGAGGCCCGAGGGATCACGGTGATCCGCACCCAGGCGGAGCTGGCGGCGGCCGGCGAGCTGCCACCCTGGCTCGGCGACGTGGCGCTGCACCTGAGCCACCGGTCGGCGCTGTTCCGCAAGGACCCCGACTTCTACCGGCCGCTGTTCGGCGAGGTCCCGGCCGACCTGCCGTACGTCTGGCCACCCTCGGACCGGGTGCGCAACAGCGCGGGCTAGTGCCCCGAGTCGATCCGGTCCGGCACCCGGCGCCCGGCGGCCACCGTGATCGCCACCAGCACCACCAGCAGACCCGCGATCACAAACACGGGCTTCGGACCGAACGGCGCCAGCAACGCCAGCACCGCCACCGCCGGATACGCCACCACGAGCGCCCCCTGCTGGTGCGGGCGGATGTGCAGCAGCCAGACGAAGAACAGATAGAGCGCCACCGGTACGGCCAGCGCGAACCCGGCCGTGACACCGGAGATGTGCGCATGGTGGGTGGCGTAGTCGACCGTCACCGCGATGCCGACCCCGGCCGCCGCGGCCGAACCGAAGATGAAGTAGTGGCCGTAGCCCCACAGCATCCCGGCCCGCAGCGAGGTCAGCAGCCCCTGCGCCGAACGATCGAAGTACAGCCACCACAGCGCGAAGACCACGACCAGCCCGGCCACCGCGATCGACACCAGGTCGGCGACGTACTCGCCGGTGTCCAGGCCGGTGCGGATCGCGATCGTCGCCGCCGACACCGCCTCGCCCAGCATGATGATCGTGAACAGGCCGTAGCGTTCGGCGATGTGGTGCGGGTGCCAGGTGGTCGGGCCGCCCGGGGCCCGCTCGGCGATGATCGGCACGAGCAGCTCGGCGACGACGAGCACCAGGAACGACGGTGTACCCCAGCCCTCCGGCAGGGCCAGCCGCAGCAGCCACAGGACCTGCACGACGGTGATGCCGGCCGCGTACAGCAGAGCGGTGGCCCGGCGCTGCGGATCGGCGCGGGCGGCCCGCAGCCACTGCGCCACCATGGCCAGCCGCATGATCACGTAGCCGATCGTGATGCCGACGTAGTTGCCGTCGTCGAACGCCGAGGACACACCGGCCGCCAGCACCAGCGCCCCGGCGATCTGCACGAACGAGGTGATCCGGTAGACGTCGTCGTCGGTGTCGTACGCCGAGGCGAACCAGGTGAAGTTCATCCACGCCCACCAGATGGCGAAGAAGACCATCAGGTAGCTGGTGACCCCGTCCCACACGTGGTTCTCGGAGACGGCGTGGTGCAGCGGCACGGCGGCCTGCGCGACCGCGACGACAAAACAGAGGTCGAAGAAGAGCTCGAGCGGGGTGGCGACGCGGTGGTTCTCGTCGGCCGACCGGGCCCGCATCGGCGTCAGCCAGCCCCGCCGCGTCTCGGTGAACGTCATGTCGCCCCGTCTCCCACAGTGAGATCCCAGTTCAGCAGCACGAACGGCGTCTGCTCGGTGGCGCCCGCGCGGCGGTAGGTGGCTTGCGCGGCCTCGTTGTCGACCTCGGTGGCCACCCACATGCCGTAGCAGCCGCGCTCGCGGGCCAGCTCGGCCAGCGCCCGGACCAGGGCCGTGCCGACGCCGAGCAGCCGGGCATCGGGCAGGACGCCCAGCTCGTACACGAACATCTCGGTGCCTTTGTCCGGATGGGTGGTCTCCACCCCGGAGATCATGCCGACCGGGCGGTCGCCGAGATAGGCGAAGAGCAGATGGTGGTCCGGCTGAGCGAGAAACTTCTCCGTCGCGGCCGTCAGCGGCGGCCCGTCGAAAAGAGCCGCCGCGAGGTGTACGGCCGCGACGTCCACGACCCGCTCGATGCGCATGGCGCCACCCTAGGAGCCCCCGGTCGGAATCGAACCGACGACATCCTGTTTACAAGACAGGTGCTCTGGCCAACTGAGCTACAGGGGCGCGGACATCAGCATACCGGTTGCCGTCTGACAGGCCGAAACGCCCTTTACCGGGCGCTCGCCTTGGCAGTTGCGGAAAAAAGACCTACGGTGACCAGCGTGTGGCTCACCACACTGTTCCTCCCACTCGGATCGTCCGGCACGTTCCTGCCGGTGGAAAGGAAGTAGATTCACCATGGCTACGGTCACGTACGACAAGGCGTCCCGGATTTATCCCGGACAGGAGCGCCCCGCGGTCAACGAGCTCAGCCTCGAGATCGGCGACGGCGAGTTCCTGGTCCTGGTCGGCCCCTCCGGTTGCGGTAAGTCCACCAGCCTGCGGATGCTCGCCGGCCTCGAGGATGTGGACCGTGGTCGCATCCTGATCGAGGGCAAGGACGTCACGAACCTCCCCCCGAAGTCGCGTGACATCGCGATGGTGTTCCAGAACTACGCCCTGTACCCGCACATGTCGGTGTACGAGAACATGGCGTTCGCCCTGAAGCTGCGCAAGACCCCGAAGTCGGAGATCGACCGCCGGGTCAAGGAAGCCGCCCAGCTGCTCCAGCTCGACGAGTACCTGAGCCGCAAGCCGAAGGCGCTCTCCGGTGGCCAGCGCCAGCGTGTCGCCATGGGCCGCGCGATCGTGCGTGAGCCGCAGGTCTTCCTCATGGACGAGCCGCTGTCGAACCTCGACGCCAAGCTGCGCGTGCAGACCCGCTCGCAGATCGCCACTCTGCAGGCCAAGCTCGGCATCACCACCGTCTACGTGACCCACGACCAGGTCGAGGCCATGACGATGGGCCACCGGGTGGCGGTCATGCTCGACGGCGTGCTGCAGCAGTGCGACACCCCGCGGGCGCTGTACGACAAGCCCGGCAACGTCTTCGTCGCCGGCTTCATCGGCTCCCCGGCCATGAACATCAAGACCGTCGGCCTGACCGAGGGCGGCGCGAGCTTCGCGGAGCTGGCCGTGCCGCTGACCCGCGAGCAGGTCGCGGCCGCGCAGGGCAACGGCAAGGTGACCATCGGCTTCCGCCCCGAGGCGACCGACCTGGTCGCCCCGACCGCGGGTGGCCTGCCGATCGTCGTCGACCTGGTCGAGGACCTCGGCTCGGACGCCAACGTCTACGGCCACGCGGCGCTGGAGGGCAGCTCGGAGCGGTTCGTGGTCCGCACCGACCGGCGCAACATGCCGACCATGGGCGAGACCGTGTTCATCAAGCCGCAGACCGAGAGCGTGCACGTCTTCAACGCCACCACGGGCGAGCGCATCTGAAGCAAGTAGATCAGCGAACGGGCGGTCCCTTCAGGGGCCGCCCGTTCGGCTATCCGGCGAACCGCTGGATGATGAAGTCCGCGTCGGCGACACAGGCCAGGTGGCTGGTGTCCCAGGCACAGGTCGAGGACCGTACGTCGGCCAGCGACCCGAGCGGAACGGCCTTGTCACCGACGTGCTCCCCGGCCAGCGCGGGATCGTCCGCGGAGGTCGACAGCGCCTTGGAGAACTGCAGGGTGTTACCGGCGTCCAGCCGTCCGGCGACCCCGGCCCGGGTCCAGGCGATCCGCCCGTCGGAACCGACCAGACTGACCTGCGCCGGCGAGGTGTTCTGCGGAACGAGCACCGCCTCGCCGACCGAGACCAGGTCCTCGGCGCCCGCCACGGCACGCCGCCACACCACCCCGCCATCCGCGGCGTTGATCGCCACCACCTGCGCGGTCTTGGCGTCGGAACCGGTGGTCTCGATCAGGCAGATCCGGTCCGCCCCGCACGGCGTCAGATGCTCGAGCCGCGAGTTCGTGCTCGGCGGGGTGTAGAGCAGCTTCGGCTCCAGCTTCTTCAGGTCGTAGGCGAACAGCCGGTGCGCATCGGCGGACTCGGCCACGATCAGCCGGCCGTTGTGGGCGATGACCTTGTCGTCGGTCTGCGCCACGCTCTGCCGCGGACCGGCCACCACCTCACCGCTGTCGGCGTCTCTGACCTGCGCGGAGTCGTCGGCACCGATCTGCACGATCCGCTTGTCGTCATCAAACGGCTCGGCGAACGCAACCCCGTCGGGGCCGGCCGGACCGGCGAAGTCATCCTCGGTCGTAACGGCGACGACCTGGGTGGTGGTCTGCCCGTACTCGCTCTTGGGGTTTCGTTTTTCCCACAGGCCCTTGCCGTTGCGCGGATCGAGCCCGAGCAGCCGGCCCTCACGGCGGTCGATGAGAACCACCCGGTCGCCGGCGAACAGCACGTTGTCGTAGCCGTCCATGGCCCGTTCCCACCGCTTCTTGCCATCGTCCGCATCGAGCAGCACGACCCGCCGCTGCCCGGTGAGCGAGTCGATGCCGGTGATGGCCACAACGGCGCCGGGTATCGTGAAGAAGAACTCCCAGCGGTTGGCTGCCCCGGCCGCCGTGCTGGTCCAGGCGGTCTTACCGGTATCGGTCGCCGCCGCGACGACCCCCAGCGTGTTCGTGTCGTCAGCGCTGGCGAAATAGGCCCGGCCGTCCCGCAGCGCGGCGGCGCTGAAAGCGGAACTGACCGGCACGGCGGGCTTGATCCGGTGCAGGTCGGCGAGCGGCTCGTAGTCCAGCGCCGGATACCCCGGCCAGAACAGCGCGACAACGGTCGCGGCGGCCCCCAGCACGACGGCCGTCACGGCCGCGACAATCCAGACAAACTTCCGCTTGTACGCCGGGAGCTTGGCTCGCACCCCCGGCTCGGGATCCGGATGCGTGGACGCCAGCCACGACTGGGCACCCGGCGGCGGCACAGCACCGGAGACCGGGGCACCGGAGACCGGATGCAGAACGGGCCCGCCGCCGGCGTTCCCGAAGGCAGCAGCCTCACCCGTTGCCCAGGGATCAACCGGCTCGGCGTATTGCGGCTCCGCGCCCGGCGCCCCACCGGCGGCCACCGAGGTGGACGGCCTCGCGGGCTGCGGCGGGACGGCTGCGGCCGGCGCCGGACTGTGCGGCGGCGCAGCGGACGGCTCCGGACGGTGCGGCGGCGCAGCGGACGGCTCCGGACGGTGCGGCGGCGAGCCGGACGGCTCCGGATGCTGTGGCGGCGCGGCCGCTTGGCTGGGCTGCGGCGAGGCCGCCTCCGCCTCCGTGGAGATCGCCCCGGCGGAGGTGAGTTGCATGGCCTCTGTGCCCAGCAGCTTCGGTGCATCGCCGTCGGCCATGGGAGCGGGATGGGTCATGGTGTCGGTGATCGGGGGCACCGCCGCCGGACGCATCGGCGCAGCCGGGGTCGCCGCGTTGTCCGGCGTTCCGGCGCCCACCGGCCCGGCTTGGACGGCCGCCTCAACGGGCGCTCCAGCGCCCACCCCCGCAGCCTGGACCGCCGCATCACCCGGCGCCCCAGCGCCCACCGTCGCGCCGCCGCTCACCGGCTTCGCCCCGGCTTCCGCGGTGTCCCGCGTTCGCGCGTCCACCGGCTCTGCGGGGGCCGCCGCTTTGTCGGCCGCAGCGACCACGATGATCGCGCCCTCAGCCACCGGCAGCTCGGGCTGTTCCAGCACCGTCGGAGCGATACCCAGCTCCCCGTGCAGCAGCCGGGCCACCAACGGCACCCGCGAAGACCCACCGACCAGGAACAACCCGGCCAGCTCAGTCGGCGCCACCCCAGCCGCCCGGATCACCGCGCCCGCCTCGGCCACCCCACGCCACAGCAGCGGCCCAGCCGCGGCCTCGAATTCGTCCCGGGTCAGATGCGCCGCATGCTCCACGCCCGGCACCGGCACCGGAGCGAGCGCCGTACGGGAAAGCATCTCCTTGGCCCCGCGAACGTCCTCCCAGAACTGCCGCCGCGCCCGCCACTGGGCCAGCGTGACCGGCTCGACCAACGCCGCCCACGCGCCCGGCTCGCTGCCGCTCAGCTCGGCGCCGAGATGCTCGACCAGCGCCGCATCAAGGTCGAGCCCGCCCAGGTCGTCGATACCGCCGGACGCGGCCACCGCGAACCGGGGCAGTCCCTCGGGCGTGACCCCCTCGTTGCGGACGACGGCGATGTCCAGCGTGCCGCCACCGAAGTCGAAGACAGCCAGCGCCGATCCGACCGGCACCGGGCGGCGCAGTACGTCCACGAAGTAACGCGCCGCCGCGACCGGCTCGGGCAGCAGCTGCGTGGCCGGCGGCCAACCGGCTCTGGCCAGCGCCGTCGTCAGGACCTCGCGACGCCGCGCGCCCCAGGCCGCCGGATAGGTCAGCACGGCCGGCGGCAGGAAGCCGGTGGCCGCGACGGCTTCCCGGGCCACCGCGCCGAGCAGCGCCGCCAGCAGGTCAGCCGTCGGCACCTCGGTGTCGCCGAGCAGGACGGTCTCCGCGTCGACGTGCCGTTTCGGGTTCGGTTCCAGCCGGCCCGGCTCGGCCTGACCGAGCCGGACCGCGTCCCGGCCGACGTGCAGCCGGCCGGTGGTGTCCAGGTAGACCGCGGAGGGCAGCAGCGGCTGGCCGTCGAAGAGCAACGGCCGGGTGCGGCCGTCCGGCCGGCGCAGCATCGCCACCGTGTGCGACGTGCCGAGGTCGACGCCGAGCAGCCAACCGCCGCGCGCCAAGCCGTCGGTCATGCCCTGCTCCTCCGCGCCACGGTCCACTCGGCCCGTCACGTTACAGGCAGGCCGCGACTACCCGTAGATGCGGCGGCGGGACACTTCGGCGAGGGTGACCGCGGCGGCGACGCTGGCGTTCAGCGACTCCACCTCGGACATCATCGGGATGCTCACCCGCAGGTCGCAGGTCTCGCCGACCAGCCGGGACAGGCCCCGGCCCTCGGAGCCGACGACCACCAGCAGCGGGCCGACAGCGACCTCGAGCTGGTAGAGGTCGGTCTCGCCGTCCGCGTCCAGGCCGATCGCGGTGAAGCCGGCCTGCTGGGCCGCCTTGATCGAGCGGGTCAGGTTGACCACCTGGGACACCGGCACCCGCGCGGCCGCGCCGGCGCTGGTGCGCCACGCGGTCGCCGTGATGCCCGCTGCCCGGCGCTCGGTCATGAAGACGCCGTGCGCACCGAACGCGGCCACCGAGCGGATCACCGCACCCAGGTTGCGCGGGTCGGTCACCCCGTCGAGGGCCACCAGCAGCGGCGCGGTCTGCTCCATCGCCGCGGCCACGAGGTCGTCGAAATTCTCGTACGCGAACGGGGGCACCTGCAGCCCGACACCCTGGTGCAGGACGCCGCCGGTCATCCGGTCGAGCTCGAGCCGGCTGATCTCCAGGATCGGGATGCCCCGGTCCCCGGCCGTGCGGACGATCTCGACGACCCGGTCATCAAGATCGATACCCTGCGCCACGTACAGGGCCGTCGCCGGGATGGACGCGCGCAGCGCCTCGTTCACCGGGTTGCGGCCGAGCAGCAGCTCGGGACCTTCCCGGGTCGGGTTGCTCTTGCGTCCGGGGGCGATCCGGGGACCGGTGCGCCCCTGCGCGCGGTTGCCGCGCTGCTGGGCCGGCCGGCCGGTGGTGCCCCGGCCGCCGCCGCGACCCCAGGTGGTGTCCTTGGTGCCCGGGATGCCGACCTTGGGCGCGCGGCCCTCGGCGGCGGCGGCGCGCCGTTCCTTCTCCTGCTTGCGCGCCGTCTTGTCGGGGAGCTTCTCCGTGCCGGAGTAGCCCTTGTGCCACGGCCGCTCGTCGGCGGGCAGCGTCTTGCCCCGGCCCTTGAGGCCCGAGCTCGACCTGTTCTTACCGCCGGAGCCGGCGGTGGCGCCCTTCTTGGCCGACACGCGCTTGCTCACATTGAACGAATTACCCGGCATCAGTGCTGCTCTCCTACCGTCCAGCGCGGCCCGGCCGGAGTGTCCTCCACCTGAACTCCCGCGTGTTTCAACTGGTCGCGGACCGAGTCGGCCGCCGCCCAGTCCTTGCGTGCGCGCGCCTGCGCGCGCTGCTCGAGTGCGAGCGCCACCAGCGAGTCGACGATCGGCTTGAGGTCGCCGCCCTCGTCGCCGCTGCGCCAGGCGTCGTCGAGCGGGTCCAGCCCCAGTACGCCCAGCATCGCCCTGACCTCGGTCAGCGCGGCGCGCACGCCGGTCTCGTCGCTCGCGGCCAGCGCGGTGTTGCCCTCACGGATCGTGTCGTGCACGACGGCCAGCGCCGCCGAGGTGTTCAAGTCGTCGTTCATCGCCGCGGCGAAGGCCGGCGGCACGTCCTTCGGCCGGCCGGAGCCGACGACCTCGACCGCCCGCTGCACGAAACCCTCGATCCGGCGGTACGCCGTGGCGGCCTCGCGCAGCGCCTCGTCGGAGTAGTCGATGCGGGAGCGGTAGTGCGGCACGCCCAGGTAGTAGCGCAGCTCGACCGGGCGGATGCCCATGGCCAGCACCGCCTGCACGTCGATCACGTTGCCCAGCGACTTGCTCATCTTGGCCTCGCCGAGGTTGAGCAGCGCGTGGTGCACCCAGTAGCGGGCGAACGACAGCCCGGCCGAGTGCGACTGGGCGATCTCGTTCTCGTGGTGCGGGAAGGTCAGGTCGAGGCCGCCGCCGTGGATGTCGAACTCGGCGCCGAGGTAGCGCCGGGCCATCGCGGAGCACTCGATGTGCCAGCCGGGCCGGCCGCGGCCCCACGGGGAGGCCCAGGACGCGTCGCCCGGCTCGTCGGCCTTGACGCCCTTCCACAGAGCGAAGTCGGCCGGGTGGCGCTTGCCGCGCTCCGGGGCCTCGCCGGCGGAGAGCATGTCCTCCGGACGCTGCCCGGACAGCGAGCCGTACTCGCGGTAGCTGGGGACGTCGAAGTACACGTCGCCGGTGCCCTCGGCCGACACGTACGCGTGCCCGCGCTCGATCAGCTCGGCGATCAGCTCGTGCATCTCGGTGATGTGGCCGGTGGCCAGCGGCTCGTACGTCGGTGGCAGCACGTTGAGGGAGCGGTAGTCGGCGTCGAGGACGAGCTTGTTCGCGTACGCGATCGCCCAGAAGGGGCGGCCCGTCTCCAGCGACTTCACCAGGATCTTGTCGTCCACGTCGGTGATGTTGCGGACGAAGGTCACGTCGAGGCCGATGTGCAGCAGCCAGCGCCGCAACATATCGTAGTTGACCGCGGACCGCAGGTGACCGATGTGCGGCACCGACTGGACGGTGAGGCCGCACAGGTAGATACCGACCTGACCGGGCGTCATCGGGACGAAGTCCCGGACGGATCGGGTCGCGGTGTCATGCAGGCGGAGCGTCACCGTACAAGGGTACCGACCTCCGCCACGAAGTAACCTCCCGCCCGAGTGACGCCGGGCGGGAGGTTATCCACAAGCTCGTCCACAGCCGCTCAGGGGCGGGTCATCCGGAGCACGTCGAGGGCCGTGTCGAGCTGTTCCTCGGTCAGCGTGCCGTTCGCCACGTGACCGCGCTCGATGACGACGGCGCGGATGGTCTTGTCCTCCTTGAGGGCCTGCTTGGCGATCGCCGCGGCCTCGTCGTAGCCGAGGAAGCGGTTGAGCGGCGTGACGATGGACGGCGAGCCCTCGGCGTACCCGCGGACCACGTCCTTGTTGACCTCGAGCCCGTCGACGCAGCGGTCGGCGAGCATCCGGGCGGCCGCGGCCAGCAGCTTGATCGACTCCAGCAGGTTGCGGGCCATCACCGGCAGCATGACGTTGAGCTCGAAGTCGCCCTGGGTGCCGGCGAAGGCGACCGCCGCGTCGTTGCCGATGACCTGGGCCACGACCTGGCGGACCGACTCGGGCACCACCGGGTTCACCTTGCCCGGCATGATCGACGAGCCCGGCTGCAGATCGGGCAGACGCAGCTCGCGCAGGCCGGCCCGCGGTCCCGAGCCCATCCAGCGGATGTCGTTCACGATCTTGTAGAGGCTCACCGCGACGACCCGCAGCTGCCCGGACGCCTCGACCAGCGCGTCCCGGGCCCCCTGGGCCTCGAAGTGGTTGCGCGCCTCGCTCAGCGGCAGCCCGGTCATCTCCTTGAGCAGCGAGATCACCGCGGGCGCGAAGCCGGGCGGGGTGTTCACCCCGGTGCCGACCGCGGTGCCACCCAGCGGCAGCTCGGCCAGCCGGGGCAGGGTGTCGGTGACCCGGTCGATGCCGTACTGGATCTGCGCCGCGTACCCGGAGAACTCCTGACCCAGGGTGACCGGGGTCGCGTCCATGAGGTGCGTGCGGCCGGACTTGACGACCTGCGACCAGTCGTTGGCCTTCGCGCTCAGCGCGACCACGAGGTGGTCCAGGGCCGGGATCAGGCTGCTGGTCATCGCCTCGGTGGCGGCCAGGTGGATCGACGAGGGGAACACGTCGTTGCTGGACTGCGACGCGTTGACGTGGTCGTTGGGGTGCACCGGCCGGCCCAGCGCACGGGTCGCCAGCTCGGCGATGACCTCGTTGGTGTTCATGTTGGACGATGTGCCGGAGCCCGTCTGGAACACATCGATCGGGAACTGGTCGTCGTAGCCACCGTCGGCGACGTGCGCGGCGGCCGTCACGATGGCCTTGGCCAGGTCGTCCTCCAGCACCCCCAGCGACGCGTTGACCTGGGCGGCCGCGCCCTTGATCTGGGCCAGGGCCCGGATGTGCGCGGGTTCGAGCCCGCGTCCGGAGATCGGGAAGTTCTCCACCGCCCGCTGGGTCTGCGCCCGCCAGAGGGCGTCGGCCGGGACCCGGACCTCGCCCATGGTGTCGCGTTCGATCCGGTAACCACTCTCGTCAGTCGTCGTCACGCTTCCATCCTGCCCCCGCCGGCCGGGGTCCGCAGTTGATCCGGGCCACTGTCGAGCCCGGCCAGCCGCCGTTCGACGTCGTGGCGCTCGGGCACGCCCATCCGGGCGAACATGGCCAGCGCCTGCTCCAGGAGCCGACGGGCGGACCCTGGGTCGCCCTCGGCGAGATGGACCGCGGCCCGGCCGGACAGAGCCAGTGCCCACTCGTACGGGAACCGCGTGCGGGCCAGCCGCAGCGCGTCCTCGCAGCTCTCCCGGGCCGCGCCGACCTCCCCGACGGCAAGCAGGAACTCACCGCGGTACGTGCGGCAGAGCGACTCGTACCGTTCGTGGCGGATGCGCTCGGCGATGGTGATCGCCCGCGCCACCAGCTCGAGTGCCGGTCCGGTACGGCCCTCGGCGTGCTCCAGCCGGGCCAGGTCGGCCAGCGCCTGCCCCTCGACCATCGCGTATCCGGCCGAGCTGCTCAGCCGCAGAGCCGCGGTGACCATCCGCCGCGCGGTGGCGACGGTGGCCAGGCCGGCCTGCCACTTGATCATGCCGATGGAGTGCAGCACCGAGGCCAGCCCGACGGAGTCGCGCATCTCGATCGCCAGTTGCAGCCGGAGCCGGAAGTTGTGCAGCGCCGGGCCGTACCGGCCGAGCCGGGCGTGCCCGATGCCGATCGCGTTACGGCGCAGCGCCAGGCCCATCCGCTCCTCCGGGGTGCGCATGCCGATCCGCAGGACTTCCTCCGACAACACGATCATCTCGGCGAAGCGGCCCTCCGTCTCCTCGATGACCGCGAGGTTGCCCATCGACCGGGACACCCCACGATCGTCGCCCAGCTTCCGGCCGATCCGAACGGCCAGCTCCAGCAGGGCCCGGGCCTCGTCCCGGCGACCGAGACGTTGCGCCGACGAGGCCAGATAGTTGGCACACATGGCCACTGTCGGCTCGTCGCCGAACTGCTGGGCCGCCTTCAGCCCACGGCGCAGCAACAGGTCGAGTTCCGGCACGTAGCCGCGGGAGTAGAGATACCGCCAGGCCGCCCGCGGCAATCGCCACACCCATTCCGGCTGGTCGACGGCCATCGCGGTCGCGGCGAACGCCGCCAGGTTCGGCCGTTCGCGTTCCAGGTGGGCGACGGGGTCCGCGAGAGCGGCGGCCAGATCGGGACGGCGGGGCGACCCGAGATCGAGGTCGGCCATCGTGACCGCGCGCTGCGGGCCGTCGATCGCCGCCACGAACGCGTGCAGGTGGAAGTCGAGGAGCCGGGCCACCGCGCCCCGGCGGTCCTCGGCGGACAGGTCGGCCGCGAGGACAGCCGCGTACTCGCGCAGGAGGTCGTGCAGCCGGTAGACCTCCGGCTCGGGTTCCTCCACGAGGTGCACGTCGAGCAGGTCGTCCAGCAGGTCCCGGGCCGACGCCAAGGGCTCGTCCGCGAGCGCCGCGGCGGCGAGTGCCTCGAACCGCTCACCGGGGTGCAACCCGAGCAGCCGGAACATCCGCTGCGCCCGTTCCGGCAGCTGCCCGTACGACAGGGCGAACGCGCTCGCCACCGTACGGTCCTCGGCGGCCAGTTCGGGCAGCACCGCGTCGCCCAGCCGGCGCAGCAGGTCGGCGACCTGCCAGCGGGGCCGGTGGGCGAGCCGGGCACCGGCGAGCCGGATGGCCAGCGGCAGCCGCCCGCAACGCCGGACCACCTCGAGGGCGGCCTCGGGCTCCGCGGCGACCCGCGCCCCGACGATCCGCGCCAGCAGCGCCACCGCCTCGGCGTCGTCGAGCACCGGCAGCGACTCGGGCTGCACGCCGTCCAGCCCGGCCAGCCGGCGCCGGCTGGTGATCAGCACCAGCGTGCGGCCGGACGCCGGGAGCAGCGGCAGGACCTGGGCCGTCGAGGCGGCGTTGTCCAGCACGACGATGGACCGGCGGGTGGCCAGCTCGCCCCGCCACAGCCGGATGCGCTCGTCCAGGTGGTCGGGGATGTGGTCGGCCGGCACACCGAGCTGCCGGAGCAGCGTCACGAGGGCCGCCTCGGGGCGCAGGGGTCGTTCATCGCTGTGACCCAGCAGGTCGACGAAGAGGCTCGCATCGGGGAAGCGGCCCCGGAGCAGCCCGGCGAGGTGGACCGCGAAAGTCGTCTTGCCGCTGCCCGCCATCCCGTCGATGACCCGGACGGCGGGCAGCGGGCCGGCGCTGTCCATGGTCGCCAGCAGGCGGCCGGTCAGTTCGTCCCGGCCGGTGAAGTCACCGACCACCCGCGGCAGGCTGTCCACCGGTTCCGGGCCGGGCGCGGGCCGCTGCGGGGCGGCCGGCTCACCGAGCAGGATCTGCCGATGCACCTCCTGCAGGGCCGCACCCGGCTCGATGCCCAGTTCCTCGCGCACGAGCTCGCGGAAACGGCGGTACTCGGCCAGGGCTCCGGCCTGGCGCCCGGCCCGGTGCAGCGCCAGCATCAGTTGCGCGCGCAGCCGTTCCCGCAACGGGAACCGCTCGACGTGCCCGGTCAGCTCGGCGAGCAGATCCGGGTCCCGGCCGGCGGCCAGGTCCAGGTCCACCCGGTCCTCGACAGCCGAGGCGTACTGCTCGTCGAGCACCGCGCCGCGCTGCCGGACAGCCGGCACGTCCAGGCCCATCAGCACCGGCCCGCGCCAGAGCCCCAGAGCCTCCCGGAAGAGTTTGCGAGCCGCCGCGGCGTCCCCGCCCGCGGCCACGGCCCGGGCCTGACTGATCATCCGCGTGAAGACAGCAGCGTCTAGGTCCTCGTCCCCGCACCCGATGCCGTAACCGCCCGGGTCGGTGCGGATGACGTCCGGCCCCAGCGTCCGGCGCAATCGGGACACGCAGGTCTGCAGCTGACCGCGCGCCGTCACCGGCGGCCGGTCCGGCCACACCGCGTCGATCAGCTCCTCGAAACCGACGATCCGGCCCGGGTGCAGCAGCAGCATCGCCAGCACCACGCGGTCGCGGCCGGCGGTTATCGCGACCTCACGCCCGGCGGCGGTCACCGACAGCGGCCCGAGAATGCCGAAGCGCATCAGCGCCGGCCCCGTGCACCGTCGAGCCCGGCCAGCTGCCGTACGACGTCGAACCGGTCCGGCGAGCTCATCCGCTCGAAGATGTCCAGCGCCTGCTGCCAGTACCGGCGGGCGGCTTCCTGGTCCTGGGCCGCCGCGCACTCGCCCAGGCCGGCGAGCGCACGGGCCTGCTCGTACGGCATCGCCGTCCGCCGGGCCAGGGACAGAGCGGACAGCCAGCTGTCCCGGGCGCCGGCCCGATCCCCGCTGCCCAGCAGCGCGGCGGCGAAATCGTTGGACGCCGTGACCAGAGCCGGGTCAGCACCCCGCTCGCGGATGAGCCCCAGGGCTTTCGTGTGATGGGCGACCGACTCCGCGTACCGGCCCTGGGCCTGAGCCACCCGGCCGAGCTCGTTGCGGGCCTCCCACTCGCCCACCCGGTAACCGACGCGCACCGCGGTGTGCAGCGCCGCCCGCAGCAGGCGTTCGGCCGGCCCGGTGGCGCCGAGCACCTGACGGATCTGCGCCACGGTCACCAGGGCGTTGCAGAGCCGGCGGTTGTCACCCGACTCGATCGCTGTCAGCAGTCCCCGGCGGGCCAGCCGCAAGGCGTCGTCGTTGCGGCCCAGCGAGAACGTGATGATGGCCAGGTTGACCATTCTCGAGCTGCGCCCCTTGGCATCGGAGCTGCGCATCCCGGCCGCATTGGCCCAGGCCGCGTCGGCCAGGGCCTCCTCGCTGCGGCCGAGCCGCATCAGGATGCCGGCCCGGTTGGCCCGGCTGCGCGACTCACCGAGGACGTTGCCGGACTGCTGATCCCGGGCGACCGCCGCGTCGACGAGTCGCAGCGCCTCCTCGTGCCGTCCCCTCCGGTAGTAGCCGGCGGCCAGATAGTTGTTGGTGGCGGCGACTCCACGGATGTCGCCGGCCGCCTCCGCTACCGTGCGGCCCAGCGACAGGACGGCGATGAGGTCGTCGGTGTAGCTGCGCTCGTGCAGGAATTTCCAGTTCACCCGGGCCAACTGCCAGGCACGCTCCGGGAAGCCGGCCTGGGCCGCGGCCGACACCAACCCCACCAGGTCGGGCCGTTGCCACTCCAGCCACTGGGGATCCGCCGTCGCCCGGCTGACCAGGTCCGGCCGCGCCGGTTCGGCATCCGGGTAGTCGTGCCGGGCGACCTCGATCTCGCCGTCCCGGCTGATCGTCGCGGTGGTGTGCAGGTGCAGGTCGACGAGACCGCGGAGCGCGGTCCGGCGCTCGGCGGACGGTACGTGGGCGGCCAGGGTGGCGGCGTACTGGCGGACCAGGTCGTGCAGCCGGTAACGGTCGGGCGCGGGCTCGTCGACCAGGTGTACGTCCACCAGGTCGTCCAGCACGTCCTGGGCGTCGCGCAGCGGGAGGTCACTGAGCGCGGCCACCGACAGCGCGCCGAACCGCTCGGCCGGGTGCAGGCCCAGCAGCCGGAACACCCGCTGGACCGGCGCGCGCAGTTGCCCGTACGTCATGGCGAACGCGCTGGCCACCGTCCGGTCCTCGGCGGCCAGTTCGGGCAGCGCCGACTCGCCCAGCCGGCCGACCAGGTCGGCCACCTGCCAGCGCGGCCGGTGGGCGAGTCGCGCCCCTGCCAGGCGGATGGCCAGCGGGAGGTGACCACATCGCCGGACCACCTCCGCGGCGGCGGCCGGCTCCGCGCCGACCCGGTCACCGACGATGCGGGCCAGCAGGGCGACCGCCTCCGGCTCGGACAGCACGCTCAGCGATTCCGGCCGCACCGCGTCCAGGCCGATCAGCCGGCGCCGGCTGGTGACCAGCACCAGAACCCGGCCGGAGGCCGGCAACAGCGGCACGACCTGGGCGGTGGAGGCAGCGTTGTCCAGCACGACCAGAGCCCTCCGGCGCGCCAGTTCGGCCCGCCACAGCTGGATCCGCTCATCCAGGTCGTCCGGGATCCGGTCGGCCGCCATCCCGAGCTGGCGCAGCAGAGTGACCAGCGCGGCGGCCGGCTCGACCGGCCGGCTGGCGCTGTGCCCGTGCAGGTCGATGAAGAGCCGGGCATCCGGGAAGCGGTCCCGGACCAGGCCGGCGAGGTGGACGGCGAGCGTCGTCTTGCCGCTGCCCGCCATCCCGTCCAGCACCCGGATCTGCGGCCGGCCCGGATCGGCGGCGCCGACGGCGGCGAGCAGGCGGGACACCAGTTCCTCGCGGCCGGTGAAGTCGCCGACGGCCCGGGGCACGCTGTCGACCGGTCCGGCCGGGGCTGGGCCCGACGCCTCGACCCGGCCGGCGAGGATGCGCTGGTGCAGGTCACGCAGCGCCGGGCCGGGTTCGATGCCGAGCTCCGCCCGGAACAGCGCCACGGCCCGCCGGTACTCCGCGAGCGCATCCGCCCGCCGGCCCACCCGACAGAGCGTCAGCATCAGCTGGGTGCGCAGCCGCTCCCGGAGCGGGAACTGCTCGACCAGCCCGGTCAGCTCCGCCACCAGGTCGCGGTCGTGACCACCGGCCAGGTCCAGGTCGATCCGGTCCTCGAGCACCATCGCGTACTGCTCGTCCAGGACCGACGCCTGCCGGCGGACCATCGGGCTGTCGATGCCGGCCAGCACCGGGCCGCGCCACAGGTCGAGGGCCTCCCGCAACAGCTTGCGGGCGTCATCGGGCTCGTCCGCCGCGCCGGCCGCGGTCACCAGCCGGGCGAACTCGGCGGCGTCCAGGGCGGCCCCGTCGATGCTGATCCCGTACCCGGCCGGATCGGTGAGGATCCGGTCCGGCGGCAACGTCCGGCGCAGCCGGGAGACGCACGTCTGCAACTGTCCGCGTGCCGTGGCAGGTGGCCGCTCTTCCCAGACCGCGTCGATCAGCTCGCCGACACCCACGATCCGGCCCGGTCGCAGCAGCAACATCGCCAGGACGACCCGGTCACGACCTGCGGTTATCGCCATCTCGCGCCCGTCGGCGGTCACGGACAGCGGTCCCAGGATGCGGAACGTCAGCAGCACGTGCACCACCGCCGGCTGACCCGGCGGTCCGCGCGGGTCGGACGCAGGCCTGGTCGCACAGGAGGTACACCTCATCTCCGGAGGTCGATCGGCATCGACCATAGCCGAATCCGACTCGCGGACCGGCCCGCGCCGAGAGCGGAACGACAGCGGAACGAGAGCGCCCCGCGTCATGCTCTGCGGCAGGCCGTTCCGCTCCGATGTCCTACATCGCCCCAGAGGAGCGGAACGGCCCTACGGGGGGTGTTCAGCTCGTCCGCGACAATGTCGCGGACGAGCTGTTCGCGTTCCGGCGCCGGACGCCGGTTGGACGTCACCCGGGCCGGAACGTATCGTCGCCAGGGGTTTGGACTTCCCCGACGAACAGGATCTTTGTCATGCGAACCGCCCTCACCGCTGTCTGGATCGCCTGCGTGCTGCTCACCGCGGCCGCCTGCAGCAGCGACGACAACGGCGCCGAGCCGATCGCCGAAGCACCTGTGGCGGAGGCGCCCGCGTCGGTGACCAGCACCGTGCCGGAGCCGGACTACGAAGCCAGCGACCGCAAGGTCTGCGCGACGCTCACCAAGGTCTTCGACGCGGACGTGGCCCAGTTCGGCACCGCGATGGGCAAGATGATCGCCTACAAGGAGGCGAAGCAGACCCCCGAGGCGGAGCAGGCCCGCAAGTCGGCCAGCAAGGAGCTCAAGGAGGTCGCCGCCAAGGTGCGCAAGGCGACCGCGGACGCCGAGAACCCCGAGCTCAAGCAGGCGGGCGCGGTGTCGGCGACGAAGTTCGCCAAGAGCGCCGACGACAAGGCCCTCTTCGACAAGGTGAAGACCACCAAGGACCTGGACCGGACGCTGGCGACCAAGATGCCCGACTGGATGGACCCGGTGGCCGGTCTCTGCGGCAGCTGAGCGGCCGGCTCTACCGCCGGCCGATGCTCAGCACCGGCTTGGTGACCTCGGCGAAGAAGTCGTTGCCCTTGTCGTCCACGACGATGAAGGCCGGGAAGTCCTCGACCTCGATCTTCCAGACCGCTTCCATGCCGAGCTCCGGATACTCCAGGACCTCGACGTGGCGGATGCAGTCCTGGGCCAGCCGGGCCGCCGGGCCGCCGATCGAGCCCAGGTAGAAGCCGCCGTGGCTCTGGCAGGCGCTGGTCACCTGGCCGGAGCGGTTGCCCTTGGCCAGCATCACCAGGGAGCCGCCCGCGGCCTGGAACTTCTCCACGTAGGCGTCCATCCGGCCGGCGGTCGTGGGGCCGAAGGAGCCCGACGCGTAGCCCTCGGGGGTCTTGGCCGGGCCCGCGTAGTAGACCGCGTGGTCGCGCAGGTACTGCGGCATCGGCTCGCCGGCGTCGAGGCGTTCGGCGATCTTCGCGTGCGCGATGTCGCGGGCGACGACCAGCGGGCCGGTCAGCGACAGCCGGGTCTTGACCGGATACTTGCTCAGCTCGGCCCGGATCTCGGCCATCGGCCGGTTGAGGTCGACCCGGACGACCTCGTCGGTCTCCAGGTTGTCGTCGGTCACGTCGGGCAGGTAGCGGGCCGGGTCCGGCTCGAGGCGCTCCAGCCAGACGCCCGAAGGGGTGATCTTCGCCAGCGCCTGCCGGTCGGCCGAGCAGGAGACCGCGATCGCCACCGGGCAGGACGCGCCGTGCCGGGGCAGCCGGATCACCCGGACGTCGTGGCAGAAGTAGCGGCCGCCGAACTGCGCGCCGATGCCGAAGTCGCGGGTCAGCTCGAGGACGGCCGCCTCCAACTCGACGTCGCGGAAGCCGTGCGCGGACATCGAGCCGGCCCGGGGCAGGTTGTCCAGGTACTTCGCGCTGGCCAGCTTGGCGGTCTTGAGGGCGTACTCGGCGCTGGTGCCGCCGATCACGACCGCGAGATGGTACGGCGGGCAGGCAGACGTGCCGATCAGGCGCAGCTTCTCGTCCAGGAACTCCATCATCCGCGCCGGGTTCAGCAGCGCCTTGGTCTCCTGGTAGAGGTACGACTTGTTGGCCGAGCCGCCGCCCTTGGCCATGAACAGGAACTTGTACGCGTCCGGCTGGCCGCCCGGGTCCTCGGCGTAGAGCTCGATCTGGGCCGGCAGGTTGGAGCCGGTGTTGCGCTCGTCCCACATCGTCAGCGGCGCCAGCTGCGAGTAGCGCAGGTTGAGCCGGGTGTACGCCTGGTAGACGCCCTGGGCGATGGCCTGCTCGTCGGTGCCGTCGGTCAGCACGTGCCGGCCGCGCTTGCCCATCACGATCGCCGTACCGGTGTCCTGGCACATCGGCAGCACGCCGCCGGCCGCGATGTTGGCGTTGCGCAGCAGGTCCAGGGCCACGAAGCGGTCGTTCGGGGAGGCCTTCGGGTCGTCGATGATGGACCGCAGCTGGGCCAGGTGGGCCGGGCGCAGGAAGTGCGCGATGTCGTGCATGGCCTCGGCCGTCAGCAGCGTCAGCACGCTCGGGTCGACGGTGAGGAACCGCCGGCCGCCGGGCCCCTCGACCACGTCGACACCCTCGTCGGCCAGGAGTCGGTACTCGGTCAGGTCGTCACCCGTCGGCAACAGTGGCGAGTACGAGAAAGCGGCGGCTCTGCTCATGACGGGCAAGCCTAGGCCAGCGCCCGTACGAGGTGCGAACCAGCACGGTCACGGGTCGATCACTGTGCGGGCGAGGAGCCGAACGGCAGGTACGCCATGTCCCGCCCGGCGACCAGGATGAGGCCCCCCGGTCCCACCGCGAAGACCTTCGCATCGGTACGCGCTTCGGTCAGCACCCCACCCGTACGCGGGCTCAGCGCGATCACCCGGGCCGGCTTGCGCTGGGCCACCACCGCCGCGTACGGCGTCAGCGCGGCCTGCGTGTCCGCGGTGATCCCCCGCCGCCAGGCCACCTTGCCCCGGCTGAAGGACCGGGCCACCAGCGTCCGCTTGTCCTCGGTGCGGACCAGCGCGTACCGGTCGTCGACGGCGAGGACGTCCTGCCCCCGTTCGCCCCGCCAGAGCACCCGGCCGTCGTGCGCGGAGATCAGCTCCCGGCGGCCGACCGGGTCGACGCCGAGCACGACCTCGTCCCCGCCGGCCGGGTCGCGTTCCTGTTTGCAGGACGAGCCGTTGTCGGCGGTCCGCAGGTTGAGCCCGTCCCGCTGCCATACCGGCCGGCCGTTGGGCGGGTCGTGCGCGATGACGCCGTAGTAACAGGTGCCGTCGCGGGCCTGGCCGGTGACCGTGAGGACCCGGCTGCCGACCACGGCGACGCGCTGGTCCCGGGCCGGGGTTCGGGTCTGCACGACCCGGCCCTGGGCGGTGTCGATCACGTCGATCTTGCCGTCGCCGGGCAACCCGACGAGGTTGGGCAGCCGCCTCGGCCCGGCCGCCCGGCTGTCGATCTGTGCCGAGCCCAGCGGCTGGGTGTCGGGCAGGTCCGGGTTGGCGGCGTCCAGCACGAAGCCGATGCCGGGGGTGCCGATCGTCCACATCGGCTTGCTGCCGCGCGGCTCCCAGGCGCTCAGCTCGCACTCGCCGGCCTTGGGGCAGCGCAGGTCGAGGATCGCGTCGGTGTAGGTCCACACGGCGGTGGCCTGGGTGTCGCGGCGGCGGACCGCGCCGGTGGCCGGGTCCAGGACCTCGTACCCCTTGGTCAGCAGGCGCCCGACGACCACGACCGCGTCGCTGTCGCCGCCGGCGACGCCGGCCCAGTCGGCGTCCGACTTCCAGAGCCGGACCCCGGCGGTGATCCCGTACGCCTCGACGGACGTTCTGTACTCGACCACGACAGCACCGCCGCTGATGGTGACGCTGCGCGGTGACCCACCGATGGGGGTCTGCCAGGTGGCGACGCCCTCGGCGATCGGGTCGCTCTGGTTGATCCAGGACCAGATCTTCGGGAACGGGTTCCACACGCCGGTGGTGGCCAGGATGACGACGACCACGACGCCGACCAGCGCGTAGCCTTTCGCCGATCCGCCGGAAGCCACGTCGGACACGGTAACGAGATCGACAGGCCTCGACCGCCAGCCCGAAAGGCCCGTGTCGCGGGCTTATGCCCCACTTGCCGCGCGGACCAGCGGCATGGTGCGGTACGGGATCTGCTCGGCCAGCGCGATGATGGTCGACGCCCGCAGGATCCCCTCGTAGGTGACGATCTCGTCGATGACCCGTTGCAGGTCGGCGTTCGACCGGGCCACGATCCGGCACATCAGGTCCCCGCTGCCGGTGATCGTGTGCGCCTCCAGGACCTCCGGGATGTCCGCCAGGTGCGCGGTCACCGCCGGGTGGCCGTACCGCTGGCTGATCTCCAGGGTGACGAAGCTCATCACGCCGTAGCCGATCGCGGCCGGCGAGACGTCCGGGCCGAAGCCGCGGATCGCGCCCCGCGCGATCAGCTTGTCCAGCCGGGCCTGGACCGTGCCGCGGGCCACGGCAAGCCGGCGGGAGAGCTCGAGCACCCCGATCCGGGGCTCCGCCGCGAGCAGCGCGAGGAGCTTGCCGTCGAGCGCGTCCAACTGCACATCTTGTCCAGCCATAGTGCCTCAGCACTCTACCGAATGTGCAGACTGACCAGCAGCAAATCCAACTATTGCCCAGCAGGCGACGGAGGGCCAGCCTCTGGACATGACGCAGATGTTGGAAACCGCCACCGAGACCGTCGACGTTTTCCCCGTCAAGGGCGTCGACCACCTCCAGTTCCTCGTGGGCAACGCCAAGCAGGCCGCCCACTACTACTCGACCGCCTTCGGGATGACCTGCGTGGCCTACCGCGGTCCCGAGCAGGGCTTCCGCGACTACGCCGAATACGTGCTGGTCAGCGGCTCGGCCCGGTTCGTCATCACCGGGGCGGTGCACGCCGGGGCGCCGCTCGCCGGGCACGTCACCAAGCACAGCGACGGCATCTTCGACATCGCGCTGGCCGTGCCGGACGTGGACGCGGCGTACAAGCACGCCCTCTCCGCCGGCGCCACCTCGGTCAGCGAGCCGCACGACCTCACCGACGAGCACGGCACGGTCCGGCTCGCCGCCATCGCCGCGTACGGCGACACCGTCCACACCCTGATCGACCGTTCGAAGTACGACGGGCCGTTCCTGCCCGGCTTCGTGGCCCGCGGCCCGATCGTCGACCGGCAGCCCGCGATCGACGCCGGCCTGCAGCCCAAGCGCTTCTTCCAGGCGGTCGACCACGTCGTCGGCAACGTCGAGCTCGGCAAGATGGACGAGTGGGTCGCCTTCTACGGCCGCGTGATGGGCTTCACGAACATGGCCGAGTTCATCGGTGACGACATCGCCACCGACTACTCCGCGCTGATGTCGAAGGTCGTCGCCGACGGCACCCGCAAGGTCAAGTTCCCGCTCAACGAGCCGGCCGTGTCGCAGCGCAAGTCGCAGATCGACGAGTACCTGGAGTTCTACGGCGGCCCCGGCGCCCAGCACGTCGCGGTGGCCACCAACGACATCCTGGCCAGCGTCGACGCGATGCGGGCGGCCGGCTGCGAGTTCCTCGACACGCCGGACTCGTACTACGACGACCCGGAGCTGCGGGCGCGCATCGGTCAGGTGCGGGCTCCGATCGAGGAACTGAAGAAGCGCAAGATCCTGGTCGACCGGGACGAGGACGGCTATCTGCTGCAGATCTTCACCAAGCCCGTGCAGGACCGCCCGACGGTCTTCTTCGAGCTGATCGAGCGGCACGGGTCGCTCGGCTTCGGCAAGGGCAACTTCAAGGCCCTGTTCGAGGCCATCGAGCGGGAGCAAGAGCTGCGCGGAAACCTGTAACACTGTCTCCGTGACGCAAGCGAACGACGACGCCGCGGCCGCGGCCGGCCCGCCCACCGGTGGGCCGGTCCGCGCCCCGGTGCCGCCGCAGACCCCGTACGGCCCCGCGCCGCACTACGGTCCACCCCAGCAGTACGGGTGGCGCCCACCGCCCGTGCCGCTCGCGCCCGACGGCCGGCCGCTGGCGGACTTCGGCACCCGGCTGCTCTCCCACCTCATCGACACCTCGATCCTCACCGGCATCGCGATGGTCATCTTCGTCCCGGTGCTCTTCGGCGCGTTCTTCGTGCTGATGCCGGACCTCACCGACTCGGTGACCGGCACCACGACGAGCGTGACGCCCGACGAAGTGATCGCCGACTTCTTCCTGCCGCTGCTGCTCATCGAGCTGGGACTGGTCCTGGTGCTGCTCGCGGGCTACTACATCTACTTCGTCGAGATGATGTACCGCAGCGGCCAGACGCTCGGCAAGAAACTGATGAAGATCAAGGTCGTGCCGTTCGAACCGGGCGCGACGCTGACCCGCGGCATGGCCGCGAAGCGGTACCTGATCGAATTCGTGGCGGGCACCGTCGTGCCGCTCTTCTACTACGCCGACGGCCTCTGGCAGCTGTGGGACAAGCCTTACCAGCAGACCCTGCACGACAAGGTCGCCAAGACCGTCGTGATAAAGGTTGCCCCATGACTTCGCTGCCCGCCGGTTGGTACAAGGACCCGGCCGACCCGACAACCCAGCGCTGGTGGGACGGCGAGGGCTGGCTCGGCAAGGCCCTGCCGGCCGACGTGACGCCGCCCGACGGCCCACCGCCGGCCGAGGAGCCTGAGCCGGCCGCGCCTGCGGCTCCGGGTGGGGCTGTGTCGGCTCGTGCTGCTTCGGGCGGCTCCGGTGTGGCGCCTGGTGCGCCTGGTGCCCCTGGTGCCCCTGGTGCCCCTGGTGCCCCTGGTGCGCCGGGTGCGCCTGGTGCGCCGGGCGCGCCGGGCGCTTCCGCGCAGCAGAAGCCGGGATGGCCGGCCGCCGGGCCGCCTGCCGGCTGGGGTGCTCCGCCGCCGGGCTATGGGCCGCCGCCGGGCTGGACGCCGCCCGCCGGAAGCCAGCCGCCCGCCGGATATCAGCCGCCGCCCGGCTGGACGCCGCCGCCGGGGTATGGCCAGCCGCCGCCTGGCTGGACGCCGCCGCCGGGCTACGGCCAGCCCCCACCCGGCTGGACGCCCCCGCCGGGCTACGGCCAGCCCCCACCCGGCTGGACGCCCCCGCCCGGATGGACGCCGCCGCCCGGTTCTCCGCCTCCGGCGGACCCCCAGTCCTCAGCGGGCATCCAAACCGCCGGGAATCCTTCCTCGTCGCCGGGCTCCCCGGCCGCTGCGGGCTCACCGCCGTGGACCGGAAATCAGCCGCCGGGCTGGCCGCCGCCTCCGCAAGGCTGGACCCCGCCACCGGGTTGGGTCCCGCCCCCGGGCTGGGCCCCGCCACCCGGCTGGGTGCCCCCGCACGCCTACGCCTACCAGGTGCAGGCCCGCCCGCACGGCCAGCCCCTGGCCGGGCTGGGCCGCCGCCTGGTCGCCCGGCTGATCGACATCGTCGCCGTGCTGATCCTCAATGTGCTGGTCAACGGCTGGCTGGCGTACCAGTGGTGGCTCGAGGTGGAGCCGATCTTCCGCGCCACCATGGCCGACCCGTTCACCAGCCCGCAGCCCGCCTCGGCCCGTTCCAGCTATCTGATCCTGACCATGCTCGTCATAGCCACCGCCCTGTGGTTCGCCTACGAGGTGCCGGCGCTGGCCAACAGCGGCCAGACCCTCGGTAAGCGGCTGCTGCAGGTCAAGGTCGTGAAGCTGGAGAACACGGAACCGCTCGGCTTCGGTCGCGCGTTCGGCCGGTGGGCCCGGCTCGGCATGTGGACGCCGCTGTGGAGCTGCTACGGGCTGGGCTTCGTGGCGCAGCTCGTCGACTCCGGCTCGGTGCTCTTCGATCAGCAACTTCGCCAGGCCCTGCACGACAAGTCGGCCGCGACAGTGGTCGTCGCCGTGCCACCCGGCCATCGGGACCAGCACGTGAAGGCGCCCGAGAACGCCGACGACTCCACCGGAGGGAAGAGATGAGCAGGCTGACCCGCGCCGACCTGGAGGCGCTGCCGGCGTACGTGCCCGGCCGCAGCGTCGCCGACCTGGCCCGTGAGCTGGGTATCGCCGAGGCGATCAAGCTGGCCAGCAACGAGGTGCCGTTCGGGCCGCTGCCCGGCGTACCGGAGGCGGTGGCGGCGGCGATGACCCAGTCGCACCGCTACCCCGACATGGGTGTGCTGGAGCTGCGGGACCGCCTGGCCGAGCGGTACGGCGTCAGCCCCGACCGGATCGTCACCGGCTGCGGCTCGGTGGCGCTGGCCGAGCACCTGGCCAAGGCGACCTGTCTGCCGGGCGACGAGATCGTCTACTCGTGGCGGTCGTTCGAGGCGTACCCGATCATCTCGGCGGGGGTGGGCGCGACCAGCATCCGCGTGCCGAACACCCCGGGCCACGGCCACGACCTGACGGCGATGGCCGAGGCGATCACCGACCGGACCCGCCTGGTGCTGGTCTGCAACCCCAACAACCCCACCGGTACGAGTGTGCGCAAGGCGGAACTGGACCGGTTCCTGGACGCCGTACCGTCGGATGTGCTGGTGGTCCTGGACGAGGCGTACCGCGAGTTCGTCACGGACGACCAGGTCCCGGACGGCCTGATGACCTACGGCGACCGGCCCAACGTGGTCGTGCTGCGCACGCTGTCCAAGGCATGGGGCCTGGCCGGGCTCCGGATCGGCTACCTGGTGGCCCAGCCGGAGGTGGCGGCGGCGATCCGCAAGGTGCTGACTCCCTTCTCGACCAGCCTGGTGGCCCAGGCGGCGGCGCTGGCGGCGCTGAACGCCGAGCAGGAGGTGGTCCGCCGCTGCGCGCTGGTGATCAGCGAACGGGAGCGGGTCACCGAGGCGCTGCGCAAGCTGTACCCGGATGTCCCGGCCAGCCAGGCGAACTTCGTCTGGCTGCCGCTGGGCGACCAGGCGATGGCCTTCGGCGCGGCGTGCGAAAAGCAGGGCGTGATCGTTCGGCCGTTCCCGGGCGACGGTGTCCGCATCACCATCGGCACGCCGGAGGAGAACGACGCTCTCCTGGCGGCCGCCGAGGCAGCTCTGTAGCTGTTTCATGTCGAGGGCCGGGCGCGCAGGGCGGACGGCGTGCTCGCCACCAGAGCGAGCACGAGACACGCGGCGACGATCGCCGAGATCAGCGGCCAGGGCACGATCACGCTGATCTCGGCGCCGACCTGGGCAGCCAGGGAGCCGGCCGAGCCGAGCAGGGCCAGCATCGCGGTCGCGCCGCCCAGCAGCGATCCGATCGTCACGACCAGGGTCGACTCCAGGGCCACCGTGAGGGCCACCTGGCGTGGGGTCGCTCCGGCCAGGCGCAGGACGCGGTAGTCGCGTACGCGGTGGCGGGTGGACATGAGCAGGGTATTCGCCACAGCCAGGGCTCCCGCGCCGGCGGACATGCTCAGCAGGAGCAGCGTGAACGACCAGACCAGGCGGTCCTCCTCCGCGTCGGCCCGGCCGGCGTACGTGGCCACGGAAACCAGCTCCGCCCCCGGTGTGGCGGCGGCCGTGGCGGTGAACGCGGCCGGGGCCAGCGCTGACTTGTCATGCTCGCGGACGACATCACGGGCCAGCACGAGCTCCGCCGGGATCGGGCCCGCCGTTGCTCGGCCGGTGATCCGGAGCGTTTCCCGCACCCCGTCCGCGTAGGTGAGCGTGACGCTGTCGCCGAACTTTCCGGCAGCGTCCGGGCTCACCAGTGCCGTACCCGGCGACTGAGTGGGCAGCCCGACGGCATTGACCGACGCGCCGGCCACGTACACCTGGGTCGGTAGCGGCGCGCCGGGGGCCGCGGCGTCGGTCAGGCCCGGCATGCCGTTCGGGATCAGCACGGCTCCGGTGTCCACGGTGGCGGCCCGGCGGACCGCGTAGGCCGCCGTCGAGGTCTGGACCGTGCCGGTGATGAAGACCCCGAAGGCCACGGTGAGCAGCACCGGGGCGGCGGTCGAGGCCGTGCGCCGGACCCCGGTCAGGGCGCTCTCGCGAACCAGCGATCCGGTGATGCCGGTGACCGGCCACAGCAACAGCCGGACCAGCAGCGGTACGACCGCGGGAGCCAGCAGGGCCACCGCCACGACCAGGGCCATGGCGCCGAGCAGCGCGAACTGCGCCATGTCGGTGACGTCCGCCGCGGTTGTGGTGTAAACGCCGGCGGCGGCACCGATCGCGGCTGCCGTCAGGCCGGCGATCCAGCGCGGGCGGGACATCGGCCGGTCCTCGACCTCGGCCACCCGCAGGGCCTCCAACGGGCCGATCCGTGATGCCCGGCGGGCCGAGGCCGCCGCACCGAGCAACGACACCAACGGCCCGCCCAGGAAGGCCACGGCCAGGGCCCATGGCTCCCAGTGCACGGTGAAGCCGACCGGCTGAAAGCGCGCGTCGACGAGAAACCCGTCCAGCGACACCGCCAGCACCGCGCCCAGCGCCACGCCAACCGTTGCGGCCACCCCGCCCACCAGCAGGGCCGACCGGTACAGAGTGGACCGGATCTGCCGCGGCGTCGCCCCGACCGCCCGCAGCAGCCCGATCTCCCGGCGGCGCTGGTTTACCCCGAAGGCCGAGGTCGAGGCGACCAGGAACACGCAGGCGAAGCCGGCCAGTGCCACGGTCGCGGTCAGCACCTGCGTGCCGATCCAGCGCAGACGGGCGTCGGCGCGTGGCTCCAGAGCTCCACGCCCCGCGCCGGTCAGCACCGTTCCGGCGCTTCCGACAACGGCACGCACAGCGGCCGGGTCCGGGTCGCCGCCGAGCCCGATCGCCCGTACGCCCGGTTGCAGCCGGGCCGCGACGGTCTCGGCCACGAGCACCGCCGAGCCCTCGACGTGGCCGGTGACCCGCCACGAGGCCGGACCGGTCGCGGTCAGCAACGTGACCTCGTGGCCGATCGGCACCCGCAGATCACTGCCGACGACCACGTCGCGCTCCCCGGTAGGTGGTGTCCCCGTGACCAGCCGGGCCGCGCCCACGCTCCAGCCGTACCCCGTTGTCAGGCCGGGGATCGGCCGCCCGGAGCGGACCGGCTGGGCGTAGAAAGGCCGGTCCTGCACGACAGCCGTCACGCCCGGCAGCCTGCCCAGCCGATCTGCCAGTTCCTGGGCGGCGGCAGCCGGCCACGGCACCGGCTCGGCGAAGAACTCAGCCGGATTCGTCGCGGCCGGGCTCTGCACCACGACGCGCAGACCCTCGAACCGGTCCGGAACCCGGGGCCGGGAGGACGTCCAGAGCAGCAGCGCCGCCGCCACGATGGCCGTGCTGAGCACCACGGCGACGAACGTGCCCAGCCGGTCGCGGGTCAGCACGCCGACTCCAGGGTGGTCATCCGGGCCGCGATGGCACCCGCGTCGGCCCCGGTGAGCTCGCCGGCGAGCCGGCCGTCGGCCAGCAGCAGCACCCGGTCGGCCATCGCCGCGGCGACCGGGTCGTGGGTCACCATGACGATCGTCTGGCCGTGCTCGTCCACCAGCGCGCGCAGCAGGTCGAGCACCTGCCGGGAGGTGCGGGTGTCGAGCGCACCGGTCGGTTCGTCGGCGAACACCACGGCCGGGCGGGTGATCAGCGCTCGGGCGATCGCCACCCGCTGCTGCTCACCGCCGGAGAGCTCGCTCGGGCGATGCCGGGCCCGGTCGGCCAGCCCCACCGCGCCCAGCGCGGCGGTCACCTCACCGGCAGCCGGGCGACGGCCGGCCAGCCGCAGCGGCAGCGCCACGTTCTGCGCCGCGCTGAGCGACGAGACCAGGTTGAACGCCTGGAAGATGAAGCCGACCCGGTCGCGGCGCAGCCGGGTCAGAGCTGTCTCGTCCAGGTCGCCCAGCGGTGTGCCGGCGATCGAGACCACACCGCCGGTCGGGCGGTCCAGCCCCGCGGCGCAGTGCAGCAGCGTCGACTTCCCGGAGCCGGACGGCCCCATCACGGCGCTGAACGTCCCGGGCGGGAAGTCCACGTTCACGTCGTCGAGGGCGAGCACCTGCCGGGTGCCCGAGCGGTAGATCATCCGCACGTCGCGGAGGGAAACGG
Organism: Actinoplanes sp. NPDC051405; assembly: GCF_055586185.1. Lineage (NCBI taxonomy): Bacteria > Bacillati > Actinomycetota > Actinomycetes > Micromonosporales > Micromonosporaceae > Actinoplanes > Actinoplanes sp. NPDC051405. The sequence continues at coordinate 269,042 of NZ_JBVJIR010000011.1, forward strand.
CCATGGCGAAAACAATGTCGGCTCCGCTGCGGCCCGTCGTCATGCTCAGGACGACACCTTGAGTCCTCCTTGGGCAGGACGGCCGGCCGCCGCTTCATCCTCAGGTATGACGACTCAGGGACGACGACCCCGCAGCCCGGCGCCGCTAGGGTCGGGAACGTGCCTGTCCCACCCTTCCTGCTCTGGCGACCCGGCCCGGTCCAGCGGCGGATTTTCGACGCCGCCCTGGCCGCCGCGGTCACGCTCGTGTGCCTGCTCTCGGCTGTCGAGTCGCCGGCCGCAGGCCCCCGCGAGCCCGCCTGGGTCACCCTTGTCGCAAGTCTGGCGATGGGTGCACCACTCGCGGTCCGCCGGCTCGCGCCGCTGGGTGCCGCGGCAGTAGTGCTGAGCGCGGCGGCGGTCTGCCTGGCCACCGGCCTGGTTCCGGACTTCGCTTTCCCCGGGCCGGTGCTGGCGGCGGGCATCGCGCTGTATTCGGTCGGTGCGCAGGTTCCCGGCCGCCGCGCGGTCGTGACTCTGGTGGCCGGCGCCGCCCTGGTAGCGGCGGCCACGGTGGTCGCCGGCGACTCCGCCGACGGTCCGGGGTCCCTCGAGGTGGCTCTCGTCGTTCTGGTGTTCGGCGTCTGCTGGCTGCTCGGCTGGACGCTGCGCGAACGCCGGGCCCATGCGGCCCGGACGGCCGCGCAGGCGACCACGCAGGCGGTGACCGAGGAGCGGCTGCGGATCGCCCGCGAGATCCACGACATCGTCGGGCACAGCCTCACCGTGATCGCGGTCAAATCGGCGATCGGCAGTCACGTCGCCGCCGAGCGGCCGGCGGAGGCGAGCGCCGCCCTGGACGTCATCGCGGCGACGAGTCGCAATGCCCTCACCGAGCTGCGCCGCGCGGTCGGCGCCCTGCGGACCGAGCCCGACTTCGCCCCGACGCCGACCCTGGCCGAGCTGCGGAAGCTGACCGACCGGGCCGCCGAGGCGGGGATCGACGTGCGGCTCGACGTGCGCGGCGACTGCGAAGTGCCGGAGGGCGTCGCGCTGGCCGCGGTTCGCATCGTGCAGGAGTCCCTGACCAATGTCGTCAAGCACGCGGGCCCGACCAGCTGCCGCGTCGACGTCGAGGGTGTGCCGGGCGAGCTCCGCGTGGAGGTGACCAACGACGGCGCGCCGGCCCGCCGCCCGGCCATCGACGGCGCGGGCCTGACCGGCATGCGCGAGCGGGTCGCCATGCACGCGGGGGCGCTGACCGTCGGCCCGCGGGACCGGGGCGGCTTCCGCGTCCGGGCGACCCTGCCCTACGAGCAGCCCGCATGAGCGCCCGGCAGGCGACCCCTGCGAGCGGCCGGCATGAGCGCCCGGCTGGCGACCCCTGCGAGCGGCCGGCATGAGCGCCCGGCTGGCGACCCCCTACGAGCGGCCGGCATGAGCGCCCGGCTGGAGATCCCTGCGAGCGGCCGGCATGAGCGCCCGGCAGGCGATCCCCTACGAGCAGCCCGCATGAGCGCCCGGCAGGCGATCCCTTACGAGCGGCCGGCATGAGCGCCCGCAGCGAGCCGATCCGCGTGCTCATCGCGGACGACCAGGCGCTCGTGCGCGCCGGTTTCCGCCTGCTCATCGACGTCACGCCCGACCTCGTCGCGGTGGGCGAGGCCGCCGACGGCAACGAGGCCGTGGCCCTGGCCCGACGCGAGCAGCCCGATGTCGTCCTGATGGACATCCGGATGCCCGAGCTCGACGGCATCGCGGCGACCCGGCTGATCACCGGCTCGCCCGGTACGCCGGACACCAGGGTGCTGATCCTGACCACCTTCGACCTGGACGAGTACGTCTTCGCCGCGCTGCGCGCCGGGGCCAGCGGCTTCCTGCTCAAGGACGTGTTGCCCGCCGATCTGGTGGCCGCCGTCCGGGTCGTCGCCGCGGGTGAAGCCCTGCTGGCGCCCACGGTCACCCGGCGGCTGATCACCCATTTCACCGGGCTGGCGGAGTCGGCGAACGAGCCGGCCGATTCGCTCACCGGTGTCACGGACCGCGAGCGTGACGTGCTCGCGCTGGTCGGCCGGGGCCTGTCCAACACGGAGATCGCCGAGCATCTGCGGCTGAGTCTCGCCACCGTCAAGACGTACATCGGGCGGTTGCTGGCCAAGCTCCAGGCTCGGGACCGGGCTCAGCTGGTGATCGTGGCGTACGAGACCGGGCTGGTCAGACCGGTGCCGGGGCCTGTTCCGGCACCGGGGCGCGCACCGGGAAGGCCCGCCGAGCCGCCAGGACAGTCAGGGCGGCGACCGCGGTGAGCACCGCGGCCAGCGCCGGCAGCCATCCCAGCCGGCCCGCGGAGACGAAGCGTTCGCCGAGCAGGGCGCCGCCGCCGATGCCGATCTGGAAGGCGACCACGTAGACGGCCGAGGCGGCGTCGCGGGCCAGTGGTGCGACCCGCAGGATCGCCGCCTGCAGCACCACCGGGATCGCCGTGAACGTGCCGCCCCAGATCAGCGCGGCCAGCACGGTCGGGGCAGCGCCGAGGACGGGCACGAGCACGGCCAGCGAGAGGGCCATGAGGACGATGAGCGTGATGAGCAGCGGTCCGGGCCGCCGGTCCACGAAGCGGCCGACGATCGCGTTGCCGATCAGGCCGGCTGCGCCGTATCCCAGCAGCAGGGCGCTCAGGCCGAAGCCCTCCAGCCCGCCGTCGCGGCGCACCAGCGGGGCGATGTAGGTGTACGCCGCGAAGTGCCCGATCACCAGCACCACCGTGCTCAGGCAGACCGCCGCGACCGGCCCGTTGCGGATGATCCGCACCGACGCCTTCAGCCGGGCCGCCGCGCGCACGGTCAGGTCCTGGGGCAGCGCCGGCAACTTCGGCAGCACGATCAGCAGCGCCACCACGCACGCCGCGCCGGCCACCGCCAGCACGGCCAGTGCCACCCGCCAGCCCAGCCATTGGCCCAGGGCCGTGCCCAGCGGCACGCCCAGCACGATGGCCAGCGAATTGCCGAGGAAAACCAGTGCGGTGGCGCGTCCGGCCCGGTCCGGTGGCACCAGCCGGGCCGCCACCGGGGCGATCGTCGACCAGAAGACGCCGTGGGCCACCGCACAGATCAGACGCGACAGGGTGAGGATGAGCAACGAGCCCGCGAAAGCGGCGATGAGCTGGGAGATTGCAAATATCGCCACGGTCACGGCGATGAGCAGATGCCGCGGGATCCGCATGGTGAGCGCGGTCAGCGGGATGGTGGTCAGCGCCGCCACAACGGCGTAGCTGGTCAGCAGTAGGCCCACGTCTGCCTCGCTGACCGCCAGGCCGTCGGCGATCTGCGGAAGCAATCCGACCGGGAGCGTTTCCGCGGTGACGTAGACGAAGCAGGCAGCGCTGAGCACGATCAGTCCACCTCGGTGCTGACTCACCACACGACAATATGCTCTTGATCCGAGCAAATGAAGGGGGAACGCTGTGCCGACGCGCGCAACCGAGCTGCTGCGGGTGGTGCACGCCCGTCCCGGCGTCACCCGGGCGGACGCCGCCCGGCTCATCGGCGTCGGCACCGGCGCGACCACCGAGCTGGTGGGCCGCCTCGGGCAGGCCGAACTGCTCGCGGAGGGCCCGACCGCACCGAGCGGGGCCCGGGGCCGCCCGACGACCGCCCTGATCCCGCACCCCCGCGGCCCGCTGATCGCGGCCGCCTCGATCACCCACGAGTCCTGGCGGGTCGACGTGGTCGAGCTCGGCGGCAGCATCCTGGCCACCGCGGGCGAGGAGCTTGCAGGCCGGGCCGGTGACGAGGTGGTCGCGGCGCTGGGCGCGGCGGTCCGCCGGCTGCGGCACGAGTACGGCGACCGGATCCGCGGCATCGGGATCGCCGTGCCGGGCACCGTCTCCCGCGACCTCATGCTGGACGCCAGCAACCTCGGCTGGCACGACGTCGACCTGGCGGTGGCCTGGCCCCGGGCCGAGATCTTCGTGGCCGGCAACGACGCCACGCTGGCCGCCTCAGCCGAGTCCCGGCGCGGGATGGCCGTCGGTGCGGCGGTCGCCCTGCACCTGCGCATCGAGGCAGGCCTGGGCGGCGCGGTGGTGGACGGTGGCAAGGTGCTGATCGGCGCGCTGGGTGCGGCCGGCGAGTTCGGGCACATGCCGTTCGGTGACGCCGCGGTGCGCTGCCCGTGCGGCGCGTACGGCTGCTGGGGCACCGCCGTGGACGGCTCGGCACTGGCCCGGCTGCTGGGCCACGAGCCGCCGCGCGACCCGATCACGTACGCCCGACGGATCATCACCTCGCCGGAGCCCGAGCCGGCCGCTGCCGCCGCGACCGTGGCAACCGCCCTCGGCCGGGGCATCGCGGGCCTGGTCAACGGCCTGGACGCGGACCTGGTCACGCTGGGTGGCCTCGGCGTCGATCTGCTCGCCGCGGCGCCGGAGCAGCTGCTGAGCGCCTACGAGGCGGGCCTGATGAGCTTCCGGCGTGCGGCACCGCCTCCGGTGGTGCCGGCACTGCTGGGCGACGACGGCCCGATCGCGGGCGCGGCGGAGGAGGCGTGGACGGCCCTGCTGACCCGGCTGGTCTGAGAACGCCCAGCAAGAGCCGGCGGACGGCCACCCGAGACCTGCGGGCCGGCAAGGCTGGCAGACCAGCAGGCCGCCCGAGACCTGCGGGCCGGCGAGACCAGCAGACCAGCGGGCCGGCGAGGCCAGCGAGCCGGCGGGCCGGCGAGGCCAGCGGGCCGGCGAGGCCAGCGAGGCCAGCGAGGCCAGCGAGGCCAGCGAGGCCAGCGAGGCCAGCGAGGCCAGCGAGGCCAGCGAGGCCGGCAAGGCCAGCGAGGCCGGCAAGGCCAGCAGACCGGCAAGGCCAGCAGACCGGCAAGGCCAGCAGACCGGCAAGGCCAGCAGACCGGCAAGGCCAGCAGACCGGCAAGGCCA
>NZ_JBVJIR010000011.1:274043-320697 GCF_055586185.1 Actinoplanes sp. NPDC051405
GACCGGCAAGGCCAGCAGACCGGCAAGGCCAGCAGACCGGCAAGGCCAGCAGACCGGCAAGGCCAGCAGACCGGCAAGGCCAGCAGACCGGCAAGGCTAGAGGGTCACGGCGACAAGCTGGCCGGCCGGTCCGCCCGGGCTGGGGTAAACCGCGGTGACCGCGTACAAGGTGCCGTCACCGACCGCGCACGCGAAGCCGCCGCGGTCCAGCTCGACGGTCTGCGAAATCTCGCCGCCCTCGCGCACCCGTACGCAGCACTTGTTCGGCACGTCGGCGTACCAGACGGCACCCTCCGCATCGATGCAGATGCCGTCCGGGACGCCTGTGCCGAGCGCAGCCCAGGTCCGCCGGTCGCCGAGGCTGCCGTCCGCCGCGATGGTGAAGGCGGTGAGCCGGCCGGCGTACGACTCGGCGACGATCAGGGTGCGGTCGTCGGCGGTCACCGCCATGCCGTTCGGGAACTGCACGCCGTCAGCCACCTGCCGGGCCGTGCCGTCCGGGTCGACCACGGCGATCAGGCCCGGGGCCGGCTCCCCGCCGGGGAAGTCGAAGCCGATGTTGTTCACGTAGGCGCGCCCGCGGGAGTCGACGGCGATGTCGTTCCACGGGTGCGTCCCGCCCAGCGCGGTCAGGTCCGCGTGGGTGATCAGGCTGCCGTCCGGCTCGCGGCGCAGCAGCAGCCCACGTCCGGTGATCACCAGCAGCCGCCCGTCGGGCAGCCAGTCGATGCAGAACGGGAAGTCGTCGATCCGGGCGACCACCTCGGGCTGGCCGGCGCTCAGCACGACGACCTCTCCAGCCCCCCAGTCGCAGAACCAGAGCCGCCCGTCGTGCCACCGGGCGGACTCACCCATGACCAGGCCGTCCAGCACCACTCGCATGCGATCCACCCTAGGGTCTGTCCGTACGGCATGACGTCCTGAGCCGGGCCCGGCCGGACAGACGCTAGAGCGCGGCGATGACCACCGGGTCCGTCGTGTAGAAGCTCGCATCCGGCAGCAGCCGCTGCACCGCCACATAGCCGTCCGTCAGCTGCCACCCGTCCGGCTTCCACGGCTCGACGCGCTCGTCGGGCACATAGAGCGGGAACGCCGCCCGCTGCGTACCCGTGGCCGCGTCCACCACGATCAGTCGCCGGTCCGGCGTGAGCAGCACAGCCCGCCCGGCCCGGACGCCGAGCACCTGCGCCGCGCCGGTCCACCGCCACACCTCGCTACCCGCGCGGGAGGCCACCACAGCGCCGCCGGACGCGCTCAGCACCAGGTCACCTCCGGCCGTGGCATCCGGGGCGTCCAGGGCGGGGGCCCGTTCCGGTCGCCGGCCGCCGGTCAGCCAGCCCTGGCCGGTCCCGTCGCGCAGGCCGGCGCAGTCCGAGCGGGCCACGTCGCACCCGATAGCGGTGAACGGCCCGGCCGGCCAGCCCCGGACCGGGTTGCCCGACAGCACGTCCCACGCGCCTGAGCTGCACACGTACCGGCCGCCCGCGGTCACGAAGCCGGCGCCGCAGCCCGGCGGCAGAGTCACCGCCCAGCGTTGCGTGCCGTCCGCGCCGGCGCGGGCGGTCAGCTGCCGGCCGTCGGTGATCAGCACGCTGGTCCCGGCCGTGTGCAGGCCCGCCGGGGCCCAGACCGCCGCGGAGCCGGTGCGTCCGGTGAAGGGTTCGGCGCCGGGCCCGGCGGCCCGCCAGACCGGCTTCCCGGTACGGCCGTCCAGCGCCACGAGCGCACCGTCCGACCACCGGGTGACCACCGTGGCCGCCACCGCGACGATCCCGGTGAGCTGCTCCGGCCAGCGCCGGAACGACCACCGCGGGGTGTACATGGTCTTCGCCTCGACCGGCCCGTCCGCCTTGACCAGCCGCTTGCCCGCGTAGACCCGGACGCTGCCGGCGACGATCAGCGGTGCCATCGTGGTCTTGCCGGTGACGCCGGGCGGCAGGGTGACGGCGACGGGCAGGGCACCGGTGGCCGGCTCGAGGACCTCGGCGGGGGCCAGCACGCGCCAGCCGATCAGGACCGCGGCCGCCAGCACGACGACGGCGGCCGGCGCGCGCAGCAGCTTCCCGGTCACCCCAGGGACGATAGGTCAGGCGGCCGCGGCCAGGTCCTCCAGGTCACGCCGGAGCGCGCCCTCGACCGTACGGGCGGCCAGCCCGCCGAAGACCAGCGCCAGGAACCGGCCCGCCGGCGCGGTCGGGGTGCCGTCCTGGACCACGGTGACCATCGTGCCGCCCCGGTGCCGGCCCTCGAGCACCGGCACGAACGTGTAGGTCATGCGGTATTCGGCGCCGATGCCCGGTGAGCTGACCACGAAGCGTTGCGGGCTCACGCACTCGTCGACGCGGAACTCCTCGGTGATCTCCGTGCCGTCGGCCATCGTGCGGGTCTCGCGCCATTCGGTGCCCGCGCCGAAGGGTCCCTGGGTGAGCAGCTCGACGGCGATGACCGTGGACAGCCGTTCGCAGCGGCTCGGCAGGTCGGTGAAGACACGCCACACGGCAGCCACCGGCGCCTCGACCAGCCGTGTCACCGCAACCGTGGACATCCCCGACCTCCCGCCTACAAGGTACGGCGAGTCGTCCCTCAGCGACAGACAGTTCCGGTTACGGACCCCAGCCCGATCGGCGCGCCGTCCACGCCGGGTGCGGTCGCGCTGATGGTGACCGTGTCGCCGTCGAGCAGGAAGCCCCTGGTGGAGCCGTCGTCGAGCTGCACCGGCTCGGTGCCGTTCCAGGTCAGCTCCAGGAACGAGCCGGCCTGGGCGCGTTCCGGACCGGAGACCGTACCGGAGGCGAAGAGGTCGCCGGTGCGGACGCTGGCGCCGTTGACGGTCAGGTGGGCGAGCTGCTGGGCGGGCGTCCAGTACATCTGGGCGAACGGCGGTGAGCTGACCGTGGTCCCGTTCCAGTCGACCGTCAGGCTCAGGTCCAGGCCGTCGCCCGGGGGCCGGAGGTATTCCGCCGGGACCGGGTCCTGCGCGACCGCCGGCACGAGCGCACCGGACAGCGCTTCGAGCGGCACGACCCACGGGGACACCGAGGTGGCGAAGGACTTGGCCAGGAACGGCCCGAGCGGCTGGTACTCGAAGGCCTGAATGTCGCGCGCCGACCAGTCGTTGACCAGGACCACGCCGAAGACGTGCTCGGCGAAGTCGGCCGTGCTGATCCGCCGGCCCGGTACGCCCACCACGAAGCCGACCTCGGCCTCGACGTCGAGCCGCCGGGAGGGCCCGAACTCGCCGGGACCGAGCTGACCGGCGGGCCGCTCGACCGGGGTGCCGGAGACCACGACCGTGCCCGCGCGCCCGTGGTAGCCGATCGGCAGGTGCTTCCAGTTCGGCTGGAGCCCGGGCCGTTCGGGCCGCAGGATCCGGCTGACCTGGGTGGCGTGGTGCTCGGAGGAGTAGAAGTCGGTGTAGTCGGCCACCTCGAACGGCAGGTGCAGCTCGACGTCGGCCAGCGGGATGGCCGGCAGCGTGGGGGCCAGCTGGACGACCCGGGCCCGGATGGCACTCCACAGCGGACGCCCCAGCGCCATCAGCACGTTGAGCGCCGGCTGCCGCAGCGCACCCCCGGCCAGGATCAGGTCCTGCTCCTCGGCCCGGGACAGGTCCAGCACCGCGTCGCCCAGCCGGACGCCGATCCGCCGCACCCCGTCGCCGGTGCTGAACACGCCGTACGGGAGGTTGCGCAGGTCGAAGGGGGTCACTCGTAGCCGCCGTTGATCAGGCCGAGACGGATGAGCTCCGTCAGCGGCTCCAGCACGTTGAAGGCCCCGAAGCCGACCCACAGCGGCCGCGGCTCGGTCCGGCGCGAGCGGGCCGGCTCGACCAGCGGCACCGGATGCGTCGCGGCCAGCGCCTCGGCGACCTCGGCCACCTCACCGCCGTCGCTGGCCGCCGCCGACGCGACCAGCACGTTCAGGAAGCCGTGGTGGGTGAATCCGGTCTCGGGGTCGGTGTGCCGCAGCGCGTGGCGCAGCCCGGCGGCGAGCTTGAACGGCAGGTTGCGGTCGCGGCAGGCGCAGATGACCGCGGCCAGCTCGACCGGGGTCGGAAACAGCTCCGAGGCCAGCCCGCCGACCCGGAACTTGGGGGCGATCCGCAGGCCGTCGGCGCGCTGGGCGGCCACCGTGTCGAGGCCCGCGAGCAGACCCCAGCTGAGCGGGATCTCCGCGTACACGTCCAGGTCGGGGGTCTCGACGGCGAGCGCGCCGAGCGCACTCAGGCCGGGCTGCGGGTCCTCGCCGCGGCGGGCGACGGCCGCCTCGACCCGGGCCACGTCGCTGCCGGCGGCCCGCAGCTTGGCCACCACCGCGGGCAGGGCGCCGATCGCGGCGTCGTTGACGACGCCGACGGCGAGGCCGCGGGGCGAGAGATCAAGATTGACGAGCGACGACGGTACGAGCAATGCCCCGATCAGTCCCGAATACCAGGAGTCACGGTGTTTGGTATGAGCGGCGAGCGCCTCCGGGGTCCCGATGATGCCCGGCGGCAGCAGGGACGCGTCATCGACGAGTCCTGCGAACAGCGGCGGCACCAGCGTTGACACGAAACTGAACCTAATGGACGCTTCGAGAGGCGGACAACACCGTCCGTAATGTCAGTTTTCTAGGGGTGGTGGCAACGATGCCGTACTACCGCAGCGTCGGGGAGATCCCCCGTAAGCGGCACACCCAGTTCCGCCGGCCGGACGGCGGACTCTACGCGGAGGAGTTGATGGGCCAGGAGGGCTTCTCCTCCGACTCGTCCCTGCTCTATCACCGGTATCCGCCGACCGCGATCAGCTCGGCGGAGGTGCACGAGCCACCGGCCACGAGCCAGTCGCCGAACCTGCCGCTCAAGCCGCGCCACCTGCGTACCCACAAGCTCGACGCCGGCCCGGGCGACGCGGTCCTGGGCCGCCGCCCGCTGCTGGCCAACGGCGACGTCCGGATCGGTTACGTGGTCGCCGACCGGCCGTCACCGCTCTACCGGGACGCCGTCGGCGACGAATGCCTGTACGTCGAGGAGGGCGCCGCCACGATCGAGACGACCTTCGGCGCGCTGCGGGCCGGGGCCGGCGACTACGTGATCATCCCGACCTCGGTGGTGCACCGGATCGTGCCGGACGGCCAGGTGCGGATGCTGACCATCGAGGCGACCGGGCACATCGGGCCGCCGAAGCGCTACCTGTCGGTGCGCGGGCAGTTCCTGGAGCACTCGCCGTACTGCGAGCGCGACGTCCGCGGCCCGGACGCGCCGCTGCAGGCCGAGGGCACCGACGTCGAGGTGTACGTCAAGCACCGCGCGGGCTGGACCCGGCACGTGTACGCCCACCACCCGTTCGACGTGGTCGGCTGGGACGGCTGCCTGTACCCGTGGGCGTTCTCGATCCACGACTTCGAGCCGATCACCGGGCGCGTGCACCAGCCACCGCCGGTGCACCAGACGTTCGAGGGGCCGAACTTCGTGGTGTGCTCGTTCGTGCCGCGCAAGGTCGACTACCACCCGCTGGCGATCCCGGTGCCGTACAACCACCACAACGTCGACTCGGACGAGATGATGTTCTACACCGGCGGCAACTACGAGGCCCGCCGCGGTTCGGGCATCGAGCAGGGCTCGATCTCGCTGCACCCGTCGGGCTTCACGCACGGCCCGCAGCCGGGCGCGGTCGAACGCGCGATCGGCGCCGACTACTTCGACGAGCTCGCCGTCATGGTCGACACTTTCCGTCCCCTGGACCTGTGCGACGCGGCACTGTCCGTAGAGGACACCGCCTACGCCTGGACCTGGAACAGATGAGAAAAGGCGGGGGAGCTTGTGGCTCCCCCGCCCCTCTTTCCCCGGAGTGGTTCGACTATCCGATGTGGAACTGGTCGCCGTAGACGGCGAAGTCGAGCGGGGTGTTCAGGTCGAAGTTGCCGTTGCGCAGGAAGACGCGCTGGGCGGTGTCGATGCGTGTGACGTCGTCGTGCGCGGCTTCCTTCTTCATCTCGATCACCCGCTCGTCGAGGAACGCGTTGAGCCAGGTGGTCTCGTTGCCGCCCTGCGCCGGCGGCTTGGCGCGCTGGAGTGCCCGGCTGCGGATGGACCGCATGCCCTCGTAGCCGTGCACCACTGAGGCGTCGTAGTAGGCGAACTGGCCCAGCGCCCGTACCCCGTCGGCCTTGCCGTCGCGCACGGACGGGTTGAAGTACACCCGGTCCCGCTCGGACTCCTGCGCGGCCTGGAACACCGGGTCTGCCGCGGCGGTCCGCCAGTCGCTGGTGAAGTTCGGGTCCAGGCCCGCGTGCGACGACGTGCCGTTGACGTTGCGCAGCGCCGGCAGGTACTTGGCCAGCACGTTGCCCGGCTTCGTGGCCGTGTACGCCTCGACGAGCTCCAGCATGTCGCCGGTGCCGGAGCAGAAGCCGATGATCCCGGCGGTGTAGCCCCGGCCGTCGTCGATGTCCTCGATGTAGGAGAACTGGGCGCGCCAGTTGAGCGAGGAGTTCTCGGCGGCCGAGACGATCTGCATCGCCACGTCCTTCTTCGCCGGGTTGTCCAGGCCGACGCCGCTGTTCGGCGGGGTCGTGGTGGGTGGCGTGGTCGGTGTGGTGGTGCCGCCGGGCAGCGTCCACTTCTGGTTGGCGCCGGTGCCACAGCTCCAGATCTGCAGTCGGCTGCCGTTCGCGGAGTTGTTGTCGGGCACGTCGAGACACTTGCCCGAGCCGGTGTTGATGAGCGTGCCGCCGGTGCCCGCGGTCCACTTCTGGGCGGCCGTACCGTTGCAGTCGTAGATCTGAATCTTGGTGCCGCTGGCCGTGCCGGCGGCGGTCACGTCGAGGCACTTGCCCAGCGCCCGGATCGAGTTGTCGGTGTTGCCGACGCTCCAGGTCTGAGCGCCGGTGCTGTTGCAGTCGTAGAGCTGCACGGCGGTTCCGTTCGCACTGTTGGCGGCGGCGACGTCGACACATTTGCCGCCGAGGCCCTTGATGGCTCCCGCGGTCGCCGCACTGGCCGGCATGAGGCTGTAGGCGATGCCGGCCGCGGGGATCAGCACACCGCCGAGGGCGTACGCGATCAGCTTCTTGCGGCGGTGCGGGCGTGAGGGGATGGTCATGGCGCTCCTCGTGGGGGTGGAGGCGGGTGGGCGCGCAGGGTTGAGCCATCGATGACGGGCGTTGGGGATGCCCGTCGCCGAGGCGATGACTGGTCACGCTAGGTCAGTTAAGTTGATTAATCAATCCCCGTCGATTAATCACTTTTGCCCGCTCCGGGGGTGATTCACCGGGCCGACTTGCCACGTGCGGGAAACGCAGCGCGACGAAGTATTGACAGCTCAACGGCGGCAGCCCTACGGTCCAGCTAATTGTTAGCTGGTTTGCCAATCAATCGAGGGGGCTCCGTGCCGCGACTGGCGGGATCGTCCAAGCTGCTGCGCGCCATGAACGAGAGCGCGGCGCTCGCCCACCTGCTCGAGCCGGGCATGCTCACCCGGGCCGATCTGCGCCGGCTGACCGCGCTCTCCACCCCGACCATCTCCGAGGTGCTGCGCCGGCTCACCGACGCCGGCCTGGTGACCGTCGTCGGCTACAACAGCGGCCGCCCGGGGCCGAACGCGGAGATCTATGCCGCCAATCCCGACGCAGCGTACGCCGCCGCCGTGTCGGTCCGCGACATCGGCGCCAGCGGGGCACCGTCGGTCGAGGCCGCGCTCTGCGATCTGACCGGCGCCGTCCGGGCCCGGATCGCAACCCCGGTCGACTTCCTGCAGACCGATCCTCGCACCGCGCTGGTGGACGTGGTCGCCGAACTGAGCAGTGCGGCCGGCGTCCCAGCCGACCGGGTCCACCACGTGCAGCTCGGCGTGCCCGGCTCGTACGACGTCGGTGCGGCGACGATCCGGCACGTGGACGTGCCGGGCCTCGGCCGGGCCGGCCTGGTCCCGGAGATCGCCGCGGCGCTGGGTACCCACGTCGGCGTCGACAACGACGTCAACCTGGCCGCGGTGGCCGAGCGTCGCCGGGGCGTGGCCCGCGAGGTCGACGGCTTCGCACTGCTCTGGCTCGGCCAGGAAGGCCTCGGTCTGGCCATCGACATCGCCGGCACACTGATCCGCGGTGCGCGCGGTGGTGCGGGCGAGATCGGCTACATGCCGCTCTACTCACCGGACTCCACCCACCGCAAGGTCGACCTTCAGGACCTGTTCGGCGGCGCGGCCATCCTCGCCCTCGGCCAGGACCACGGCGTCTCCGGCGGCACCCCGTACGAGATCGTCGCCGCCGCGGCCGCCGCCCCGGACGCCTCCGGCGAGTTCTTCACCCACCTGGCCGACCGGATCGCGGTCGGCCTGGCCGCCGTGATCGCCGTGCTGGACCCCTCGCTCGTCGTGCTGGCCGGCCCGGTCGCCCAGGCCGGCGGCCAGACGCTGCTCACCGCGGTCAAGGGCGCCCTGCGCCGGGCCGCACCGCTGGAGAGCACCATCGCCGTCACCACGATCGACGACGACGCGGTCCTGCTCGGCGCCCTCGACGCCGGGCTCACCGCCGTCCGCGAGGCGCTGATCGCCTCGATCCGCGACAACCAAGCCTGATTCCCCTGCTGCACCACCCCTGAGAGGACCCCTCGAAGTGAACAAGCGGATACCTCATGCCCAAAAATCGATCGTCGCCGCCGCTGCCGCCCTGCTGCTGACCGCCGCCTGCACCCCCGCTGCCAAGGAACAGAAGATCGCCGACCCGGGTACGGAGGTGTCCGGCACGGTCGAGTTGTGGCACTTCTTCACCGAGCGCGAGGCCGCCGCCATCGACACGGTGATCAAGGACTTCACCGCCGGCCACCCGAACATCAAGGTGACGGTGAAGCCGGGTCAGGACGACTCGAAGATGACCCAGGCCATCGGCGCCGGCAACGGGCCGGACATCGGGCTCTCGTACTCCACCGACATCGTGGGCAAGTTCTGCTCGTCCGGGGCCTGGGTGGACCTGGCGCCGTACATCAAGCGGGACAATGTGGACCTGAACCGGCTGAACGAGACCACGCGCTCGTACACCGAGTTCGACGGCAAGCGCTGCGCGATGCCGTTCCTGGCCGACGCGTACGGCATCTTCTACAACAAGGACATGTTCGCCAAGGCGGGCATCGCCGGGCCGCCCAAGACCCTCGACGAGCTCACCGAGGACGCCAAGAAGCTCACAGTCAAGAACAAGGACGGCTCGCTGAAGACGGTCGGCTTCCTGCCGCTCTTCGACTTCTACGAGAACGCCGCCGCGCACCTGGCCCCGGCCGTCGGCGCGAAGTGGCTCACCCCCGAGGGCAAGTCGGCAGTCGGCGCCGACCCGGCCTGGAAGACCCTGATGACCTGGCAGAAGAGCCTGGTCGACTGGTACGGCTACGAGAACCTGCAGAAGTTCCGGGCCGGCCTGGGTGACGAGTTCAGCGCGGACAACGCCTTCCAGAAGGGTCAGGTGGCGATCAACGTCGACGCCGAGTACCGGCTGGCGTTCCTCAAGGACCAGGCGCCGAACCTCAAGTACGGCGTCGCGCCGATCCCGGTCAGCGACCCGGCCCGGTACGGCGGCGGCTACGTCACCGGCAACATCATGGGCATCTCGAAGAACGCCAAGAACCCCGAGGCGGCCTGGGAGCTCATCAAGTACCTGACCACCAACGACAAGGCCATCGTCAAGCTGGCCAACTCGCTGAAGAACGTACCGACCACCACCGGCGCCATCAGCGACCCCGAGCTGCAGGTCGAGCCCGAGTTCAAGGCCTTCATGGACATCTTCGCCAACCCGAACTCGCTGACCTCGCCGCCGGCCGCGTCCGGGCCCGCGTACCAGGAGACCTTCGGCACCTTCGCCACGAACTGGCAGTCCGGCAAGGTCAAGGACCTGGACGCCGGGCTGGCCGACGCGGACAAGCAGATCAACAGCGTGATGACCCTGGGCGGCTGAGGAATGCGCCTGCGCCGCAACCTGACCGCGTGGTCGTTCCTCGCCCCCGCGCTGATCGGCATCGTGGTGTTCTTCATCTACCCGCTGCTCAGCGCCGTGTACTTCTCGTTCACCAAGTTCGACCTGCTCACCGTGCCCGAGTGGGTCGGGCTGGCGAACTACCGGCGGATGGGTGAGGACCCGTACCTGCTCCAGTCGATCCGCAACACGCTGTGGATGGTCGTAGTGTTCGTACCCGTCCGGATCATCAGCGCGATCGGGCTGTCCATGCTGCTGAGCCAGCTCAAGCGGGGCGCGGGCTTCTTCCGGACGATCTTCTACCTGCCGGCGCTGGCGCCGCCGGTGGCCGCCACCATCGCGTTCGTCTACCTGCTCAAGCCGGGCACGGGTCCGGTCAACAACTTCCTGGCCCGGATCGGCATCGAGGGACCGCTCTGGTTCAACTCACCCGAGTGGTCCAAGCCGTCGCTGGTGCTGCTCGGCCTCTGGGGCATCGGCGACATCATGATCATCTTCCTGGCGGCGGTGCTGGGCGTCCCGGCCAGCCTCTACGAGGCAGCCGCGCTCGACGGCGCGAACGCCTGGCACCGCTTCCGCTACGTCACCCTGCCGACCATCCAGCCGGTGATCCTGTTCGCCACGGTCACCGGCGTGATCTACACGCTGCAGTACTTCGACCAGGCCGCTGTGGCCGGGTCCATCGCCAGCGGGCAGGCCGTGACCGGCGGCGGCATCTCGTCGTCGTTCGGCTTCCCCGAGGGCTCCACCTTCACCTATCCGCTCTGGCTCTACACGGTCGGCTTCCGCTACAACGCGCTCGGCTACGCCAACGCGATGGCTGTCGCGCTCTTCGTGGTCGCCCTCGCCGTGACGGTCATCCTGCTGCGCCGCTCCAAGGCCTTCTCCGGGGAGGAACATTGACGGCTCTGCTCGAACGGCCGGCCGCGGCCGCGCCGCCCACCATCCGACAGGTACGGCGTCAGCACCGGCTGGCGTGGATAGCCCGGCACAGCATCGCGATCGTGCTGGCCATCATGTTCCTGACCCCGGTGGTCTACCTGTTCCTGATCTCGGTGATGACCAGCAACCAGGCGCTGACCAGCGACTACTGGCCCAACACGTGGCACTTCGAGAACTACGTACGGGTCTTCGAGATCACCCCGCTGCCGCGCTACCTGCTCAACACGGTCATCTACGCGGTGTCCGCCACGGTGCTGATGCTGCTGTCCAGCGTGCCGGCGGCGTACGCCCTGGCCAAGCTCAGGTTCCGCGGCCGCAACGCCATGTTCCTGACCGTGCTCTGCGTGATGATGCTGCCCCCGCAGGTCGTGACCGTTCCGCTCTACCTGATGTGGGCCCGGTACGGCCTGACCGGCTCGCTGGCGCCGCTGATCATCCCGATGTTGTTCGGAGACGCGTTCTGCATCTTCCTGCTGCGCCAGTTCCTGCTCACCATCCCGACCGACTACCTGGACGCGGCCCGGGTCGACGGCTGCGGCGAGTGGCGCACCCTGCTGCGGGTCGTGGTGCCGATGGCCCGGCCCGGGATCGCGGCGGCCGCGCTGTTCCAGTTCTTCTACGCCTGGAACGACTACTACGGCCCGCTGCTCTACACCAGCGAGAACGAGCACGCCTGGACGCTGTCGCTGGGCCTGGCCTCGTTCCACGGTGTCCATCACGTCGACTGGAACCTGGTCACCGCGGCCACGGTGCTGGCCATGGTCCCGATCGTCGTCGTGTTCTTCTTCGCCCAGAAGGCCTTCGTCCAGGGCGTCACACTCACGGGAGTCAAAGGGTGAAGATCGCTGTCGTCGGCGGCGGGTCGACGTACACGCCGGAACTGGTGGACGGGTTCGCCCGGCTCGGCACCATGGTGTCGGAGCTGGTACTGATCGACCCCGTGCGGGAACGGCTCGACATCGTCGGCGCGTTCTCGGCGCGGATCTTCCAGCACTACGGCCACCCGGGCAAGGTCACTTGGACCACCGATCTGGACGCCGGCGTCACCGATGCCGACGTCGCGGTCATCCAGTTGCGGGTCGGTGGTCAGGCGGCCCGGATCAGCGACGAGACGTTCCCGCTGGACTGCGGCTGCGTGGGCCAGGAGACCACCGGCGCGGGCGGGCTCGGCAAGGCGCTGCGTACGGTGCCGGTGGTGCTCGACGTGGCCGCGCGCATCCGGGCCCGGGCCAAGCCGGACGCGTGGATCGTCGACTTCACCAACCCGGTCGGCATCGTCACCCGGGCGCTGCTCGACGACGGCCACAGAGCGGTCGGCCTGTGCAACGTGGCGATCGGCTTCCAGCGCCGCTTCGCCCGGATGCTCGACGTGGAACCGGCCGCGGTCGTCCTGGACCACGTCGGCCTGAACCACCTGACCTGGGAACGCGCCGCGTACGTGGACGGCGTCGACCGGCTCCCGGAACTGCTGGCGGCCCACCTCGGCGAACTGGCCGACGAAGTGGACCTGCCGGCGGAGGTGCTGACCACGCTGGGCAACGTACCGAGTTACTACCTCAGCTATTTCTACGCGCACGACCGGCACGTCCGGCAGTCCCGCGGAGCCCAGACCCGCGGACAGCGCGTCGCGGAGATCGAGGCGACGCTGATGGAGATGTACCGCGACCCGGCCCTGGTCGAGAAGCCGGCTCTGCTCGGCGAACGCGGCGGCGCCTACTACTCGGAAGCCGCGGTCGGCCTGATCGCCGCCCTGCACGGCCACGACCCGGACGGCGTCCACTCGGTCAACATCCGCAACCACGGCACTCTGCCGTTCCTGCCGGACCAGGCGGTGATCGAGGTGTCGGCCCGGGTGGGCCGCACCGGCCCGGTGCCGCTCCCGGTCATCCCCCTGGCCCCGGACCTGGCCGGTCTGGTCGCGCACGTCTCCGGGTACGAGGAACTGGCGCTGGACGCAGCGGTACGCGGCGGCCGCAACCGGGTCTACCGCGCCCTGCTCGCCCACCCCCTGATCGGCCAGCACGAGGATGCGGAGGCGTTGACCGGCAAGCTGCTCGCCGCGGGTGCGCAGCACCTGGCCTGGGCTCGATGAAGCCGCTGTACCTGGCCGTGGACGGCGGCAACTCCAAGACGGACGTCGTCCTCGGCACGGCGGAGGGCGAGATCCTCGGCTTCGTCCGCGGACCGACCAGCTCCCCGCACATCCTCGGACTGACCGGCACGATCGAGGTGCTGCGGGACCTGATCGCCGCCGCCCGCACCGACGCCGGACTGGCCCCGGGAACACAGATCGACCTGGCCGCGGTCTACCTGGCCGGCGCCGACCTGCCGATCGAGGTCCAACGCCTGCACACGGCAATCGAAGCGCAGTCCTGGACCACCCGGACGATCGTGGACAACGACTGCTTCGCCCTCATGCGCGCGGGCACCTCGATGCCGGACGCGATCGCGGTCGTGTGCGGCGCGGGCACGAACTGCGTGGGCCGGGCAGCCGACGGACGCACGGCAAGATTCCTGGCCCTGGGCCCGATCTCCGGCGACTGGGGCGGCGGCCACGACCTGGCCGACCACACACTGCGCATGGCAGCCCGCGGCGAAGACGGCCGCGGCGACGAGACGGCGCTGTCGCAGGCGGTCGCGAACCACTTCGGCTACTCGACTGTGGAGGAAGTGAGCATCGCCCTGCACCTGGGCGAGCTGGACCCGACCCGGGTCCGCGAACTGACGCCGCTGCTGTTCAAGGTCGCCACGGAGGGGGATCGGGTGGCCGGGCAGCTGGTCGACCGCCAGGTGACGGAGATCCTGGCCCAGCACCGGGTGGCGGCGACCCGGCTCGGCCTGCTGGAGGAACCGCACGCGCTGGTGCTGGGCGGCGGGGTGCTCCGGGCGCAGCACCCGGTGCTGCATGACCAGGTGGTCCGGGGCGCGGTGGCGCAAGCTCCACACGTACGGGTCAGCGTCCTGGACACGCCACCGGCTGTGGGGGCGGCGCTGCTGGCCCTGGACGCCCTCGGCACCGCCGGCCGAGCCGAAAAAGCAGTACGCACAACTCTCGCCACCACCGAACCCGGCGGCGCGATGCCTGCCGCAGCCTGACGGCCGCCGTCACCGGCTTCAGGCCGCCCTCACCCGCGTCGGGCCATCCTCACCCGCATGGGGCTGCACTCACCCGCGTCGGGCCACCTTCACCCGCGTCAGGCCGCCTTTGCCGGCGGTTGGGCCGCCCTTACCGGTGGTTGGGCCGCCCTTACCGGCGTTGGGTCAGAACGGCGAGCTCGGCGACGGCAGCGAGAAGCATCGCGATGACCAACGGGACGACGCCGCCGAGCGCCGCGAAGGCCACCAGGCCCAGCGGTGCCAGCGCCGTCGCATAGACCGCAGCGACCAACCGGCGCGAGCCACGGATCTCGCCGAGTGCAACACCGATCGGAACCGGCAGCGCACGCGTGAGCCAGACCGCGACAGCCACCAGAACCACCACCCCGATGACCCCGCCCCACATCCGGGCCACGCCGGAGCTGGCGGTCGTCATCACCGCGGCGAGCACGGCGGCGACCAGCACCCCGTTGCTGCCGTACAGAACGGCCTGCCGGAACGTGTCCGCGACCAGCGCCGAGCGGTCCAGCACCGGCCCGGCCGGCCGGGTGACCGGAGGCGGCGGCGGGGCCGGCACCTCCTCGACGACCGGCTCCGGAACGGGCAGGGCGGCGTCGGCCAGGCTCTCGAGAGCCAGCGCCCACCGGCGGCGTTCCAGCCGTACCACGCCGACGTCCTGCTGCGCGTCGCCGATCGTGGCGTCGAGGTCGAGGGCTTCCCCGTACGCCCGCTGCGCCAGGTCGAACAACCGCAGCCGCGCCGCCACCACAGCCAGCACCAGATGCGCCTCGGCGTCGGTCGGGGTGAGCCGTACCCCGTTCCACGCGGCATTGAGCGCGTCCTGGCCGTTGCGCGCCTCACTCAGCAGGGCCGCCCCGGTGCGCTGCGCGTACGGGTCAGCCGGCCAGGCGGCCAGGATGGAAGCCGCCACCTCGGCGGCCTCGCCGAACCGCCGCTCGTCCGACAACGCCATCGCCCGCGCGACCAGCGGCCCCACCGTCCCGGGTGCGGCCGCGGCGGCCCGGTCCGCGGCAGCGAGCGCATCCACCGGCTGCGCCGCGGCCAGGTGCACCCGTGCCAACGTGGTCAGCAGCGCGGCGTCATCAGGCGCGGCGGCCAGACCACTGGCGATATCCCCGACCGCCTCGTCGTAGCGGCCGAGGTCAGCCATCAGGAGGGCCCGCTGCCGGTACTCCTCAGGGGTGGTTTCCGGCTCGGACTGGGACGTGGGCTCGCTCGACACCCATCGAGCGTAGGTCTTCCACCCCGAGATCACCCCGCCCGGGGCAGCCTCAAGCCGAATAGATCAGCGCGGTGGCGACAGCAGCAAGCCCTTCACCACGCCCGGTGAGCCCGAGCCCATCGGTGGTGGTGCCGGAGACAGTGACCGGGGCACCGACCGCCGCGGAAAGCACCTGCTGCGCCTCCTCGCGACGCTTGCCGATCTTCGGCCTGTTCCCGATGACCTGAATCGACACGTTGCCGACCGCGTAGCCATGCTCGGCAAGCCGCCGAACGGTCTCGGCCAGCAACGTCACCCCGGCGGCTCCGGCCCATTCAGGCTCGGCGGTGCCGAAGTTGCTACCGAGATCACCGAGCCCAGCCGCACTGAGCAGCGCATCGCAGGCAGCGTGGGCGGCAACATCGGCGTCGGAGTGCCCGGCCAGCCCGGACTCACCAGGCCACATGAGGCCGGCCACCCAGCAGACCCGCTGAGGATCGAAGGCGTGCACATCGGTGCCGATCCCGACACGCTGGCTGGGCGGGCTCACAGAAGTCACCGCGTCAGGCTACGTGCAGCAGCGCCTCGGCGATCACCAGGTCCAGCGGACGGGTGATCTTCATGGCGAGCTCAGACCCGGGAACGCAGGTGACCGCAACGCCCGCCTTCTCGACCATCCCGGCATCGTCGGTATGGGCGCCGAGCCCGGCAGCATGCGCAGCAGCAAGCACATCCCGCCGAAAACCCTGCGGCGTCTGCACACTCCGCAGAACAGACCGATCAACCGTCCCGAGCACAACCTCGACCGGCGTGTGGGTGGGGCTGAGGCCGACGGGGGCGGCTACGGCGCGGTCGGGCTCGGCAGACTCGGCAAGGACAGAGTCAGCGGGATCCGGAGGATCCGCCGGGTGCGCAGGGTCGGCGGAGTCCGCCGGGCCTTTGGGGTCCGCAGGCTCGGAAGTATCAGCCGGATCCACCGGGTCCGCAGGGTCGGCCGGGCCCGCCGGATCGGCCAGGCCCGCCGGATCGGCCAGGCCCGCCGGATCGGCCAGGCCCGCCGGATCGGCCAGGCCCGCCGGATCGGCCAGGCCCGCCGGATCGGCCAGGTCAGCCGGATCGGCCAGGTCAGCCGGATCGGCCAGGTCAGCCGGATCGGCAGGGTCCGCTAAGCACGCAAGATCCGCCGGATCAGCAGGATTGCCCGGGCTCAAGCCAGCAGGGCTGACGGACCCGACGTTGGCAAGACCGACAGAGCCAAGGCTGGCATACCTGGCGGAGCCGGAGCCGGTAGACCCACGGTCGGCATAGCCCAAGCCGACACGACCGGCCGACCCACCGTCGGCGCGGTCAGCAAGATCGACGGGGTCGACGAGGCCGACCTCTTTGATGGTGTCGACCACCGGCAGAACCGGAATCACCGCCGGCCGCCCGCTGCGAACGGCAGCCGCAACCGACTCGATCAGCTCCGGCGGCGTAAGTGCGCGCGCCGCGTCGTGCACCAGCACAATCCCGACATCCTCCGGTACGACCGCAAGCGCCGCCGCCACCGAATCCTGTCGCTCGGCCCCGCCCGCGACCACGGTCACCGCCGCTACCGGGGCGAGTAGCGCGCGCACCGCGTCAACCTCGGCGGCTGGAGCGGCCACGACGATCAGGCGCACCGACGGGGCTGCCGCGATGCGCCGGACCGTGTGCACGAGAAGGGGCTCCCCCGCGAGCAGGCGCAGGGCCTTCGGCCCGCCCGGGCCCAGGCGCAGACCTGCGCCGGCGGCCGGAACGAGGACCGCGACGTCACCGCGAGCGTTGAGCTGCGCGGTCACGTCGCGGTCCTGTTCGGCTGCTGTCACCGTGGGGGTGGTGCTGAGGTGGTGGGAACGTCAGGCCTCGGTGAGCACCTTGTCGAGGAGGACTTCTGCCTCGTCCTTGGTGCTCTTCTCGGCGAGGGCCACCTCACCGACGAGGATGTCGCGGGCCTTGGCGAGCATGCGCTTCTCCCCAGCCGAGAGACCACGCTCGCGCTCACGACGCCACAGGTCGCGGACGACCTCGGCGACCTTCAGCGGGTTACCGCTGGCGAGCTTCTCGAGATTGGCCTTGTAACGCCGCGACCAGTTGGTCGGCTCCTCGGTGTGCGGTGCGCGGAGGACGTCGAAGACCTTGCCCAGGCCCTCCTCGCCGACCACTTCACGCACGCCGACGATCTCGGCGTTCTCAGCGGGCACCCGGACAGTAAGGTCGCCCTGGGCGACTCGCAGAACGAGATATTGCTTCGGCTCGCCCTTGATGACCCTAGTCTCGATTGCCTCGATGAGTGCGGCCCCGTGGTGGGGGTAAACAACGGTCTCGCCGACACTGAAAACCATAGGTTCGAAACCCCTTTCGCTGTGTCTAGGGTAACACGCTCAGGCAGCGATGTCCCACCCTGGCCGTGACTGTTAGTGCAGCTCAGAGGCCCTGTGAGCCGTCTTTCTACCGCTTGACATGCGGGCGAAGAGCTGCCTCAGTAACGGAGGGTGACTACGTCGTGACCACTTGACTCAGCGAGTCGGATATTCCGGACCTGAAGCCTTTGCGAGGTCAAGCTTATCGCTAGCGACCGGAACCGCCCACCACTGGCGGTCGAGGGCGTGCTTGGGGGAGGCTGGACGCAGGTCCCCGGCCACGCGAGACTCGTCGGCAGGGGGGAGGGTGAATCGTGGGCAGTATGAGCGACAACGGCGGCAACTGGCCGCCCGATGGCGGCTCCCCTGACGGTCTGCCAGACCTCCCCGAGGAGTGGGGCGTCATCGTCATCCCGGACGACCTCTCCGAGCTGTCCGACGAGGTCAGCGCCCTCCAGGCCGAGCTGCACCGGTCGCAGGAGCGCACCCGCTGGCAGCAGTTCACCGACCGCCCCGGCATGCGCGCCCTCCGCCGAGTCGGGGCCGCCTGCCTGCGTGCCCCGGTCTTGATCATCTCGATGGCCGTTCTCGTCACCGTGGCCAGCCTGTTCGCCTCGGCCTGGCCTGGGCCGTCCCGGTCACCGGCCACCCAGCGCACCGCTACCACGACCGACGACCGCGGTGACACCCTGCCCGCCCTGGAGCTGATGGGCGGCGACGGCAAGACCGTCCCGCTACGGGCCCAGCTGCCGGCGGTCGTGCTGCTCACCGACGGTTGCGACTGCGCCAGCCTGGTGGCCGACACCACGGCCGCCGCGCCGCCCGGGATCGCCGTGGTGACGGTCGTCGCCGGTGCCGCCGCCGGGCAGACGGGTGGCGCCCCGCCCACGAACGCCGCGCCACAAACCCAGGCCAAGACAGTGCGCGCGCTGCGTGACCCCACCGGCGAGCTCCGCGCCGGGCTTCACCTCGGCACGCCCGACGGCACCGCGGCGGTCCTGCTGGTCAACCGCGGGGGTGAAATCGTCCGCAAGATCGCCCGAACCTTCTCGGTCGAGGACTTCCGCCCCGACCTCGCCCGACTCTGACGCTGCGTGACAGCGCCCGACCGGCAAGATCCGGTCGGCGGCGGAATGCGGCCGGCAAGATCCGACCGGTAAGTGAAGCTTGTCATGAGGCGCAGCAAATGCGAGACGGCCAGCACAGGAGTCGGCCCAGCCCGCACGGAACGAGCCAGGCCACACGAGACGGGCCAGGCCGCACGAGACGGGCCAGGCTGCACGATATGGAACAAGCCGCACGAGACGGGCCAGGCCGCCCGATACGGAACAAGCCGCACGAGACGGGCCAGGCCGCACGAGACGGAACAAGCCGCGAAACGGGCCAGCCGCGAGATCGACCAGCACGCGAACGGGCCGGCCGACGGGCGGACCAGCCCGCGAGGCGGATCAGTAGGAGCGGGTCCGGATGACGCGCCAGCGGAAGACCGCCGCGCCCCGCGTCTCCGCCGACACCGACATGAAGAGGTCGTCCGCCAGACCGACCATCAGCTCCACCGGCTCCGGATCCTCCGCAGAACACGGCACCGCCCGCCCCGAATCCTCACCCGTCGAGCTCAGCCGTACCCGGACCTGGCCGTCCCCCACGCACAGCATCGCCAGCGCGTACGCGCCCCCGACCACCGACGTGTTGCGTTCCTTGCGCCCGCCCGCGGCCAGCACCATCGTCTCCGCCCCCGCCTGCCGGGGCAGGTCGGGCAGCAGCCGTTCGACCGTGGCCCGGCCGGCCACCACCGCAGGGTCCTCCCCCGCCTCCGGCGCCGCGCGGACGAACCACACGCCCCCGGCCAGCAGCAGGACCAGGGCGAACGCGTAGAGCGTCGCGCCCGCGGCCCGGTCCTCTCGCACGCGACAACCCTAGGGTGTGTCGAGCAGGACGCCATAGAGCGTGAGGCCCGGCCCGAAAGCCAGCATCACCAGCCGGCGCGGCGGCTGCGGCCTGCGCCGCAGGGCGTCCAGGACCAGCAATACCGTCGGGGACGAGCAATTCCCGTACGTGGCCAGCACCTCCCGGGACGCCGTCATCGCCTCGGTTGTCAGCCCGAGCTGCTCCTGGACCACGTCGAGGATTTTCGGGCCGCCGGGGTGGACCGCCCAGCCGTCCACGTCCGCGATCGTCAGGTTGTTGCGGGTCAGCAGGTCGTCGACCATGGTGCGGACGTGCAGCGCCAGCACGTCGGGGACCTGTGGCGACAGCCCCATCCGGAAGCCGAGGTCGGTGACGTCCCAGGTCATGTGGTCGGCTGTGGTGGTGTCCGTGAGCGCGGCGACGTCGCTGACGACGTACCCTCCGGGTCTGCTATCCGGGGTGAGCACGACGGCGGCCGCGGCGTCCGAGAAGAGCGCGTGCGAGACGATCTGCTGAATGTCCGCCCGCGAATCCGCGGGCTGGATGTGCAGGCTGGTCAGCTCGGCGCAGAGCAGCAGCGCCGGGCGGCCGCGGGCCGCGACGTAGTCGGCTGCCGTGCCGAGGCCCGGCAGCGCGGCGTAGCAGCCCATGTGCCCGACGAAGAGCCGCTGCAGCGACGGCGCCATGCCCATGTCCCGGGCCAGCAGGATGTCCAGGCCGGGCGTCGCGTAGCCGGTGCAGGAGCAGACCGCGAGCAGGCCCAGCTCGTCGGCGGCGACGCCGGCCTCGGTGAGTGCGCGGCCGACCGCCTCCTTGGCCAGTGGCATGGCCTCGACCTGGTAGCGACGCATCCGGCGCTCGGTGGACCAGCCGGAGACGTCCTCCAGCAGCGGGCTGACCGCCGCCTGCCGGGTGCGTACCCCCGAGTTGGCGAAGATCCGCTTCGCCAGTCCGCGGCGGCCGCCCGTGTAGTGCTGCGAGAAGAAGCCCTCCCACAGGTCGTCCTGTGACGCTGCCGGTGGCAATGCCGTACCCAGGCCGGCGATCACTGCCTGACCGATTCTTTTCACTTGTGCCTCCCCAGGCCGAACCCCGCCGACTGGTGCCTTACCCGCGAAAAGCGTTCACCACCGCGGGGCGGAGCCTTGCGAGTCCGGATCACCGCCGAGCGCCTCGACGCCGAGCCAGTCCGCGCACACGTCGGAGGTCGCGGGCTGTAGTGATCCGGCCCGGGCGTCGCGGTAGAGACGTTCGAGCGGGTGCCCGCGCCGCATCGCCGAGGTGCCCGCCGCCTCCAGCATCGAGGCGGCCACCTCCGCCGCCGTCGTGCCGGCCAGCAGCTTGGCCCGCCAGACCCAGCGGTTGGTCTCCGCCCCGCCCGGCTCCTCGTCGACCCGGCGGGCGGCCTCCATGACGGCCAGGTGCGCGGCCGCGACAGCCGCGTCCGCGCGCCCGATCCGCGCCCGTACGGCCGGCAGGTGCCCCAATCCCCGGGCGGTGACGTGCTCGATCGCCGCGTCCACCGCCGCCCGGGCCACGCCCACGTAGACCGCCGCGTAGCTGGCCACCATCCAGTGCGGGGCGAGCTGGGCGACCACCAGCGCCAGCCCCTCCACCCCGCCGAGCAGGGCCGTGGTGGGGACGGTGACGTCGATGTGCACGTCGTTGGAGCCGGTCGCGCGCATGCCCAGCGCGTCCCAGGTCCGCTCCACGATCAGGCCCTCACCCGGCGGGACCAGGAACTGCGAGACCTTGTCCGGGTCGGCCGAGCTGCGGGCCGCCACCAGGTACGCGTCCGCGTGCCCCGCCCCCGAGCAGAACGTCTTGGCGCCCTTGATGCGGAAACCCTCGTCGGTCTCCTCGTAACTGGTGGTCATCTGCGACAGCCGGGAGCCGGCGCCGCGCTCGCTCATCGCCACCGCGTACCAGCTGCCCTCGGCGGCCGCGCGCAGGTAGCGGTCGCGGGCCTCCAGTGCCTCGGGTGGCAGGCCCAGCGCCTCGGCCAGTTCGTTGGTGACGCCGCCGAGCGCGCCGGTGACCGAGGCGTGCATGTTGAAGATCAGCGCCGTGGCGCCGTTGCCCCGGGCCAGTTCGTAGGCGACCGCCGCGTAGTCGGCGAAGCCCGCTCCGGCGCCGCCCAGCCGCTCGGGCACCATCAGCCCGAACATGCCGGAGCGGCGCAGGTCGGCGAAGTCGGCCGCCGGGAACACACCCTCGCGGTCGTGCTCCGCGGCCCGGGCCGCGAACCGCGGCGCCAGCCGGCGCGCCTCCTCGGCAGTCGTCATGCCATCTCCCCCTGTTTGCGGCCCATGCCCTGGTAGACCACCGCGGTGGAACGGGTCGGGATCATCCGGCCCAGCGGACCCGCCCCGGGACCGGTGGGCAGGAACAGCCAGCGGATCAGCCCGACCACGCTCGGGCGCAGGCCGCGGACCAGCAGCCGGACGCCGTGCTTGGCGCATTCCATGGTCAGCTCGCCGGGATCGACGAACAGGTCCGGATCGTGCAGGCCGACCGGCGCCACGCCGAAGCGCTCGCCGAGCGTGACCGTCAGGAACCGGCCGGTCCAGGTGCCGTTGACCGTGTCCAGCACCAGCAGCCCGCCCGGCCGCAGCACCCGGCACAGCTCGGCCACCGCGGCCTGCAGGTCGGTGACGTGCTCGAGGATCTCGCCGGCGACCACCACGTCCGCCGAGCCGTCGGCCAGCGGCAGCGCGGTGATGTCACCGGTCACCGGGATCACTCCCCGGGCCGCGGACTGCTCCAGCCCGGCGCGGCGCAGATCGACGCCGACGTGCCGGTAGCCGAGCCGCTCGACGTGCGGAGCCAGCAGGCCGCCGCCGCATCCTGCGTCGACCAGGACCGCCCCCGGGCGCTGCGCGGGCGGCACCAGCGCGCCGCGGGCCCGCGCCAGCCAGTGCAGGATCTCGAAGCCACCGCCGGGCCGCCACCACTCGCCGGCCAGGTCGTCGTACTGACGAGGATCGTTGCGGGTCAGCGGGGGCATGTGATCGAGCGTGGCACGAGTGGGTCACAACCACCACACTGCTTTCATGTTCCGACCCGTCGCTCTGCTCAAGGCCTCCCACCCCGAACCGGGCGGAGCCGTCACGCTGGCCATGACCCTGCTCGCCGTCGGGGTGGGGCATCGGGGCTGGAGCGTGCTCGGCGTCGCCGCCGCCATCGGGGCCACCCAGCTCTCGGTGGGCTGGGTGAACGACTGGCTGGACGCCGATCGGGACCGGGTGGCCGGGCGGACCGACAAACCTGTGGCCTCGGGGGTGGTCTCCCGCCGTACCGTGGGGATTGCGGGCCTGGTCGCCTCGCTGGCGATCCCCCTGCTCGGGCTGCCCTTCGGGGCAGCCGCGGCGATCTGCGTCACCCTGGTCGGGATCTTCGCGCTGCTCTACGACTGGCCGCTCAAGTCCACGCCGCTGTCGGTCCTGCCCTATCTGGTGGCTTTCGGGCTGATGCCCGCCTTCGTGGTGCTCGCCCTGCCCGGGCACCCCTGGCCGCCGGCCTGGCTGGTCGCCGCCGGCGCGCTGCTCGGCGGCGGCGCGCACTTCGCCAACGTGCTGCCCGACCTGGCCGACGACGCCGCGACCGGCGTCGTCGGGCTGCCGCACCGCCTCGGCGCGACCGGTTCCCAGATCGCGGCGGCGGGTCTGCTGCTGGCCGCGACCCTCACCCTGGTCTTCGGACCGGACGGGCCGCCGTCGTGGCCGGGCATCGCGGTCGCCGCGGCCGCCGTCGTGGTCCTGCCGCTGGGCTGGTACGCGGGTCAGCGCGCACTCCGCCGCGGCACCCGGCAGGTCGCGATGTTTCGATCGGTCATCGTGGTGGCACTCCTGGACGTCGTGCTGCTCGTGTTCAGCGGCCGGGTGGTGTGAATGGACGGGTCGCCGTACGCGCCGGATCTACGCCCTCTAGGCTGATCCGCGGAGCATTCTCGAGTTTCTTGGAGGACTGTGATGCGCTCGCCCGGAACCCGCCGCGCCGCCGTGGCCACGGGTGTCGCCACGCTGGCCGCGATCGCGCTCGCCGGCTGCAGCGCCGGTCAGGTCGCCGAGACGGCCCTCAAGAACCCGTCGGTCTACGGCGTGAACGCGCAGAACTCCGACGCCTCGATCTACGTCCGCAACCTCGCGGTCGCCTACGACGGAACCGCCGGTTACCCGGCCGGTAGCTCCGCGCCGCTGCAGCTGGGTCTCTACAACCAGACCAGGCAGGCCATCACCGTCCTGGTCAGCAGCCAGCCGGCCACCGAGACCACGGAGAAGGACGCCGTGGTCTCCGCGCGGTCGGTCGGCCTGGTCGGTGGCGCCTCGACGACGCCCTCCGCGCCCTCGACGGCCATCCCGGAGCCCTCCGGCAGCCGGCCCTCGGACACCGAGGACGACCAGAACAGCAACCAGATCCCCAGCGCGGACCCGAGCACCAACCCGAGCCCGGGCGAGGCGCCGTCGACCGCGCCCACCCCGGCGGGCGCCACGGCCCGGCCGGCCCGGATCGAGATCGGACCGCTCGGCGCGGCCACCTTCCTGGCCGAGGACGCCGAGAAGCTGCAGGCCATCGGCCTGAGCGGCAAGCTCGTCCCGGGTCAGTCGATCAACCTGGTGTTCGAGTTCAGCAACGGCGCGCAGCCGCTGGTCCTGCAGGCCCCGATGGCCATCCCGCTGAGCCCGGCTTCGCGGGCGCCCGGCATCGATCCCGAGGAGAATCTCGGCGAAGGGGAGTAAGTCCCCGCTTTGTCATACCGGCGGGCTAGCGTGACTGGTGTGACGACTTCCCGCACTCCGTCCCGCGCCCGCTCCGAGCCGCGGCCTGCCTATCAGTGCGACGCGTGCGGGCACCAGCCGCCCAAGTGGCTGGGCCGCTGCCCCGAGTGCAACGAGTGGGGCTCGATCATCGAGTCCACCTTGACCGGTCCGGTGGTGTCCGGCCGGGTGGTCAGCTCGCGGATGCCGTCCGAGCCGGCCCGGCCCATCAAGACCATCAGTGCCGCCCCGGCCAAGGCCGTGCCCAGCGGCGTCTCCGAGCTCGACCGGGTGCTCGGCGGTGGCCTGGTGCCGGGCGCGGTGGTGCTGCTGGCCGGTGAGCCCGGCGTCGGCAAGTCGACGCTGCTGCTCGACGTCGCTCAGCAGTGGGCCGCCGGCACCAACACCCCGTCGCTGGTGGTCAGCGGCGAGGAGTCGGTCAGCCAGGTGCGGCTGCGCGCCGAGCGGCTCGGCGCCCTGCACGACAATCTCTATCTCGCCTCCGAGAGCGACCTCGGCGCGGTTCTCGGTCACCTCGACGCGGTCAAGCCCGGCCTGCTCATCATCGACTCGGTGCAGACCATCTCCGCCCCGGGCACCGAGGGCGTGCCCGGCGGTGTCACCCAGGTCCGCGCCGTCACCGCGGCCCTGGTGAGCATCGCCAAGGAGCGCGGGGTGGCCACCGTGCTGGTCGGGCACGTCACCAAGGACGGCTCGGTCGCCGGTCCGCGGGTGCTCGAGCACCTGGTCGACGTGGTGCTGCACTTCGAGGGCGACAAGCACTCGTCGCTGCGCCTGGTCCGCGGCGTGAAGAACCGCTACGGCCCGGCCGACGAGGTGGGCTGCTTCGAGATGCACGAGACCGGCATCGTCAGCCTCGCCGACCCGTCCGGGCTGTTCCTCACCCGCTACAACGAGCCGGTTCCGGGCACCTGCGTCACCGTGGCGATGGAGGGCCGCCGGGCGATGGTCACCGAGGTGCAAGCCCTGATCGGCGCCCAGGTGCAGGGCTCGCCCCGGCGCACGGTCTCCGGGCTCGACAGCGCCCGGCTGGCCATGGTGCTGGCGGTGCTTCAGCGCCGGATGGAAAAGATCAAGCTGCACGACCGGGAGGTCTTCGCGGCCACCGTCGGCGGCATCCGGGTCACCGAGCCGTCGGCCGACCTGGCGATGGCCCTGGCGGTGGCCTCCGGCGCGCTCAATCTGGCGATGGCCCCGCACCTGGTGGCGATCGGCGAGGTGGGGCTGACCGGCGAGGTGCGCCGGGTCGGCGCGATCGGGCGGCGGCTGGCCGAGGCGGCCCGGCTGGGCTTCCGCTTCGCCCTGGTCCCACCCGGGTACGGCACCGGCGAGGGCGACAGCCCGCCCAAGGGCATGCGCGTCGTCGAGGTGGGCGACCTGCAGACCGCGGTGCAGTGGGCAGCCCGGGCGTCAGCCGAATGAGCCGCGCCGCACGCTCACCCGCAGTGACCGTCGATCACGCTCTGGAGCCCCGGCGGAACCGCGGCTCGTTGACCTGGATACGAGTCCGTAGAATGTACAGGTGCCGCTCGACCGCGATGCCTCATCAAACCGCCATGCCAATGGCGCTGCTGCCGGCGTCAACGGTTCGGCAGCCCGTCCGATGACCCCGACGACGCCCGGCCTGACCGGCGGTGGAGTCAGCGGTGACCCGCTGCGCGCCAACCTCGCCCTGATGGCTCCGGGCACCGCCCTGCGCGACGGCCTCGAGCGCATCCTGCGCGGCCGCACCGGCGCGCTGATCGTGCTCGGCTACGACGCGGTGGTCGAGCAGATCTGCACCGGCGGTTTCCCGCTCGACGTGGAGTTCTCCGCGACCCGCCTGCGCGAGCTGTGCAAGATGGACGGCGCGGTGGTGCTCTCCAGCGACGGCACCCGCATCGTCCGGGCCGCCGTGCACCTGATGCCCGACCCCGGCATCCACTCCGAGGAGTCCGGCACCCGGCACCGCACCGCCGAGCGGGTCGCCAAGCAGTCCGGCTTCCCGGTGATCTCGGTCAGCCAGTCCATGCACATCATCGGGCTCTATGTGAACGGCCAGCGGCACGTCCTGGACGACTCGGCGGCCATCCTGTCGCGCGCCAACCAGGCCCTCGCCACCCTCGAGCGCTACAAGCTGCGCCTCGACGAGGTCTCCGGCACGCTCTCCGCGCTGGAGATCGAAGACCTGGTCACCGTCCGCGACGCGGTGGCGGTCGTGCAGCGCCTCGAGATGGTCCGCCGCATCGCCGACGAGATCTCCGGCTACGTGGTCGAGCTGGGCACCGACGGCCGCCTGCTGGCGCTGCAGCTCGACGAGCTGATGGCCGGCGTCGACTCCGACCGCACGCTGGTCATCCGCGACTACCTGCCGACCGGGCGCAAGGCCCGCACGCTGGACGAGGCCCTGGTCGAGCTCGACCTGCTGACCGCCACCGAGATGATCGACCTGGTCGCGGTGGCCAAGGCGATCGGCTACGCGGGCGCCTCCGACGCGCTGGACGCGGCGGTGAGCCCGCGCGGCTTCCGGCTGCTGGCCAAGGTGCCCCGCCTGCCGGCCCAGATCGTCGAACGCCTCGTCGACCACTTCGGCAGCCTGCAACGCCTGCTCGGCGCCACGGTCGAGGACCTCCAGGCGGTGGAAGGGGTGGGCGACGCCCGCGCCCGCGGCGTCCGCGAGGGCCTGTCCCGCCTGGCCGAAGCCTCGATCCTCGAGCGCTACGTCTAGGCTTCGCCTCACCATGACTGCTATCCCCACACCCCTGCCTGCGCCCAACGATCTGACCTCCCTGGTCCTGCGCGCGGACTTCAGCGACGATGCGGCCTGGGACGAGCTGCGGGCAGTGATGCGCAGCGAAGGAGCCCACCGCAGCGCCACCTACGTCAGCGACCCGGCGTACGCGGGGGTGACGATCCAGACCCTGGTGGAGGCGGACGCCGCCGCGAGCGAGGACGACAAGCTGGCGTACCTTTTCCTGGCCGACCAGGTCGCCCTCACCGACGACGAGCACCCGCTGCTCGCGATCGACCTCGCCGAGGAGCCGGGCCGGACCTTCCGGGTACGCCCGGCGTCGTTCACCGACGTCTCGGCGAACTTGGCCGTCGGCAACATGGACTTCGCCGACTTCGCGGACGCCACCGACGACACCGGCACGTACCACGGCTCCGAATGACCGCCGACCAGCCGGCGGTGCGCTTCGTACGCCTGCCACCCCCGGTCCTCGAAGCACTGCTGGCCGGCGATCTGGCGGCTGCCCGCACGGCGACCGGCATTCCGCTGTCGAAGTGGTTCCTCAGCGATGAGGTGACCTGGCTCTGGCGGATGCGCCTCGACCAGATCGCGGGGGATCCGGCGTCCGCCGACTGGATCGTCCGCGCGGCCGTCTCGGTGCCTGACGGTGTGGTGGTGGGGGCTGGCGGCTTCCACGGGCCGCCGGACAGCGCGGGCATGGTGGAGATGGGCTACAGCACGGACCCGGCTTACCGCAGGCGTGGGTACGCGAAGGCCATGGTGACTGAGCTGCTGCGGTGGGCGGCTGGTGAGGAGTCCGTGGTGACGGTGCGGGCGAGCATCAGTCCGCAGAACGTTGCCTCGCTGGCGACCATCGCGGGGTTCGGGTTCGAGCACGTCGGCGAGCAGTGGGACGAAGAGGACGGCACGGAGTTCCTCTACGAGCGCCCGGCCCGGCCGGCGTAGACCAATTCGCTGCTCGGCGGCTCAGGCGGTGATGGTGATGGTGACCGGGGCGCTGACCTTGGCGCCCAGCCGGAAATGCATCTCGTAGGCGCCCGCGGCCGGCGCCGTGCCTGTGGCCAGCCCGCCCGCGCACTTGTTGGCTTGCTTGCCGTTCCAGGTCACGTTGTATTCGCGTTCCCCGTTCGGCGGGAACGTGCGGACCTCGGAGCCCTTGACCGTGCTGCACGTGTCCGAGGACCAGACCCGGCCGGCGCCCTGGCCGAGGTAGAGCTCCTGGAGGTCCGGGCCCACGTCGCGGGTGCACGTACGGGTCGAGATGTTCTTGATTTTGAGGCGCACCGCCAGCGGGGCACCACGGCGGATCGTCGTAGCGGCCGGCATCGGCGTCAGGGACATCTCCGCGTCGGTGCACACGCCACCGGCTGCCGCCACGTTCGTGTCGGTCGTGCCGCCCTGCGTACCGTCCTGAGTGCCGCCGCCCTGGGTGCCGTCGCCCGGGTTTCCACCGGCGCCGGCCGACGGGTTGGCGCCCGCGCCGCTGGCGGTCAGCTCGCCCGGGTCCGGCAGCGACGGGTTGCCCGCGCCCGGTCCGGGGTCGGTGAAGGAGGGCTCTTCCTCGGGGGTGTTCGACGCCGAGGAAGGCGTGAGCGGCGCCTGCGAGGAAGCGCCCTTGCCGCGATTGCTGTCCTTGTCGTCCCCGCCGGAGCAGGACACGAACAGCACGATGACGCCGAGCAGCAGTGCTCCGAGCACCACAGCGCGACGCCGCCAGTACACGGCGGCAGGAAGGGGACCGACCGTCGAACGCATGATGGGTGCACGGTATCCCCGCGAAGAGGGCATGACCGCCGCGACGCGCCGATAATGCGACACCGTCTCGCGCGCTGATCGTTAGAGATAGACCTTGCGCTGGTAGACGGCGTGCGCACCGGCGACCCGGTCGAGGAATAGTTTTCCGGCACAGTGGTCGATCTCGTGTTGCAGCGCCCGCGCCTCGAACGCGTCCGTGGTCAGTCGCACCGGTTCACCCGTACCCGGGAGGACGGCCTCGACCACCACCCGGCCGGCGCGTTTCACGTCGCCGGTCAGGTCCGGCACGGACATGCAGCCCTCCCGGCCGGGCCGCCACCGGCTCGCCTCGACGACCCGGGCGTTGCACAGCACGAACGTGCCGTGCGCGGTCACCGTCTTCGGATGCTCGGTCACGTCCACGACGAACACCTGCGCACCCACCCCGACCTGCGGCGCGGCCAGGCCGACGCAGCCGGGCGAGACCCGCATGGTGGCGACCAGGTCCGCGGCGAGCTGCACGATCACCGGGTCGGCCGGGTCGACCTCGGCGCCGGCGCTGCTGAGCACGCCGGCCGGGGCGGCGAGCACGGGCAGCACCTTGCCCTCGACGCCGAGCACGTCGGGCTTCCAGTCGGCCAGGGCGTCGCTCACAGGACGTCCGACTCGGCGCGGCGCAGGGTCACCTCGACGCCCAGCTCCTGCGCGGCCACGGCGAGGCGGGCGGCCAGGTCGTCGGCCGCGCCGGTCGGCACGTCGACCTCGGCGATCAGGACGTAGAGCGGGCCGGTCAGGCGGGTGGTGAGGTCGGTGATGTTGCCGCCGGCGGCGGCGACCACCCGGGTGACAGCCGCGACGATCCCGAGCCGGTCGGCGCCGTGCACGCTGACCAGGTACGGCTCCCCCGCCGCATCCGTGTCCGCCTCAGGGGCCACCGCCCGGACGGTCGCCAGCAGCCCGCTCAGTGGGGCCAGCGCCTTCTCCACGTCGTCGGCCGCGGCGCCGGTGCAGATCAGGGTCATCGCGAAGTGCCCGCGCAACCGGGTCATGGTGGAGTCGGACAGGTTGGCCCCGACCCCGGCGAGCGCCTCGGAGACGTCGGCGACGATGCCGGTCCGGTCGGGACCGATGACGGTGATGGCAAGCTCGTTCACTCCGGCATCCTAAGCTGGTGCCGTTATGACGCTCGCCGACTCGGTCATCAAGTGGTACGACGAAAACGCCCGCGACCTGCCCTGGCGGGTCCCCGGCACCAGCGCCTGGGCGGTGCTGGTCAGCGAGGTGATGCTGCAACAGACACCGGTGGTCCGGGTGACACCGGCCTGGCAGGCGTGGATGACACGCTGGCCGGAGCCGGCCGCGCTGGCCGAGGATCCCCCGTCCGAGGCCATCCGGATGTGGGGCCGGCTGGGCTATCCGCGCCGGGCGATGCGGCTGCACGCGTGCGCGGTGGCCATCGTGGAACGCCACGGCGGGCAGGTGCCCGACGACCTGGAACAGCTGCTGGCGCTACCGGGCGTGGGGATGTACACGGCCAGAGCGGTGGCGACCTTCGCGTACGGGCAGCGTCACCCGGTCGTGGACACCAACGTCCGCCGGGTCGTGTCCCGGGCGGTCGCCGGTGATCCGGACGCGGGGCCGACCACGACGACGGCTGACCTGGCCGCGATGGCGGAGCTGCTGCCGATCGAGCCGGCCCGGGCGGCCCGGGCCAGCATCGCGTTCATGGAGCTGGGGGCGCTGATCTGCACGGCCCGCTCACCGCGCTGCCCGGACTGCCCGTTCGAGGCGGTGTGCGCGTGGCGGCAGAGCGGTGCGCCGGCGCCGGCGGGTCCGACGCGGCGACCGCAGAAGTACGCGGGCACCGACCGGCAGGTTCGGGGACTGTTGCTGGAGGTGCTGCGGCACTCGACCGGGCCGGTGCCCCGGCAGCGGCTCGACGCGGTCTGGGCGGACGAGGTGCAGCGGGCGCGGGCACTGTCCGGGCTGGTCACGGACGGGCTGGTCGAGCCGCTGGACTCCGACGCGGACCGCTTCGTGCTGGCCGGCGACCACCCACCCCGCTTCCCACCATTGACCTAGCCGCCCCGCGGCCGGGCCGTCAGCAGCCGGGCCGTCAGCAGCCGGGCCGTCAGCAGCCGGGCCGTCCACGGCCGGGGCCGGCAAGAGCGGCCGGGGCCGGCAAGAGCAGCCAGGGCCGGCAAGAGCAGCCAGGGCCGGCAAGAGCAGCCAGGGCCGGCAAGAGCAGCCAGGGCCGGCAAGAGCAGCCAGGGCCGGCAAGGGCCGGCCTGGTCACGCCGCGATGGCCGTCGCCAGGTCGGCGGGGAGCGGGTAGGGCCGTTCCGGCGGCAGCAAGGCCGGGTCGCGGGTTGACTGCACGCGGCGAGCCAGGTCGGTCACGTCCCGGATCGAGACCGTCCACTCGTCCACGTACCGGGGGACGGCCTCGCCGCCCAGGCCGAGCTGCAGCGAGCGGTACGGCAGCGCACCGAGCTGCATCGTCCGCTCCGGGTCCCACTGCACCCGTACGGGACTGCGCCGCACCCGCCGCGACCATTCGGCGCGCGTTTCCCCGCTGCCGATCTCGTAGTGGCTGATGCACGCGTGCGCCAGCGCCCACTCGAACCCGGCCCGGGTGATCTCCACGGCGAGAACGCGCTCCTGACCCGGCTTCTCGCCCCAGCCGCAGCGGTACATCATCCACAGGAACGACGGCTTGATCCACGTCATCCGGTCCCGCTTGAACGGGGCCACGAAGCGGCCGGCGCGTACGGCCGGGTCGGCGATCGCCGCGGAGTACGCCTGGTAGACGGTGATCGTGTCGGCCGTGTGGACCGCGCGGATCTGCCGTTGAGGTACTTGCATGCGGTTGATGATCGGCCGGGGCGGCGTACCGCGGCCAGCGAATAAACGCGGAACGGCCCGGCGCCGAAGCGCCGGGCCGTTCCAGAAATCGTGCTGCCTACTCCTCGGTCGCGGCCGCGCCGAGGTCGGCGGGCACCGCGTCGGGGACCGTGGCACCGCGGTCGGCGCCGGTGAAGGTCAGCTTCGACTTCTCGATGTTCTCCGGGTCGCCCTCGCAGTCCACCACCACGATCTGGCCGGGGCGCAGCTCGTTGAAGAGAATCTGCTCGGACAGGGTGTCCTCCAGCTCGCGCTGGATCGTCCGGCGCAGCGGCCGGGCGCCCAGGACCGGGTCGAAGCCCTTCTTCGCCAGGAACTTCTTCGCGTTGTCGGTCAGCTCGAGGCCCATGTCCTTGTTCTTGAGCTGGGTCTCGATCCGCGCGGTGAAGATGTCCACGATGTGCAGGATCTCGTCCTGGCGCAGCTGGTGGAAGACGATCGTGTCGTCGATGCGGTTGAGGAACTCCGGGCGGAAGTGCTGCTTCAGCTCGTCGTTGACCTTGACCTTCATCCGGTCGTAGTTGCTCTCCACGTCCTCGGACGCCTGGAAGCCCAGCGACACCGCCTTGGCCACGTCGCGCGTGCCCAGGTTGGTGGTCAGGATGATCACCGTGTTCTTGAAGTCCACGATGCGGCCCTGACCGTCGGTGAGGCGGCCGTCCTCCAGGATCTGCAGGAGCGTGTTGAACACGTCCGGGTGGGCCTTCTCGATCTCGTCGAAGAGGACCACGGAGAACGGCTTGCGGCGGACCTTCTCGGTCAGCTGGCCGCCCTCGTCGTAGCCCACGTAGCCGGGAGGGGCACCGACGAGTCGGGACACCGTGTACCGGTCGTGGAACTCGGACATGTCGAGCTGGATCAGCGCGTCCTCGGAGCCGAAGAGGAATTCGGCCAGCGCCTTGGAGAGCTCGGTCTTACCGACACCCGAGGGGCCGGCGAAGATGAACGAGCCCGAGGGGCGCTTCGGGTCCTTCAGGCCGGCGCGGGTACGCCGGATCGCCTTCGAGACCGCCTTGACCGCGTCCTCCTGGCCGATGACCCGCTTGTGGAGCTCGTCCTCCATGCGGAGCAGCCGGGAGGTCTCCTCCTCGGTCAGCTTGTAGACCGGGATGCCGGTCCAGTTGCCGAGGACCTCGGCGATCTGCTCGTCGTCGACCTCGGAGACGACGTCGAGGTCGCCCGCCTTCCACTCCTTCTCCCGCTGCGCCTTCTGGCCCAGCAGCTGCTTCTCCTTGTCGCGCAGCTGCGCGGCCCGCTCGAAGTCCTGCGCGTCGATCGCGCTCTCCTTGTCGCGGCGGACCTGGGCGATGCGCTCGTCGAAGTCGCGGAGGTCCGGCGGTGCGGTCATCCGGCGGATGCGCATCCGGGCGCCGGCCTCGTCGATCAGGTCGATCGCCTTGTCCGGCAGGAAGCGGTCCGAGATGTACCGGTCGGCCAGCGTCGCCGCGGCCACCAGGGCGGCGTCGGTGATGCTGATCCGGTGGTGGGCCTCGTAGCGGTCCCGCAGGCCCTTGAGGATCTCGATGGTGTGGGCCAGCGACGGCTCACCCACCTGGATCGGCTGGAAGCGGCGCTCGAGCGCGGCGTCCTTCTCGAGGTGCTTGCGGTACTCGTCCAGCGTGGTCGCACCGATGGTCTGCAGTTCACCACGCGCGAGCATGGGCTTCAGGATCGAGGCGGCGTCGATGGCGCCCTCGGCGGCACCCGCACCCACCAGGGTGTGGATCTCGTCGATGAACAGGATGATGTCGCCGCGGGTGCGGATCTCCTTGAGCACCTTCTTGAGGCGCTCCTCGAAGTCACCGCGGTAGCGGGAACCGGCGACCAGCGCACCGAGGTCGAGCGTGTAGAGCTGCTTGTCCTTCAGCGTCTCGGGCACCTCGCCCTTGATGATGGACTGCGCCAGCCCCTCGACGACGGCGGTCTTGCCGACGCCGGGCTCGCCGATCAGCACCGGGTTGTTCTTGGTGCGGCGGGAAAGCACCTGCATGACCCGCTCGATTTCCTTCTCCCGGCCGATGACCGGGTCGAGCTTGCCCTCGCGGGCGGCCTGGGTCAGGTTGCGTCCGAACTGGTCGAGCACCAGGGACGTCGACGGGGCGGCCTCGCCCGCGGCGGCTCCGGCGGCGGCCGGCTCCTTGCCCTGGTAGCCGGAGAGCAGCTGGATGACCTGCTGACGGACCCGGTTGAGGTCGGCGCCGAGCTTGACCAGCACCTGGGCGGCGACGCCCTCGCCCTCACGGATCAGCCCGAGCAGGATGTGCTCCGTGCCGATGTAGTTGTGGCCGAGCTGCAGGGCCTCGCGCAGCGAGAGCTCCAGCACCTTCTTGGCCCGCGGCGTGAACGGGATGTGCCCGCTCGGCGCCTGCTGGCCCTGACCGATGATCTCCTCGACCTGCTGCCGGACACCCTCGAGGGAGATGCCGAGGCTCTCCAGAGCCTTCGCGGCAACGCCTTCGCCCTCGTGGATGAGACCGAGCAGGATGTGCTCTGTCCCGATGTAGTTGTGGTTGAGCATCCGGGCCTCTTCTTGGGCCAGGACGACAACCCGTCGCGCTCGGTCGGTGAACCGCTCGAACATGCCCTCGTGCTCCTCACGTGCCGTGCGCCAATGAACTGGCGGGGCCAGCGCACGGGTATCGGTGATACCTGTGCTCTCTCACTCTATCGCCGCCGGGAGACTCTGCTGGGCCCTCGAGCCCTCTGGGAACGTCCTGCGCCGATGTTCTCCCCAACTTCGCACGCTCAACGGCTGTTCCCCACCCTTGCGGAGTACGCGCACAGCGAAATCCCGCGCGCCCGAAGCGCCGTCCACAGCCTGTGGACAACGCCCGTCACCCCTGTGGATAACTTACGCAAGGTCGGCGAAGAGCGCGCGAAAAGCCGAAGGGTCCGTGACGCTTGCGCGCCCCGGACCCCTCGTCAGGCCGATCGGCTCAGCGGCCGGGCCCCTTGGCGTGGAACTCGTCCACGATCTCCTGCGGGATCCGGCCCCGGTCGGAGATGTCCTTGCCGGCCTTCTTGGCCCACTCCCGGATGGCCTTGTTCTGCTCGCGGTCGGCGGTCGCACCGCCACGGCCGCGGGCGGCCCGGCCGCCGACGACGACCCCACCGCGCGCGACCTTGGACCCCGCGCCCACGTACGGCGCGAAGATGTCGCGCAATTTCGCCGCGTTCGACTCGGACAGGTCGATCTCGTACTGAATGCCGTCGAGGGCGAACTTGACGGTCTCCTCGGCGTCACCGCCGTCGAGGTCATCGACCAGCTTGTGAATGATCTGCTTGGCCACGCGCCGTTATCCTTCCGAACACAGGTTCTCTGTTCACCCAATCCCCGTGAACAATAACGCCCGGGCCGCGTGATCCGTCAATGGCGGGCAGCCGATTGCCGCGGTACCGATGTAAATCGTGTCCCGGTACGCCCTACTCCGGGCGTACCAAGGGGAACAGGATCGTTTCCCGAATGCCCAGCCCGGTGAGCGCCATCAGAAGCCGGTCGATTCCCATTCCCATGCCACCGGCGGGCGGCATTCCGTACTCCATCGAGCGCAGGAAATCCTCGTCGAGCTGCATCGCCTCGGCGTCGCCGCCGGCGGCCAGCAACGACTGCGCGACCAGGCGCTCACGCTGCACCACCGGGTCGACCAGCTCCGAGTACGCGGTGGCCAGCTCGAATCCCAGGACGTAGAGGTCCCACTTCTCCGTCAGGCCGGGCTCGGAGCGGTGCGCCCGGGTCAGCGGGGTGGTCTCCTCGGGATAGTCACGCACGAAGGTCGGCTGCTGCAGGGTGTGCTGCACGAGATGCTCGAAGAGTTCCTCGGCGAGCTTGCCCGGACCCCACTTCGGGTCGACGGAAAGGTCATGCTTTTCGGCATACCGCTGCAGGCTCGCCAGATCGGTGCGGACGGTCACTTCTTCACCGAGGGCCTCGGACAGAGAACCGAAGAGCGTCACCGAACGCCACTCGCCGCCGAGGTCCAACTCGGTGCCGTCGAAGTGCGTCACGATGTGTGAGCCGGCGGTTGCGTTCGCGGCCTCCTGAATCCACTCGCGCACCTGCTGCTGCATGACGTTGTAGTCGGCATACGCCTGGTACGCCTCGAGCATCGCGAACTCCGGCGAGTGCGTGGAATCCATGCCCTCATTGCGGAAGTTGCGGTTGATCTCGAAGACCCGTTCGATGCCGCCGACGACGGCCCGCTTCAAAAAGAGTTCCGGGGCGATACGCAGATAGAGATCTATGTCGAGTGCGTTGCTGTGCGTCACAAACGGGCGCGCGGTGGCCCCGCCGTGCAGCAACTGCAACATCGGCGTCTCCACTTCGACATAATTGCGCGCGAACAGCGACTCGCGAAGGCTGCGTACCGCGGTCGCCCGGGTCCGGACCATCTCCCGGGCCTGCGGGCGCACGATCAGGTCGACGTAGCGCTGCCGGACCCGGGTCTCCTCGCTCAGCGGGCGGTGCGCGACCGGCAGCGGGCGCAGGGCCTTGGCGGTCATGGTCCAGGACGAGGCGAGCACGGAGAGCTCACCCCGGCGGCTGGTGATCACCTCGCCGGTGATGCCGACCAGGTCACCCAGGTCGACCAGGCGCTTCCACTGCTCGAGGGCCTCGGCACCGACCTTGTCGAGCGACAGCATGGCCTGCAGCTCGGTGCCGTCACCGTCGCGCAGCGTGGCGAAGCAGAGCTTGCCGCCGTTGCGGACGAAGATCACCCGGCCGGTGATGCCGACCGTGTCGCCGGAGGCCGTGTCGGTGGCCAGCTCGGCGTACTTCTTGCGGATCTCGGCGAGCGTCGCGGTGCGGTCGAAACCGACCGGGTACGGCTCGACGCCCTCGGCCAGCAGCCGGTCCCGCTTCGACCGGCGGACCCGCATCTGCTCGGGTAGGTCCTCGGCGGTGTCAACGGCTGGGGCGTCGTTCTGCTCGGTCACGGCACGACTCTCTGTAGGGGTTCGGGTTGCGGACGAGCCTACTAAGGCCGGTTCAGACGTTCCGCTCATATACCATCCGCAGCCCGATCAGCGTGATCATCGGCTCGTGCGCGGTGATCGTCCGGCAGGCGTCCTTGACCAGCCAGGCCAGGCCGCCGGTGGCGATGACCGAGCGTACCGGCCCGATCTCGGCGGTCATCAGCTCGACGATCCGGTCCACCTGGCCGGCCACGCCGTAGTAGAGGCCGGACTGCAGGCACTCCACCGTGTTCTTGCCGATCACCGAGCGTGGCTTGGCCGGCTCGACCTTGCGCAGCTGGGCCGCCCGGGCGGCCAGCGCGTCGAAGGAGATCTCGATGCCCGGCGCGAACGCCCCGCCCAGGAACTCGCCGCGCGCGCTGATCACGTCGAAGTTGGTGGTGGTGCCGAAATCGACCACGATCGAGGGACCACCGTAGAGGGCGTGCGCGGCGAGCGTGTTGACCACCCGGTCCGCGCCGACCTCCTTGGGGTTGTCGATGGCCAGCTGCACCCCGGTCTTCACGCCCGGCTCGACGATCACGTTGGGCAGGTCGCCGTAGTAGCGCCCGAGCATCGTCCGCAGTGATCGCAGCGCCGCCGGCACGGTCGAGCAGGCAGCGACCCCGGTGATCTCCACCGCGTCCCCGGCCAGCAGCCCGCGGAACATCAGTCCGAGCTCGTCGGCGGTGGACCGGGCATCGGTCTTGATCCGCCAGTTGTGGACGAGCTTGTCCCCGTCGAAGGTGGCCAGGACGGTGTTGGTGTTTCCGATGTCAATGCAGAGAAGCATCAAAATCCCGATCGATCGAAGGTACGGGCGTCGGGCTCCACAACCGCAGCACCGGCGACTACACCACACCAGTCTTGGTCACGCCGGGCGGGCCGCCCCGCCGGGCGGCCCAAGCTCTCAGCGGGGGCGGAGGTCCAGGGCGATGTCCAGGATCGGGGACGAGTGGGTCAGCGCGCCCACCGAGAGATAGTCCACGCCCGTGCCGCCGTAGGCCCCGACCGTCTCCAGGGTCAGATTGCCGGTCGCCTCCAG
This sequence comes from Actinoplanes sp. NPDC051405, assembly GCF_055586185.1. Classification (NCBI taxonomy): domain Bacteria; kingdom Bacillati; phylum Actinomycetota; class Actinomycetes; order Micromonosporales; family Micromonosporaceae; genus Actinoplanes; species Actinoplanes sp. NPDC051405. The sequence continues at coordinate 311,674 of NZ_JBVJIR010000011.1, forward strand.
CTCGGCCCGGTCGCCGACCGCGGCCACCACCTCGCGCAGCAGCGCCGGCGTCATGTTGTCGCAGAGCAGGAAGTCCGCGCCCGCCTCGACCGCCTCCCGGGCCTCGGCGAGCGTGGTCACCTCGACCTGCACCGGCACGTCCGGGAAGGTGGAACGGACCAGGCGGTAGGCCGCCGTGATGCTGCCGGCCGCGAGCTTGTGGTTGTCCTTGATCATGGCCACGTCGTAGAGGCCCATGCGCTTGTTGGTGCCGCCGCCGACGCGGACCGCGTACTTCTCCAGCGCGCGCAGGCCCGGGGTGGTCTTGCGGGTGTCCAGCACCGTCGCCTTGGTGTCCGCCAGCTCGTCGGCCCACTTGCGGGTGTGGGTGGCCACACCGGACATGCGGCAGAGCAGGTTGAGGGCGGTGCGTTCCGCGGTCAGCAGCGAACGGGTCGGACCGGTCACCACGGCGAGCACGTCGCCGCGGACGACCCGGGTGCCCTCCTCGATCCGCTGGTCGAAGGTGGCCGTACCGCCGGAGGTGGCCGCGAAGACCTGGGCCGCGACCGGCAGGCCGGCCACCACGCCGGGCGCGCGGGCCACCAGCTCGGCCGTGTCGACCTGGTCGCCCGGGATGGTCGCCTCGCTGGTCACGTCGCGCGGCGGGTCACCGAGATCCTCGGCCAGCGCCGTGTAGACGACCCGCTCCACCTCGGCCAGGTCCAAGCCCTCGATCCGGTCCGTCATGCCATCTCCTCGAAGGTCTGGGTGACCGCACCCTTGGCGTCGATCGCGTCCAGCAGGTGCCCGCGCCATTCGTCCAGGGCGTTCGGGTAGTCCTCGCGCCAGTGGCAGCCGCGCGTCTCCCGGCGTTCGGCCGCCGAGGCCACCAGGGTGGCCGCGACGGTCAGCAGGTTGGTGGCCTCCCAGGCCGCGTTGTGCGGGGTGCCGCGCTGCTCGCCGAGGCGGGCCAGCTCCTTCGCGGTGGCGGCGAGCGAGTCGGCCGAGCGCAGCACGCCGGCCCCGCGGGTCATCGCCCGCTGCAGGTCGCCGCGGATCGCCGGGGCGGCGACCCAGCCGGGCTCGCCGGCCGGGGCCACCGGATCGGCCTGCGGGGGCAGCTCGGCCACGATGTCGTCGGCGATGCGCCGGGAGAAGACCAGGCCCTCCAGCAGCGAGTTGCTGGCCAGCCGGTTCGCGCCGTGCACACCCGTGCAGGCCACCTCGCCGCAGGCGTACAGGCCCGGGATGGAGGTGCGGCCACGCAGGTCGGTGCGGACGCCGCCGGAGGCGTAGTGGGCCGCCGGGGCGACCGGGATGAGCTCCGTCGCCGGGTCGATGCCGGCCGCCCGGGTGGACGCCACGATCGTCGGGAACCGCTGCTCCAGGAACTCCTTGCCCAGGTGCCGCGCGTCCAGGAAGACATGGTCGGCCCCGGTGGCCCGCAGCACCCGGTGGATGCCCTTGGCCACCACGTCGCGCGGGGCCAGCTCGGCCAGCTCGTGCTGGCCGACCATGAACCGCTTGCCGGCCTCGTCGACCAGGTGGGCACCCTCGCCGCGCAGCGCCTCGGAGATCAGCGGCCGCTGCACCGAGCTCAGGCCGGCCGTCATGAACGACGTCGGGTGGAACTGGACGAACTCCACGTCGGTGACCCGGGCCCCGGCGCGCAGGGCCAGCGCCACGCCGTCGCCGGTGGAGACCGCCGGGTTGGTGGTCGAGGCGAAGATCTGGCCCATGCCGCCGGTGGCCAGCACGACCGCGCGCGCCAGGATCGCACCGACGCCGTCCTCGGTGCCCTCGCCCAGCACGTGCAGGGTGATGCCGCAGGCGCGGCCGTCGGCGGCCCGCAGCAGATCCAGCACCAGGGCGTGCTCGACCAGGCGGATCCACGGGTCGCGGTGCACCGCCTCGTGCAGGGCCCGCTGCACCTCGGCGCCGGTGGCGTCGCCGCCCGCGTGCACGATCCGGTCGGCGCGGTGCCCGCCCTCGCGGGTCAGCATCAGCGAACCGTCGGCGTTGCGGTCGAACTCGGCGCCCATCCGCATCAGCTCGCGGATCCGGGCGGGGCCCTCCTCGACCAGGACGCGTACCGCCGCGGGGTCGCACAGGCCGACCCCGGCGATCTCGGTGTCGAACGCGTGCGCCTCGGGGGTGTCCAGCGGGTCGAGCACGGCCGCGATGCCGCCCTGGGCCCAGCGCGTCGAACCGTCGTCGATGTTGACCTTGGTGACGACGGTGACGTGCAGGCCCGCCTCGCGCAGGTGCAGGGCGGCGGTCAGGCCCGCGACGCCGGAGCCGACCACCAGCACGTCGGTGGTCTCGGTCCAGCCGGGCTCGGCGGCGGCCAGACGGCGGGGTAGCGCCGGAAGGTCGGCAAGATGCGACATGCGCTCAGTCAACATCGCGCGGGCGCGGAAATCACGGGCGGGGCGGCAAGAAGTGCCGGGCGTTACTGGTACTGCACCGGCATGGCCTTGCCGCCCTTGCCCTTCAGCGAGGACGTGAGGGTCGCCGCGTCCAGCCACAGGTAGCAGCGCACGCCGCGGTCGCCCAGTTCCCAGACGTCGTTCCCGCCCGGCAGGGAGATCACGCCGGCGCGGAACTGCAGGTCATCGTCGTCCGGCACGCCGACGTACGAGGCGATCCGGCTGCGGCAGCCGTCATGGAATCGGTCCCACTGCTCGGTGGTCCGGGGGTAGCCGACGTTACCGGCGTCCCAGATCCCCACGAACTCCGCGTTGTGCTTGGCCGAGCACTCCCGGGCCGGCATCGTGCTGATCTTGCCGTCCTTGTCGAGCAGCACGTTGTAGCAGGTCAGCAGCAGCGGCGAAGCGGGCTCGTCGAGCGCCCCGCGGAGAGTCCCGACCCGCTGCACCAGGCCGCCGTCGTCCTCGACCGAGCTGCTCACCAGCACCTCACAGCGGTACCACCGGGCGCCCCCGGTCCAGGCGGCCCGGGTCGGCTGGGTCACCCCGATCCAGAGCCGGGCGGTACGCCACGGCCCGCCCACGTACGCCGTGGTCTTGGCATCGCAGTTCTTGTACGCCGCCCGCGCCCCCGCCGAGTCCTGCGCCGGCGGGTCGGACGCCTCGGCGGCGGGACTGGGGTACGTGCCGACGTACACGGTCTCGGTGCGGTGCTTGAGCTTGCAGTCGACCTCCTCGTACGTCGACCGGGGCCCGAACGTGGTGAAGTTGGCCAGGTGGCACGTCTCCGCGGCCGGGGTGAAGCCGGTCGGTACGCCGATCGCCGCCCAGCCGTCGGTGAGGTCCCCGTCGACGCCGGCCGGATTGCCGCACCCGGCGGCAAGGGCCAGCGTGAGCAGGCTCAGCGCCGCCGCGACCGGCCACCGCCGCGCACGGCGCAGCCGGGGCAGGTGTCGCATGAACCGAGCCTCCCGAGAGCCGGCCGATGTCCGATTTGTCGATCATAGGGCAATCGACCCGACCGGTACGGCGGCTTGGCGGAGAACCCGGTCAGCCGGCCAGCAGGGCGCCCTCCGCGCGTACCGGATCACCGGCCATGCCGTCCGCGACCGCGGCCGGATCCGTGCCCAGCTCGATGATCTTGTTGTCCGCGTCCACGTGCACGACCCGCGGCTGGTACGACCGGGCCTCGGCGTCGGTCAGCTGCCCGTACGAGATCAGGATGACCAGGTCACCGGGGTGCACCAGGTGCGCGGCCGCGCCGTTGATGCCGATGACGCCGGTGCCGCGCTCGCCCGGGATGACGTACGTCTCCAGCCGCGCTCCGTTGGTGACGTCGACGATCGCGACCTGCTCGCCGGCCAGCAGGTCGGCCGCCTCCATCAGGTCGAGGTCCACGGTCACCGAGCCCACGTAGTGCAGGTCGGCCTGGGTGACCGTGGCCCGGTGGATCTTCGACTTGAGCATGGTGCGGATCATCGGGCGGCCTTCCCCAGCAGGACCGGAACGTTGTCGATCAGCCGGGTGCTGCCCACCTTGGCTGCGACGAGCAGCCGCGCGGGCCCGTCGGTGGGCGCCGGGCCCAGCAGCGGGTCGGTGAGCGCGAGGTAGTCGACCTGCACGCCGGGCTCATCGGCGAGGATCTTGCCGGCCGCCTCCAGCACGCTCTGCGCGTCCGTCTGCGCGGCGCCCTCCCGAAGCGCGTGCGACAACGCCAGAGCCGCCAGCCGCTGGTCGGCCGACAGGTAGCGGTTGCGGCTGGACAGCGCCAGGCCGTCGGCCTCCCGGACCGTGGGCACGCCGACGATCTCGACGCCGATCTCCAGGTCCTTGACCATCCGGGTGATCAGGGCCAGCTGCTGGAAGTCCTTCTCGCCGAAGAACGCCAGGTCGGCCCGGGTCAGCAGGAGCAGCTTGGCGACCACGGTGAGCATCCCGGAGAAGTGCCCCGGGCGGCTGGCGCCCTCGAGGATCTCGCCCATCGCGCCGGCGTTGAGCGTCACCTGCGGCGTGCCGCCCGGATACATCTCGTCGCGATCCGGGGCGAACACCACGTCGACCTGCTCGGCCCGGCACGCCTCGACGTCGGCGGCCAGGGTGCGCGGGTACTTGTCGAAGTCCTCGTTCGGCCCGAACTGCAACGGGTTCACGAACACCGTGACGATGACGAAGTCGCCCCGCTCCCGGGCGACGCGCATCAGCTGCCGGTGCCCCTCGTGCAGGGCACCCATGGTCATCACGACGGCCACCCGGCCGGGCGCGGCGGCGCGGACGGCGGCCAGCTCGGCCCGGGTGTGGATGAGCGCGGTCATGAGGGACTCCCTACGGTCGCCTGGGCGAGAACATCCATCAACAGCGTCGCGTCCTGCGGCCGCAGCCGCCCGGCGGCGATGGCCCGGTCGGCGGTGCGCCGGGCGAGTGCGAGATACGCCGGTACGGACTCCGGCGCGATCCGGCTCAGGTGCTTGGCCACGGTGCCCGCGTCACCCCGCGACACCGGGCCGGTCAGCGCGGCATCGCCGAGGCTCAGCGCGTTGTCCAGCGCCGCGTGCAGCAGTGGCGACAGCACGGCCCCAGGGTGCTCGACACCGGCCGTACGCAGCAGGTCGGCGGCCTCGTTGACCAGCGTGACCAGGTGGTTCGCGCCGTGCGCGAGGGCCGCGTGGTAGAGCGGGCGGGCATCCTCGGCGATCCACTCCGGCACCCCGCCCAGGTCGGTGACCAGCCGCGCGGCGAAAGCACGGTCGTGGGCGGTGACGCCCCAGGCGATGCCGGGCAGCCGGTCGAGGTCGCTGTCGGCGCCGGTGAAAGTCATCGCCGGGTGCAGCGCCAGGCCGTCGCGATCACCGAGGACTGCGAGCCCGTGCGCGCCCGAGGTGTGCGCCACGACCGTGCCGGAGCCCAGCGAGCCGGTCGCGACCAGGCCGGAAACGACGGCGGCGAGGTGATCGTCCGGAACGGCGAGCAGCAGCAGATCGGTGGCAGCCCGGGCGACCTCGTCGGCGGGCAGGATCGCGGCCTGCGGCAGGAGGCGCTGGGCGCGCTCCCGCGAGGCGGCGGAGACGGCGGCCGCGGCGACGATCCGGTGCCCGGCGTCCGCCAGGGCGGCACCGAGCACGGCACCCACCCGGCCGGCTCCGACAACACCCACGACCAGGGGGCGAGCGCGCTTTCCGGCGCGCGGCACAGCGCTCATAGAAAGATCCAGTCCTCGTGAAAGGGGTACCGGTCGATCGCAAGTATGCGCCGATGTAACACGCTCGTGACAAGGGCGTGTGAACAACTGCACCGGGCGTTTACGCCTAGATTGGCAAGCGTGACGAGCCTGGGTTGGCGAGCGGCGATGACCACCGCCCTGTACGGACCGGACGGCTTCTTCACCCGGGCCACCGAGGGCCCCGCGGACCACTTCCGGACCAGCGTGCACGCCTCCCCGCTGTTCGCCCGGGCGCTGCTGCGGCTGATCGGCGAGGTCGACGCCGCGCTGGGCCGCCCGGCCACCCTCGACGTCGTCGACGTGGGCGCCGGTCGCGGCGAACTGCTCGCCGCCCTGCACGCCCTGATCGACACCGATCCGGCACACGGCCTGGCCCACCGGGTGCGCTTCGCCGGGGTCGAGCTCGCCGCCCGGCCGGCGGGTCTGCCGGCCGACATCTCCTGGCAGCGGTACGTGCCCGAGCACGTCACCGGGATGCTGCTGGCCACCGAATGGCTGGACAACGTGCCGCTGGACGTGGCCGAGGTCGACACCGAGGGCCGGGCCCGGCGGGTGCTCGTCGATCCCGCCACCGGTGCGGAGCTGCTCGGCCCCGACGTGGACGCGGCCGACCGGTTCTGGTTGAGCCGCTGGTGGCCGGCAGCCCGGCCCGGCGACCGGATCGAGCTGGGCTGGCCCCGGGACGTGGCCTGGGCCGACGCGGTCGCAGCGGTCCGGCGGGGCTGCGCACTCGCGATCGACTACGGGCACGTGCGCGCGGCGCGGCCACCGCTCGGCACTCTGACCGGGTACCGGGACGGACGGCAGGTGCCACCCCGGCCGGACGGCAGCACCGATGTGACCGCCCACGTGGCTGTCGACTCGGCCGCGGCGGCTGCCGGGACGGCGTACCGGATCATCAGTCAGCGGGCCGCCCTGCGCGGCCTCGGGATCGGCGGCGGCCGGCCACCGCTGGACCTGGCCCGCAGCGACCCGGCGGCCTACCTGCGGGCGCTGAGCTCGGCCGGCGCCGCCGGCGAACTGATCGACCCGGCCGGACTGGGCGGGCACTGGTGGCTGCTGCACGAGGTCGGCATCAAGCTCCGTGGGACGATGCAGGCATGAGCGACCTGCGGGAGATGACGGTCGGCACCGGGTCCGGGTTGGACACGGCCGACATGGTGCTCAACATCGGCCCCCAGCACCCGTCCACGCACGGCGTGCTGCGGCTCAAGCTCACCCTCGACGGCGAACGCGTGACGTCCTGCGAGCCGATCGTCGGCTACATGCACCGCGGCGCCGAGAAACTCTTCGAGGTACGCGACTACCGCCAGATCATCGTCCTGGCCAACCGGCACGACTGGCTCTCGGCGTTCTCCAACGAGCTGGGCGTCGCCCTGGCCGTGGAACGCCTCATGGGCATCGAGGTGCCCGAACGCGCGACCTGGCTGCGGATGGCGCTGGCCGAGCTGAACCGGGTGCTGAACCACCTGATGTTCCTCGGCTCGTACCCGCTGGAGATCGGCGCGATCACCCCGATGTTCTACGCGTTCCGCGAGCGGGAGACGCTGCAGGCCGTGATGGAGGAGGTCTCCGGCGGCCGGATCCACTACATGTTCAACCGCGTCGGCGGCCTCAAGGAGGAGGTCCCGGCGGGCTGGACGTCCCGGGCCCGTACGGCGATCGACGAGGTGCGCCGCCGGATGCCGGACATCGACCGGCTGATCCGGCGCAACGACATCTTCCTGGCCCGCACGGTCGGCGTGGGCGTACTGACCGCGGAGCAGGCCGCGGCGTACGGCGCCTCCGGCCCGGTGGCCCGGGCCAGCGGCCTCGACCTGGACCTGCGGCGCGACGAGCCGTACCTGGCGTACGACCAGCTGGACGTGCCCGTGGTGACCCGGGAGGCCGGCGACTGCCACGCCCGCTTCGAGGTGCTGCTGGACCAGGTGTACGTGTCCCTGGACCTGGCCCAGGCCTGCCTGGACCGGGTGGACCAGCTCAGCGGCCCGGTCAACGTGCGCCTGCCGAAGGTGGTCAAGGCGCCGGAGGGCCACACGTACGCGTGGACGGAGAACCCGCTCGGCATCAACGGCTACTACCTGGTGTCCCGAGGCGAAAAAACCCCGTGGCGCCTCAAGCTGCGCACGGCGTCGTACGCCAACGTCCAGGCGCTGGCGACGCTGATCCCCGGTTGCCTGGTGCCGGACCTGATCGCGATCCTGGGGTCGATGTTCTTCGTGGTCGGGGACATCGACAAGTAGCGCCCCGCGCCTACCAGCCGCCCCGCGGCTTCTGGCTGCGCGGCTCGTGATTGCGCGGCGCCCGGCCGGGCTGGGCGGCCATGGGGTCGGGGCCGTACTGATCGGCGGGCCGGCCGTAGGTGTTCCGGGCGGTGCCTTCGGGCTCGTCGGGCCGCGGGTATTCGTTGTCGAGCACAAAGCCGCCGGACGAGTCCTGGGCGAAGAAGGGCGAGTCCGCGCGGCCGAAGCCGCTGCCTCTCGGGCTGTCGTCCGCTGTGGGGTCGGGATAGGGGTAGCCGCCGGTTTCGGGCTGGTCCTGGGCCGCGGGATCGGCGTAGCCGTAGTCGGCGGGGGTTGAGGTCCAGGCCGCCGCCCCGGTCTTGTCGAAGCCGTGGCTCGGGTTGTCGTAGCCGCTCTGGCCGCCGACGAAGCCGGACCGGCCGTCGAAGCCGGTTTGGGCATCAAAGCCGGACCCGGCGTCAAACCCGGACTCGGGATCGAACCCGGACTGGGCGTTGAACCCGGACTCGGCGTCGAACCCGGACTGGGCGTTGAACCCGGACTCGGCGTCGAACCCGGACTGGGCGTTGAAGCCGGTCCCGGCGTCGAAGCCGGCTGGGCCGATATGGCCGGAGTCGGCGTCGAAGCCGGCTGGGCCGATATGGCCGGAGTGGGCGTCGAAGCCGGCTGGGCCGATATGGCCGGAGTGGGGGTCGAAGCCGGCTGGGGCGTTGTGGCCGCCCGGGACGGCGTAGTTGCCGGGGACGTCGTAACCGGCGCCGTAGGACGCGGCGCCATAGCTCTGCGCTTGCGGCGTCGGCAGGGCGCTCAGGCCGTAGCGGGCGATGTCCGTGCCTGTGTCCGGGGCCGCATGCCGTCGGGACGGCCGCTGCGCCGGTGGGGTTTCCGTCGCGTAGCCGGCGTCGGCCGTGGCGTCGTATTCGGCGGCCGCGCTGCGCTCGGCCCAGGCCGATCCGGACAGTCCGGGGCCGTAGGGTCCGCTGTGCCCGGCCGAGTCGGCGTGGCCATCGGGGTTCGTCGGTGGCACCACCGCGGGGGCGGGGTGGGGGGGGGGCGGAGGACCGGGGGGAAAAAAGGGCACCGCTCCCAGGGCCGAAAAAAAAACGGAACCGGAGGCCCCGGGTTCCGACAGGGGCGGTCCCGGAGAGGGTTA